>NZ_JARWOV010000217.1 GCF_029868855.1 Nocardia carnea | reverse complement strand
GAGTACGGGCCAGCCCGGTAACCGTATGACCGGCACCGATCAGGGCCGGGACGGTTCGGCTACCGAGCGCCCCGGTGGCGCCGGTGACGAAAACCTTCATCGCTCGGTCGCTCCTCTCGGGTCGGCGGTGCCCCACACGCGAAAGATGCTTGCTGATCCGCGGAGGCCGCGGCTCCAGGTTCTCGCGGTTCGGTTCACGCCGAGACCGAGTCCGGTGAGTTCAAAGACGCGGAAATCTTCCTCGTCTCCGAGTCCGTGCAGGGCGTCGGCGAGTGTTTTCAGTATCGCATCAGTACTGCGGTCCTCGGCATAGCTGATCGCCGGCAGCACGGCCGGCGGAATATCGGCGGCCGCCGCTACGGGAATCGCGTTGCGATGGCCGCGGTGATCGCATCGGGTGCGTGTTCCTGGATGAAGTGACGTGCGTGCGGTAGCTCGACGACGCGGAGGTCGGGGAAGGTGGCGCGTATCCGCGGGAGGCAGGAATCCGGGCGGAAAACCATATCCCGCATTCCCCAGACTGCCAGGGCCGGCTTGTCGCCCAGAGCGGCGGGAACGTCGAGCGCGAGTCGGTCGAGCAAGGGGTGTGCGGCGCGAATCTCTCTGGGCATCACGGTCAGCGCTCGCCGGGCTTCCGCGGTGGGCTGGACGGCGCGGTAGTGGTGGGTCTCGGCGGCGGTCAGCTTCCGCCCGAGTTCTCCGAGCAGGAATCGGTCGACGAGGAAGTTCTCCTCGAGAATCCGTCGCTGCATCGGACGGCTGCTCATGATCATGCTGAACGCCCGGTTCGGCCATGCTTCGATCGGCCAGAACACGGTGTTGCCCAGCACAATTCCGCTCACCCGATCGGCACGTGAGATGGCTGCTCCGAGACCGATGGGCCCGCCCCAGTCCTGGCCCATCACAACGAAACCGTCGAGTCGCAGGTGATCGATCAACTCTCCGAGGACTGCGGTCTGTTCGGCAATCGTGTAGCCGAAACCCGCGCGACGTTCGGATAATCCGAAACCCGGGTAGTCGACGGCAATGCACCTATATCGGTCGCGCAGGCCTTTCACGATGTGCCGGTACAGAAAACTCCACGTCGGGGATCCGTGGCAGAACAGAATCGGGGTTCCGGCGCCCTCGTCGATGTAGTGAACTCTACCGGCGGACGAGTCGAACCAACGGGACTCGAAGGGGTACAGACCCCCGTCGGGAACGAAGTCGATCAGCATATGGTCCCTCCCTCCGATGTCAGGCTAGCTCCGGTGTGTTCGGCGCGGCTACCGGAATGACCGGCCTGGTCTTATTACGGTACGTACCGTACTGTAATTGCATGATCGCAAATGCCTGGCCCGACGCCCTGGGGGTAGCCCAGGTCAGAATCGCCCGCCCGACCGATCGCCTCGACGAGGTGGTTCGTTTCTATGTGGACGGGCTCGGCCTGAACGAGCTCTATAGATTCGAGAACCATGCGGGTTACGACGGTGTGATGCTGGGTTTGCCGGGCACGGATCATCACCTCGAATTCACCACCCACGTCGACGGCAGTCCGGGCGACGCGCCGAGCAACGACAATCTGCTGGTGTTGTACTTCTCGTCGGAAGCCCGGATGTACGAGACGGTGCACCGGCTGGGGGAATTCGGATACGAGCCGGTGCCGACCGAGAATCCGTATTGGGCGGCCAACGGTGCGATCGCCTTCCCGGACCCGGACGGCTGGCAGGTTGTTCTCGTGCCGCGGCCGGTGTTCTGATGGCGGGTCGAACCCGGGACGACCGAATCGATACGGCGGTGCTGGCCGCGGCGCGGGCTGTACTCGACACCGAGGGTTACGCGGGGATGACCATCGGCCGGGTCGCCACCGAAGCCGGTATCCATCGCCCCGCGATCTATCGGCGATGGCCGTCCAAACGCCACCTGGTGGTCGATATCGTCGCCGACCTGCTGGGGCTCGAACCGACCGCCGATACCGGGGATCTCCGTGCCGATCTCATCGCATCGATGCGGGAACTCGTGGTCGCAGTCCGCGATACCTCGCTGGGCCGGGTGCTGCCCGCCCTGGTGGCCGACCTGTCCGCCGACCCGGAGTTACGCGAACAACTCTGGTCCAGGGTTTTCGGGCCGCGGCGTGACACCACGGCCCGCGCGCTCAAATCGGCCATCGATCGCGGCGAGGTCGACCCGGATATCGATATCGGCTTCGTACTGGACGCGGTGGCCGCACCGATCTATTTCCGCGCTCTGTTCCGGCATCTGCCGCTGCCGGATGCGCTGGCCGACCAGTCGGTGGACGCGGTGCTGGCGGCCATCCGATGTAAGCCGTGACCCGGGCGCGACTCCGTCATGCTCGGCCCGGCCGATCCGGCGTCGCGGATGGGGCCGAAACTCATCTCGGTAGCCCGTGCGAGCGCCCGTGCCGGCCGCACACCATGCCGGATCAGCTGTTCCGGTCGGCGGACGCAGGCTGGTGGGGTGCGTTGCCGACCGCGCCGTAAACCAGCCGACGCAAAAGGGTTTCGGCCGGTCCCGGGCTTGCGCGCCGTTCGAGCAGCACGGCATAGGCGGCCGTGACGATCCACACTCCGACGGCGAACGCAGCCATACTCGCACTGCCGAGTACAGCGCCGAGTCCGAGCCCCCACGCCGCGAGCAGTGGCGCGCACAGCACCGATTGAGCCAGATAGCAGGTCATCGAACGTTTGCCCACCGCCGTGACGGCGTACGCGATCGGCCCGAGCCGGCGATCGGCCAGTCGTCCGCCGATCAGCCCGAATACCGCGACATAACCGAGGCCGCACGCCAGGCCGGTGGCCATCTGCGGTGCCGCCAACGCCGCCATCGCCGGTTCCATACCGCTGATCACCCCGGCGTGGGCGAGTGCGTGGACGAGCCCGAAGCTCCAGCCGACGGCGATACCGGCGATCGCGGTCACCCACAGCAGCCGCCGGTGTTCCTGCGGCCGTTCGAGGACCCGGCGGCGCGCGGCCCAGAACCCGAGCAGGATCGATACGGGGACAACCATGCCGAACAGGCCTTGGACGAAAGTCACCTGCACAGGCCACATCGTCATTCGTGCGACGGCGGAGTCCAGGTAACTCTCCGCCGAAATGCTGGCGTACGCGGCGTTCGCGAATCCGGGATCGAATCCGTTGCCGCTGTCTTCGCCCGACAGTACGGCCACCGCCCCGAGTATCGACAACCCTGCCACCACGGCAACGACGGCGGTGCCGACCCCGGCCCAGGCCAGCAGTGTGCGATCGGTGCGGCGCAGGAACAGCCACACCAGGACGAGGCCGGTGAGCCCGTAGGCGCCGAGTATGTCGCCGCCCCACAACAGCAGGGCGTGCACCGCGCCGAAGCCGATGAGCCACACATTCCGGCGCTGTATCACCGACCGGACCTGTTTCTCGGAGAGCCCGCGCTGTTCCTGCCGCCTGGCGATCATCACCAGGCCGTAACCGAAGAGGAACGCGAACATCGGGTACACCCGCAGGTCGACGGCGGTGATGAGGACCCCCTGCACCACCGTGTCGAGTGCCGAGCCGTCTACCGGGTGGGCCCCCGACGCCGAACGCTGTCCGCCGTACAGGTAGTAAGCCGTGTTGGCGAGCGCGATCAGCAGCAGCATGAACCCGCGTGCCAGGTCCGGTCCCGGGATCCGTGCGGCCCCGCCCCGCGGGGCGGGATCACGTGTTGCCTGATCGATCGTCATTGCTTCGTCCCTGCTGCGGTCGGAGGATTCGCGGCGATCGCGTGGGTGATGAGATCGGCCAACTCGTCGGCGTGCGCACCGAGATCGTGTTCGGGATAGGAATGCCAGTACGCGATCATCGCGTCGATTCCCGCCTGCACCGTGACGGCCATGACGCGCGTATCGAATCGGCGCAGCTCACCGGAGTCCTGACCGGTCCGGAATTCCGCTTCCAAACCCTGATAGGTGGATTCGTTGAAGCGGTCGCCGTACACCGGGCGTCCGTTGTCGTCGAGGAGATTGTGGAGTACCTCGGTCAGCGCCCGCAGTTCGGCCGGGTGGGCGCGCACATAGTCGGCGACGGCCCGGATCCGTGCGCCGATCCGGCGCAGCACCGTTTCTTCCGCCGTCACCCTGGGCGTCACGAATGCGGTGATCTCCTCGTAGACATGCTCGACGAGCCGCTCCATCAGTTCGTCCTTGCCCGCGAAGTGATACGAGATCACACCCTTGCTGATACCGGCCCGTTCGGCGATCCGGGCGAGCGAGGTTTTCGCGTACCCGGACTCCGCGAACACGGTGACGGCGTTCTCGAGTATCTGCTTTCGCCGCACCTGCTCGATGAACGACGGACGTTTCTGGCCGGATGTACTTATTTCTGGCCGCATGGTCAAAATTTTAGACGACCGGACAGGATGGAACAACGGTCGACACCGGCGCCGATCCGGCGCCGCCGTTCAGGCCAGCAGTCCGTGGATGATGATCGCGGCGATCGTATCGCTGTCGTCGGTATCGTCTGCGCGGCCGAACCTGCGAGCCCAGGGCTCTTGCCCGTACAGCAAGGTCGGCTTGGTGACGGCGAAATGGAAAACGTGCCAGGGGATATCGCGGACCCGCCCGGCTGCCACCAACCGTTCGAAGACGGGTTTGACGGCATTGTTCATGGGTTCGGTCAGCTCGAAGAGGTAATCCAGCCGTGCGGATTCGCGGGCCGCTTCGTAGTCGATCACCCGATTCAGATGCGGATGATGCGTGCTGACGTGGTGGAACTCTCGAATGGCCTGAATCAACCAGTCCAGATCGTCGTCCGGTGCCGATGCGAGGGCGGCGGCCAGTTCGGCGGCCAAGGCCCGGTACTCGTACGCGACAACCTGTTTCCAGAAGGCCTCCTTGGAGCCGTACCTGTCGTGGAGGAAGGTATGCCCCATGCCGAGTCGGTGGTTCAGTTCGCGGACCGAAACTGCCTCGTAGCCCAGTTCGGCGAAGGCCTGCAGGCCCTTGTGCATGAGCTCGGCGTGATCGGGGGTCCGGACCTCACGTTTCGGCCTACCCGGGCCTGAGCGCGCCATTCGTTTCTCCTTCGACCTGGGCGTATCCATATTATCCGACAGGTGCCTGATATTGTCTGGGTTGTTCGCCTGCGGCTTGCCGCACCATGATCGGCCACCGCCGACCAGGACCAGAAACCAGCTACAGAGATCGGGGACCGGTATGACTGCTCTGCAGGACAAGGTCGCTCTCGTCACCGGGTCGGCCCGGGGGATCGGCCGGGCCATTGCCCTGCGCTACGCCTCGCTCGGCGCCCGGGTGGTGATCAACTACGCCGGCAACGAAACCAGTGCCTCCCGGACCGTGCAGGACATCGAGGAACTCGGATCGGAGGCGGTCGCGATCCAGGCCGACGTTTCCGACGCCCAGGCCCTCGAGCATCTCTTCGAGGAGTCCGTCCGGGCGTTCGGAAAGCTCGATATCGTCGTGGCCAACGCCGGCGTCGAACTGATCGATCAACCCATCGCCGACGTCACCGAAGAACAGTTCGACCGCCTGTTCTCGATCAATACCAAGGGCGCGTTCTTCACCCTGCAGAAGGCCGCGAAGCATATCGAGGACAACGGCAGGATAATCTACATCGGCTCCAGCACCACGTGCCTCGCCATCCCGGGGGTAGGTCTGTACGGTTCCAGCAAAATGGGCCCACGCTACACCGTGGAGGTGCTCGCCCAGGAGGTCGGAAACCGGGGCGTCACGGTCAATTCCATCATTCCCACCCAGATCGAAGGTGCCGGAGTGTTCACCGACCTCCCCGAAGACGACCCCACCCGAGCCCAGAACCTGGCCATGCGTCCCATCGGGGGCCGGCTCGGCAGTGTCGACGATGTCGCGGACGCGGCCGAGTACTTCGCCGGCCCCCTGTCCCGGTGGGTGAGCGGGCAGCATCTGCTCATCAGCGGCGGACTTCCCGGGTAGGCCCGTGCGGGATACCGAGCGAGCTCGTCAGAGCCTGCGACTCGAGAGCGTTTCCGACCACGGATGATCCGGGTGCACTTGCGCAAGCCATGCGGACAGCCGGAATCGCCGTGCGGAGTCCATCCCAGGGAGCGTGCGCCGGAAGTCCGTCTCGTCTTTGGCGCGGCGGGCTTTCGCTTTGAACAACAGCACGACCTCCGGGATCATGTAGGGGATACCGTCGGCGGTGTGGAGTATCAGCTCGTCGTAGGGCAGGGTGATCGAGGTATCGCGGCGGCACAACCATCGATCACCACGGTGCGGTTCGCGGAACACATCGAGGTGATACAGCCCGGTCGCCGGATCACGCAGCCAGGTTTGGTGCTGATCATCGGCCTCCTCGGGAAACGGCCACACCTGCCCGTCACCGACGACGTCCCATTCGTAGCCGGGAAGCGCGTTCGCGATATCGGCGAATCGTTCACCGGGCACACCGATTTCGAGGTCGGAATGCTCACGTCCGAGACCACCGACGAACAGATCCAGCGCCCAGCCACCTGTGATGTACCAGCATGGCGGGGCGCACGACAGCCGTTCGGCGGCTTCGGTGGGGGACCAGGCTCGCCAGAGCCGGTCGCATTCCTCGGGGGACAATGGACGTCCGGTCATCTCCGGCGATCTCCTCCGCAACGGCGGCCGTGTGCTGGGTCGAGGGCCGGCCCGGTCACAGCGCGTGCCCACCGGCGACCTGCAGAACCTGCCCGGTGATCCAGCGGGCCTGGTGCGAAGCCAGATACACCACCGCGTCAGCGATATCAGCCGGCTCACCGACCCTGCCCATCGGTACGATCTGTCGCGCGTGCGCAAGGAGGTCTTCGTCCATCCAGCCGGTCTGGACCGGGCCCGGAGCAACAGCATTCACGCGTATGCCCCGCGCTGCCAGGTCCAGAGCGGTGGACCTGGTGATCGCCTCCAGCGCCGCCTTGGAGGTTCCGTAGCCGGTCTGGCCGGGGAAGGCGCGAGCCGCGTCGGTGGTGATGTTGACGATGCACAACGGGTCGTCGTCCCGGCGTAGCCGCGCCACCTCGGCGGTGAGGACAGCGGGGCGATGGCGTTGACCCGGTAATGACGATCCATGGATGCGTAGGTCAACGTTTCGACAGTGTCCGGTGTCTCGCAGTGGGCGGCGTTGTTGACCAGGACATTGATCGCACCGGTCCGGTCGGTTACCGCACGCACCAGGCGGGAGGGCCCGTCCGGATCGGACAGGTCGGCACTGACGGCGAATGAGCCGTTGCCCAGTTCCTCCGCGAGCCTGTTCCCCTCGTCCGCAGCGGGAGTGATGTGCGCCCATTCGGCGCCGGTGGGGGCGGGAGGATCCTGTTCGAGGTAGTGGATCGCAACGCATGCCCCCTGAGCGGCGAATGCCCGGCTGATCGCCGCGCCGATATTGCCGGAACCGCCTGTGACCAGGACCGTGCGGCCCGCAAGGCGAGTGTTGATCATCATGTCTCCTCGGGAGTGATTCGGTCGGCCGGATTCATGAACGCTCGCCTCGGAGGGAGGCGCACGAGAAGGAATCGGAGACACCCACAGAGGACGGAGCGGCAATGACCGTGCGCGGAAGGCCCGGAGGCAGAAGGTGAACACGAACGTCCTGACCGGAGGGAGGTTTCACCCCACGGGGCTGATACGCCGCGCACGCGGGGAAAGACACACTCAGGAACGCATGAGGCGATGGTACACAACCCCGCCCCTGCTCAACGAGTCTTTTTGCACGGGAGCAGGAGCGTCGGCCGGGACGCGAAGGGCCTCGACCTTTCATCGGACAATGCACGCAGTTGAACCGGGCTGCACTGATATCCACAGCACCCGATGGTCGAATCTCGTACTGACCGACCGGCCTCGACGTGGCCGGTCGGTCAGTGGTCGGCCACGACTTCTGCGCGCCCCTGTCGTCCTTGTCCGAGCAGAGTCAGGCCCTGTCGAACTCGCCGGACTTGGTACCGGAGAGGAAGGCGTCCCATTCGCCGGGGGCAAACACCAGGGCCGGGCCCTCAGGGTTCTTGGAGTCCCGGACACCCACCCGTCCTTCGGCCAGGTGCGCGGCCTCCACGCAGTCCTTACCGCCATGGCTGCGGGTGCTCGTGAACCAGTTCGCGGTCGTCTGATCGTTCACCTTTCACGCCCTGTCATTGTTTGAGGATGAGCTCTCGGATCCGGCTACCGTACCCTCCGGATCATCTCTGCCCCACGGAAGAACTGCCGCACTTCGCGAACGCCAAGAACGCATCCCATTCATCGGCGCTGAAGACCAGGGCCGGACCGGATGGATTCTTGGAGTCGCGCACGCCGACGAAACCTTTATCCAGGTGTGCGGCCTCGACACACTCCTTGGTGCCGGAACTTCGGCTGCTCTTGAACCACCGGGCTCCGGGTAGGTCAGCGCTGTTCATGGTGCTCCTTCGCTATCTTCTTCACCAGGTCTCGGGTTCGTACTTCGTCGAGCGCGACGCGTCTGATGCCGTTGGCTGCCGTCTGGTACCTGTCGATTTCCTCTGGCCGCTCGAGGTATTGGTCGCTGGTGTAGCCCTGAACGTACACAATCGGCGGTTCTGACAGCCATGTTGTCCGATGCGGCGGGAACTCGAGCAGGACGAACAGTCCCGCATCCAGGCCGACGTGAGTCGCGGTAAAGGGGACGGCCCTGATCGAAACTTGGGAAAGTTCGCTCAGCTCGGTGAGGTAGTCGAGCTGTTCGGCCATCACCGCGGGGCCTCCGATGCGGTGGCGCAGCGCAGCCTCACTGACAAGGATTTCCACTTCGAGGCTGGGGTCGTCGTGTAACCGCGATTGCCGACGGCTCGCGATCTCGATGTGTTGTTCTACCTCTACTGTGCGCATCCCCGGATTCGATATCCAGATCATCGCGCGCCGGTACGGCTGCGTCTGGACAAGCCCAGGAAGCAGCGTCGGCGCGTATGTCAGGAATCGACTGGCCGCCACCTCCAAACCCAGATACAGGTCGAAATCCTTCGGCACCGCCTCGCGGTAGGCATGCCACCAAGACTTGTACGACAATCCGCTCAGAAGATCCAGGAGAACGTCCGTAACCTCCTGTGGTGCCTTGTAGATGCGGCACAACTCCCGCACCTGCAATGCCGAGATCCGGGTGGACTGTCCAGTCTCTGGGCGCCATAGCGTCTGATGCCCCACTCCGATGGCCTGCCGAGCCGTTTGCACACTTACACCCGACGTCTCGCGCAGATGTCGTAACTGCCTTCCCAGCATCCGTCGCGCGAAGGTGCTGTCGGTCTCCCTGTCCATGATCTCCCCTTTGCGCGGGCCTCCACATCCCGCACTGGAACGCAGTGTGACCCGTACTGGAATGCGCGGAGGTCGAAATCTGGAATGTTGCATATTCTCTCAGGAATTGACGCGTCGGAAGCTTCCAATAGCGGCTGTAGCCCTTGTCTACTGATGGCGCACCCGGCGCAGGCCACCTCCCAGAACCACTGGGAGACACCAGTTCAACGCCAGGAGCGCCGCGTACTGGCGGTCCAGCATCCACAGTTCGGTCGCTGATGCCGTGCTGGACCCTGCGCCGGGTGCTTGCCAAGACTATTCCAGGAGCAGGGGATAACTCATGTCTGTCAACGGGTTTCAGGGGGAAGGTCGGTCACTCGGGACCGCGCCGGGGCTGTTACCGAAGCGGGTTCGCGGATCTTCCGGGATCCCGGACGGACCTGTCGCGCTGCTGCCGCCGGTCGAGCGATTGGAGTGCATCGCAGCGGCCGTGCGTCGCTGGTGCGCGGACTCGGAGGACTCACATGGCGTTCGATGAACGCCCGAAGGCGGTCGCGCTGGTGCGGCGTGACGTTCCGACTCCCGTGGCCGACCTGCACACACTGGCGGAAAGGCATGGGTACCGGCTCGTGTTCACGGTGTACACGGACGCAGGGCCGACAGTCGTAACCCTGGCCCTGGCCCGGCATGCGGGGGAGCACGGCGCGGCCGCCGTAGTCGTGCCGGGCTTCGAGCACGTCGATGCGATCCGCCACCTCGTCACCGATAACGCCGCGCTGATCACCCCGATGCGCCTGTACCCACGCGGCCACCGCTGGGTCGGGGATCCGGACGAACGCGATCAGCAGCTGAATGGCTGACGTGGCACTGGTGCAGCTCGTGCTCGGTCTGCTCGGCCTCACCATCGCCCTGTGGTGGCCCGAACAAGGACGCTGAACCGGGTGCAGTTCCCGGCCACGGTGCCAGCGACCATCCAGGCGCCGGCTTCGGGTGAAATCACATCTGTGCAGCTCATCGGTAACGCAGCCGGTCGGGGCGGTGGTGGTCGATAAGATCATCCGCATGCCCTTTCCCCTGCGAGCAACAGCCGGTCGTGCGGCCGCGGTGGCGGTGTCGGCGGTAGCTGTCGGTGCCCTCGCCTTCGGCGGTGCCGAAGCCGCCGCCTCGCCATTCCCGGTCCCGCCGCTGACGGAGACCGCGGCGGCGGGGACCGAGGGACTCGAACCGCTGCTGGCGCTCGCGTACACCATGGCCGAACGGGAAGCGCATGCCGTGGGTGTGCCGATGTGGATCAATTCCGGGTATCGAAGCCCGGCCGAACAGCAGGCCATGTGGGAGGACGGGCTGCGCACCTACGGCACGCCGGAGGAGGCGCGCCGCTGGGTCTTGCCGCCGGAGGAGTCCACCCATGTCACCGGCCGGGCCGTCGATATCGCACCGCGTGAGGGTGCCGCATGGCTGGAGGCCAACGGCAACCGGTGGGGACTGTGCCGCACGTTCGACAACGAATGGTGGCATTTCGAGCTGGTCACCATCCCGGGGACGGCCTGCCCGGCCCGCGTGCCCGACGCCGCCCATCGCTGAGGTGTGAATCCGCACCCTGCGTACACTCCGGGATCAGCTCAGGTGCTGGATACCGCACGGAGTTCGTCCAGATACTCCTGAGTTCGGGGATCGTCGGGGAAATGCGCCATCAGTTCCCGCCCGACCTCGCCGCCGATACACAACAGCGAGGGCAGCGACCGGCGTTTCGATTCGAAGGCCTGCAGCCCTTCCGAAACCGCCAGTTCGAGATCGCGACCGCGGGCGGCCACCATGGCGAGTGTCAGATGGGCTTCGGCGACCCGCATCGGGTTGCGGACCGTGCCGTCCAGCGTGGTGGAATCGGCGAGGACCGCGCGGGCGAACCGCTCGGCCCGCACATCGTCGCCGACCACCCGACAGCAGTCCATCGCATAGAAGTCGAACTTCTGCGGGTCGACGACGAAATGGTTCTCCAGATCCTCGGGGTGGCCGAGCCGGTCCAGCAGCATCCGGCCCTGCGCCAGTGCCGCGTCCACCGCGCTGCGGTCACCCAAGCGTGCCCAGGCTTTGGCGCGCTGGGCGGCGAGCTGGACGCCGACGCCGCTGTCGGCGCATTCCGGCGGTACCGAATCGACCGCCTGGATGACACCGCGGTTGTTGCCCTGGGTCAGCGCGAACCAGGCCGCCAATTCCGAGCTCCACCCGATGATTTCGGTGTTCCCGGATTCCAGGCCGAGCGAGCGGGCGGCCCGCCGGGTGGCCTCGGCGCCGCCGCGACGGCCGAGATCGTATTCGAGACAGCCGAGCAGTAGGGCGACCCACCCGGCCAGCTCGAGGACTTCCTTGTGCTGGGCCAGCGTCAGCCGGCTGTCGAGCAGGGCCGCGATCCGCCGCAACCATCCCGAGGCCTCACGATGCAGTTGGTGGGCATCGGTCGAGGCGTAATCGCGGCACAGGCGTTCGGCGGTGATCCGGACGGCATCGAGGGTGGCGGTCGAAACATCGGACATCCGTAGCCGTCCCATGAATTCGAGTGTGTCCATACCGGTGGCGGTGAGCAATTCGTCGTCACGGCTCGGGCGCGCCTTGGGGAAGAACGCCGCGGCGACGGTGTCGAACGCGGCGGCGATGAGGGGAGCGTAGAAATCGTCGGGGCGGGATTCGCCCGATTCCCAACGCCGCCAATTACGTAGCAGGGTGCTGTCGGTCGGTAGGTTCTGGGCCGATTTGGCGCGTAGCGCGCGTACCGCCTCGGCCTGTGACCACCCACGCGCATCGCGTTCCGAGCGCATCCGGATGGCCCACAGCGGACGATCTTCAGCAGCAGTCACGTCGCCAGTATTGCACCAGCAAACTTTTCGTGGACCCCATAGGGCATGAAGATGTCCCCCGCATGACCTCTTCTGCATGCGTTCGCCGTCGGTCATGCTCGAATCGAACCGGCTCCGTGCCGGTTCAAGCAACACCCCCGCGAACGCGGGAGGAGATCCCGGAGCAGGAAATGGTTCCCCGTCCCGTACGGGGAAGGATTCAGGAGGTTCGGGTGGAAGCGTTGGTATATGGGTATTTACGCGACGATCTGGCCGCGGGCGACGGCGACGATATGGAGGCCGCGCTACGCGAGCTGGCCGATGCCCACGGATTATGCTTCGCCGCGACATTCCACGAATCGCATGCGGGTGACGGAACGGCATTCGCCGAACTGACCCGGGAACTCCAGCGGGCGGATGCCCACCATGTGGTGGTGCCCTCGCTCGATCATCTCACCGGCCAGACCATTCCACGCGAACTGCTGATCGCGAAGCTGGCCAACGACGCCGCCGCCCGAATCTGGTCGGTGGCGAGCTGAACCGGCGGTCCGGCGGCTCGGCGTTCCCCCCCTCAGCGTCCGAAGCCGCCGGGCCCCCGCCGGCGCAGATACTTCTCGAATTCGGCCGCGATGGCATCACCATCGATCTTGGCCATGACCTCGTTCACGTCGATCGCGGCGTCTCCGCGCTCCTCGAGGGAGTGCACATACTCGGCGATCTCCTCGTCGGCGACGGTCATCTCGTTCACCGTCGACTCCCACTCCTCGGCCTGCTGCGGCAGCTCCCGCAACGGCACCTCGATATCGAGGACATCCTCCACCCGGTGCAGCAGCGCGATCGTGGCCTTCGGGTTCGGCGGCTGGGAGACATAATGCGGAACCGCCGCCCAGAACGACACCGCCGGGATTCCGGCTTTCACGCACTCGTCCTGCAGCACCCCGGTGATACCGGTCGGGCCCTCGTAGCGGGTCTGCTCCAGGCTGAATCGTTCGGCCGCCTCCTTGCTGTAGGCCGAACCCGTCACCGGCACGGGCCGGGTGTGCGGGGTGTCCGCCAGTAGCGCACCCAGGATGACCACGGTCTCCACGCCGAGCTGATCGATGAGCTCCAGCAGGTCCGCGCAGAACCGGCGCCACCGCATATTGGGTTCGATCCCGCGCAGCAGGACCACATCGCGGTCGCTACCGGGCGGAGAACATACCGACAGCACCGTCGCCGGCCAGACGATCTCGCGGGTGACGCCCTCCACCTGCCGGACCATCGGCCGGTTCACCTGATAGTCGTAGTAGTCCTCGGAATCGAGTTCGGCCAGCGGCCGGGCATCCCAGATCAACTCCAGGTGCTCGACCGCTCCGCTGGCCGCGTCACCAGCGTCGTTCCAGCCTTCGAAGGCGGCAACGAGCACCGGGTCACGCAACGCGGGCAGTTCCCGATCCACCGGAGATTCACTCGAGCTCACCCCTGCCAGCCTACGGTGCGGGTCGTGACCGGCGCGCAGTATCGGTTCTCCCGCGCCTGTCGCGGCCGGTCGCCGGCCCGCGCGGTGGTGGCCGGATGTCTGCGTGACGGTCCACTCGCGGGTCTTGCGCCGGGTACGGACTGCGGCCCGGCGGGGCGTCGGACGGGCCGGGCGGCGGTTTCGGGCTGTGGCCGCCCCCACAGGTGTGAACTAGGCGAACATCGCCGCGGTGGCGCCCACTACTCTGGAATCCATGTCTGCCTCCCGCCCCGCCGAGTTCGATACCACCTTGCTCGACACGCTCAGCCGTCGTGTCGTGATCGGCGACGGGGCGATGGGCACCATGTTGCAGGCCGTCGACCTCACACTCGACGATTTCCGCGGCCTGGAAGGCTGCAACGAAATCCTCAACGACACCCGCCCCGAGGTGCTGCGCGATATCCACCGTGCCTATTTCGAGGCCGGCGCCGACGCCGTGGAAACCAATACGTTCGGCTGCAACCTGCCCAACCTCGCCGACTACGATATCGCGGACCGCATCCGGGAACTGTCCGAGAAGGGCACCCGCCTCGCCCGCGAGGTCGCCGACGAGATGGGTCCCGGCGCCGACGGGGTGCCCCGTTACGTCCTCGGCTCGATGGGCCCGGGTACGAAACTGCCGACCCTGGGCCACGCCCCGTATGCGAGCCTGCGTGACGCCTACACCGAGGCCGCGCTCGGCATGCTCGACGGCGGCGCCGATGCGGTGCTGATCGAGACCTGCCAGGACCTGCTGCAGGTCAAGGCGGCGGTCAACGGGACCCGCCGGGCCATGGAACGGGCCGGGCGCCGGATCCCGATCATCACCCACGTCACGGTCGAGACCACCGGCACCATGCTGGTCGGCAGCGAGATCGGGGCCGCGCTCACCGCGCTGGAGCCGCTGGGTATCGACCTGATCGGGCTCAACTGCGCGACCGGCCCGGACGAGATGAGCGAGCATCTGCGCTACCTGTCGCAGCACGCCCGGATACCCGTCTCCGTGATGCCCAACGCCGGTCTCCCGGTGCTCGGGGCCAACGGTGCCGAGTACCCGCTCACCCCTGAAGAGCTGGCCGCGGCGTTGCGCGGTTTCGTCGCCGACTACGGTCTGGCCCTGGTCGGCGGCTGCTGTGGTACGACCCCGGAGCACATCCGGCAGGTCGCCGAAGCGGTCCGCGAGGTCGAACCCACGCTGCCGCCGATCGGGCAGCGCCGCACCCCGCAGCCGGAACCGAGCATCTCCAGCATGTACACCGCGGTGCCGTTCGAACAGGACGCCAGCGTGCTGATGATCGGCGAGCGCACCAACGCCAACGGGTCGAAAGCGTTCCGGGAGGCCATGCTGGCCCAGGACTGGGGCAAATGCCTCGATATCGCCAAGGACCAGACCCGCGACGGCGCGCATCTGCTCGACCTCTGCGTCGACTACGTCGGCCGTGACGGTAGCGCCGATATGTCGGAACTGGCCTCGCGGCTGGCCACCGCCTCCACCCTGCCGATCATGCTCGACTCCACGGAGCCGCCCGTGCTCCGGACCGGGCTCGAGCATCTGGGCGGGCGTTGCGCGGTGAACTCGGTGAACTACGAGGACGGCGACGGGCCGGAATCCCGGTTCCACCAGATCATGAGCTTGGTCGCCGAACACGGCGCCGCGGTGGTCGCGCTGACCATCGACGAGGAAGGGCAGGCGCGGACCGCCGAGCACAAGGTCGCCATCGCCGAACGGCTGATCGCCGATATCACGGGCAACTGGGGGCTGCAGGTCGGCGATATCATCATCGACACCCTCACCTTCACGCTCGGCACCGGCCAGGAGGAGTCGCGGCGCGACGGCCTGGAAACCATCGAGGCCATCCGCGAACTCAAACGCCGGCACCCGGGGGTGCAGACCACGCTGGGCCTGTCGAATATCTCCTTCGGCCTGAACCCCGCTGCGCGGCAGGTGCTCAACTCGGTATTCATGCACGAATGTGTGCAGGCCGGGCTGGACAGTGCCATCGTGCACGCCTCCAAGATCCTGCCGATGAGCCGGATCCCGGACGAGCACCGCGAGATCGCTCTCGACCTGATCTACGACCGGCGCCGCGAAGGGTACGACCCACTGCAGAAGCTCATGCAGCTCTTCGAAGGGGTGTCGACGGCCGATTCGCGGGCCTCGCGCGCCGACGAACTCGCCGCGCTGCCGCTGTTCGAACGCCTCGAACGGCGCATCGTCGACGGTGAACGCGCCGGGATGGAAGCCGACCTCGACGAGGCCATGCGTGAGGTGCCGCCGCTGAAGATCATCAACGAGACCCTGCTCTCGGGGATGAAGACCGTCGGCGAACTGTTCGGTTCGGGACAGATGCAGCTGCCGTTCGTGTTGCAGTCGGCCGAGGTGATGAAGGCGGCCGTGGCGCATCTCGAGCCGCATATGGAGGCCACCGACGACAGCGGTAAGGGCCGGGTGGTACTGGCCACGGTCAAGGGCGATGTGCACGATATCGGCAAGAACCTGGTCGACATCATCCTGTCCAACAATGGCTACGAGGTGGTGAACCTCGGGATCAAACAGCCCATCGCCAGCATTCTCGACGCCGCGGTGGACAAGAAGGCCGATGTGATCGGCATGTCCGGTCTGCTGGTGAAATCCACCGTGGTCATGAAGGAGAACCTGGAGGAACTCAACAGCAGGGGAGTGGCCGAACAGTTCCCGGTACTGCTCGGTGGCGCCGCGCTCACCCGCTCGTATGTGGAGAACGATCTCACCGATGTCTACGAGGGCGATGTGCACTACGCACGCGATGCCTTCGAAGGACTGCGGTTGATGGACGAGATCATGGCCGCCAAGCGCGGGGCTGCCCCGGGTCCGGACGGCCCGGAGGCGGAGGAACGGCGGCGTAAGGCCGCCGAACGGAAGGCCCGCCACGAACGTTCGCGCCGGATCGCCGAACAGCGTAAAGCCGCCGAAACTCCGATCGAGGTGCCCGCCCGGTCGGATGTGGCCGCGGATGTTCCCGTCCCGGTTCCGCCGTTCTGGGGTACCCGTGTGGTGAAAGGTCTACCGGTCCAGGAATATTCGGGACTGCTGGACGAACGGGCGCTGTTCCTCGGCCAGTGGGGTCTGCGAGGACAACGCGGCGGTGAGGGACCCAGCTACGAGGAACTCGTGGAATCCGACGGGCGCCCGCGACTGCGGGCCTGGCTGGATCGGCTCAGCACCGAAGGCGTGCTGCAGCATGCGGCGGTCGTGTACGGGTACTTCCCGGCGGTTTCCGAGGGTGACGACGTGGTCGTGCTCACCGAACCGGAACCCGATGCGCCGCAGCGGCACCGCTTCACCTTCCCGCGCCAGCAGCGTGACCGGTTCCTGTGCGTGGCCGATTTCATCCGCTCCCGCGACGACGCCCGGCAGACCGGACAGGTGGATGTGCTGCCGTTCCAGCTGGTCACCATGGGGCAGCCGATTGCCGATTTCGCGAACGAACTGTTCGCCGCCGACAACTACCGGGATTATCTGGAGGTGCACGGAATCGGTGTCCAGCTCACCGAGGCGCTCGCAGAATACTGGCATCGCCGGATCCGCGAGGAACTCACTCTCGACGGGCACGCCATCGCCGAATCCGATCCGGAGGAGGTGACCGACTACTTCAAACTGGGTTACCGCGGCGCCCGCTACTCGTTCGGTTACGGCGCCTGCCCCGACCTGGAGGATCGCGCCAAACTGGTGGATCTGCTCGATGCCGGACGGCTCGGTGTCACGTTGTCGGAGGAGCTGCAGTTGCATCCCGAGCAGTCCACCGACGCATTCGTTCTCCTACACCCGGAAGCGAAGTACTTCAATGCCTGAGCCGGATTAAACACCCAACTGGTGTGATTGTGGTCACTTTTGTGGGTCACTATTGCGCCAGCGGCCTGGTCCGCCGGCGGAAACCGCAGGTGACCAGCGCGTGATCGGCTCCGAAATCCCGTACTGCCCGCAGGGTTCGGGGCGCCGGAGCGTACGATTTCCGGGAATTTCCGCCGAGGTTCCCGCGGAACCAGAAATCCGGACAATGCCGTTCGGGTGCGTTGCACGCGCCGGGTCGACGCGGAACCGTAGGCAACCGCCTGTGACGCGCGGAGTGCTGGACGACTCGGCGGCGAGCAGAAGGGGCCACGACTTCAGATGAGCAAGGATCGGCTGATAGCCGGACGTTATCGGCTCACGGATCCCATCGGCACCGGTGCCATGGGTGTGGTGTGGCGGGCGCTCGACATCCGGCTGCAGCGCACCGTCGCGGTCAAACAGGTGCTGCTGGGCCCGAACCTGACCGAACAGCAGACCGCGGAGGCGCGTAAACGCGCATTGCGCGAAGGCCGGATCGCCGCGCGATTGCACCACCCCAATGCCATCTCGGTTTTCGACGTCGCCGACGAGGACGGCCAGCCGTGGCTGGTCATGGAATATATGAACGCGCCCAGCCTGGCCAACCGGCTGAACCTCGACGGCACCCTCGCGCCGCTGAAGGTCGCCGAACTCGGTGCGCAGGCCGCGGCCGCGCTCGCCGCGGCACACGACGCCGGAATCGTGCACCGGGATGTGAAACCGGCGAACCTGCTGGTGGGTGACGACGGCACGGTGAAGATCACCGACTTCGGAATCTCCCGCGCCACCGGCGATGTCACCGTCACCGCGACCGGGTTCCTGGCCGGCACCCCGGCCTATCTCGCGCCGGAGGTCGCACGGGGGGAACAGCCGATACCCGCCTCGGACGTCTTCGCCTTGGGATCCACGCTCTACCATGCGATCACCGGACGCCCGCCCTTCGGCGACGGCGACAATCCGCTGGCCGTGCTGCACGCGGTAGCAGGCGGACAGGTGGAACCGCCCGAAGGAGCGGGTGCGCTGGGTCCGGTGGTGATGCGGTTGCTGGCGACCGAGGTCGCCAACCGGCCCACCATGGACGAGGCGCGGGTCATGCTGGAGGAAGTGGCCGCCGGCCGGGCGCCGGAACCGGTCGATACCGCGCCGTCCGCCACCACGAAAGTTCTCCCGCCCACGCTCGCCGCCACGGCCACCCTGGACCGGCCCGAACAAGAGCCGGGTCCCGCCGATACCCGCCCGCCTGCCGCAGGGCCCGCCGCGGCGCCGGTGTTCCGCGGAACCGGCGTTCCGCCGGCCGCGATATCGGCGCCCGCACCCGCCGGACCCGTCGCCCAGCGTGGTTCCGGAACCCGGTCCCGTACGGCCGTGCTGGCGGGCGCCGCGGCACTGCTCCTGGTGGTCGTGGTGGGTCTGGTTCTCGTCAATGCCACCGGCGGGGACGACAACACCGCCGCCGGACCCGAAAGCAGCCAGGCGGAGGCCCCGGAACAGTCCGGGGAACCGCAGGCGGAGCCCAGCGAACGGCCCTCGGCCACGACCTCCGCCACGACGACGACCAGTACCACCGAAACCGGGACACCCTCGGCCGCCCGCGTGGAACAGTTCGTGCGTGGCTACTACGGGCTACTGCCCGGCAATACGGCCGCCGCATGGTCACAGCTCGCGCCCGAGTATCAGGCCGTCGCCGGTGGTTACGCGGACTACCAGGGGTTCTGGTCGACCATCAGCGCGGTCAGTATCGGCTCGGTGAGCCAATCCGGCGACGGCAGCGCGGTCGCGACCGTCACCTACACGATGCGCGACGGCTCGGTGCAGTCGGAGAGCCGGTCGTTCCGCGTAGCGCCCAACGGGGGACAGCTGGTCATCACCGACTCACAGGTTCTGTGACCGCGACCGGCCGGGTTTGCCGCCGCTTTCCCGGCCGGGCTACGGTCGGCCCAGGCTTCCGATCGTGCCCCGCGGCTCGGTGCCGTCTCGATCCACCATGACGAAAGGTCCGGAACGTATGGCCCAGCTGGCCGGTGTCCTGTGGGATATGGACGGCACGCTGCTCGATTCGGAGAAGCTGTGGGATATCGGCGTCCGCGAGCTGGCGCGGGAGCTCGGCCGGGAGATGACGCAGGAGATCCGGCACGCGCTGATCGGGGCTTCCGGGGCGAACGCGTTGCGGATCATGTTCACCGAGCTGGGAATCGACCCGCACCCGGAGGCCGTCGAGGCAGCAGGTGTGTTCTTGGAGGAGCGGGTCACCGAACTCATGACCGGTCCGATCCCGTGGCGGCCGGGGGCGGTGGAGGCGCTGGATATGGTGCGGGACGCCGGCCTGCCCTGCGCGCTCGTGACCAACACGAAACGGTCGCTCACCGAACTCGCCCTGGAAACCCTGGGCCGGGCCCGATTCGATGTCTCGGTCTGCGGCGACGAGGTGCCGCACGGGAAACCCGACCCGGCCGTCTACCTCCGCGCGGCGCAGCTACTCGGCCTGAATCCCCGCGATTGTGTGGCGGTCGAGGATTCGGTCACCGGGGTGGCCGCCGCCGCAGCGGCGGGCTGCGGTGTGCTGGTGGTGCCCTGCGAGATCCCGGTACCCCTCGATCCGTCCCGCACGCATCGCGACACTCTCATCGGGTTGAGCCGTGACGATCTGGAGCTGTGCCTGCGTACGCGGGTCCAGTACGCCGAATCGTAGATCCGTTGACGCCGCGTCCGGGTGCCGTGTTCCGCGGGGTGCCTGCCCGATACTGCTGAACCGGGGTCCGTCCGGCTGTGCAGCGGCCGATGGAGCGGGGTGTTCGCGGTGCGCGACGATCAGGCCGGCCGGAAGCCTCGGATCCGCCTTCCGGATCGTGTGGCCATAGGGCTGGTCGCGGAATCCGGCCGTACGGAAACGGTGGTCACGCCGTACGCCACCGCGGCCCGGCGGTTGCCGCCTCGGTGGTGCTCGACCGGCGCGGACGACGGTGGGCATCGAAGCCGTGGTGTCCATCGGAGTGCGTCGGTAAACGGTGCGAAAGGACAATCTTGCGCTGCGAATAGTGTTGCGGATCAACAAAACCGAATGGTCCGTGACCGGGCTCACCGGGCATCTCCCGGATTCGCCGGGCGTGTCGGCCGTCCGGCGACAACAATGTCGCTATGGCCGCCACGGTGACCTTGGACGAGATCGTCGATACTTCCCGCTACCCGCTCGCGGAGCCCGATACGCCCGGCTGGCATACCGCTGTCGCGGCTGCGCGGGCCGATCTCGCGGAGGACGGGTGCACCGTACTGCGCGAGTTCATCCGGCCGGAGTTGCACGGGCTGCTGGCGGAACAGGGACAGCGGATGGCGCCGCACGCCTACTACCGCACCGAACGGGTGAACGCGTACAACATTCCGCTCGATACCGAACTGCCCGCGGATCATCCCGGGCGGATCATCTTCGAACGCGGTAATGCCTTCGTCCCGCGTGACCGGATCCCGGCCGGCGCGCTGATCCACCAGCTGTACACCGACACCGAATTCCAGCGATTTCTGGCTGCCTGCTTCGGTCGGGCGCAGCTGCACGAATTCGCCGACCCGCTGGCCGGTCTCGTGCTGAACGTGGTGGCGCCGGGCAATGCGCATCCATGGCATTTCGACACCAACGAGTTCACTGTCAGCATGCTCACGGCGGCACCGGAGTCCGGGGGTGTGTTCGAGTACTGCCCGAATATCCGTTCCCCGCACACCGAGAATCTCGCCGATGTGCATGCCGTACTCACCGGGGCAGGCCAGGGTCTGGTCCGGCGCCTGGAGTTGCGGCCCGGTGACCTGCAGCTTTTCCAGGGAAGGTACTCGCTGCACCGGGTGTCACCGGTGCAGGGCGCGACCCCTCGGCATACGGCGATCTTCGCCTACAGTGACCGCCCCGGTGTCATCGGCACCGTGGAACGTACCCGCCAGCTCTTCGGGCGGGTGCTGCCGGATCATCACGCGGCGGCCGACGCCGTCCGCGGTGACCGGCTGCTGGATTGATCAGGGACCCGATCGAGTGGGTACCGCCCTACCGAGAGGAACACAACGTGCCAGTGCCGTTGCACACCACCGGGAAAGCATCCTTCGACGATATCTACTCGAGGCCCGACCCCCGCGACTACTTCGCACGGATGTCCGAACTGGGCTATCGGATACCGGAACTGGCGAAACCGTATCTGCGCGAGGAGATATCGGAGTACCGGTCGGTGGCGGGAGCTGCCCCCACCGTGCTGGACATCGGGTGTTCCTATGGTGTGAACGCCGCCCTGCTCCGCCTGGATATGAGCCTCGCCGAGCTGGCGGGCTCCTATACCGAATCGGTGCTCGGGACCGGCGATCTCATCGCCCGTGATCGCGACCGCGTCCGCCGTGCCACCGCCCTGCCCGGGGTCCGGTTCATCGGAATGGACGCCTCCGCACCGGCCCTGGACTACGCTCGCGCGGCGGGGCTGCTGGATACCGTCGTACACGCCGACCTCGAGGCGGCCGATCCCACCGACGAGCAACGCGCGATCCTCGCCACGGCCGATCTGGTGATCTCCACCGGCTGTATCGGGTATGTCACCGAGAAGACACTTGTCCGGATCGCGACCGCCGACCCGGATCGCCGGCCCTGGATGGCACACTTCGTCCTGCGCATGTACGGTTTCGGGCCGATCGAGGCGGAACTGGACGCCCTGGGATACCGCACCCGGCGGATGCCGGGCGAGTTCGCCCAGCGTCGCTTCGCCTCCGACGCCGAACGCGAGCAGGTACTGGACACCCTCACCACCAACGGCATCGATCCCACCGGCCTGGAGTCCGAAGGCCGGCTGTATGCCAATCTCTATGTGTCCCGGCCGGTTTCGTAGTACTCAGAGACCGGTGCGATACCGGGAACAGCCCGACCGTAGAGCAGCACCGACCCGAACCGGAGAGACGACTTGACCGAACGCACCTTTGCCGCCGAAGACCAACTGCCCAGGGTCCCGCTGCCGACCCTCGAGGACAGCTGCGCCCGCTTCGTGCAGTGGTGTACACCCCTGCTGACCGCCGAGGAACTGGCGGCCACCGAGGACGCCGTGGCCGATCTGCTGCGCCCCGACGGCGCCGGCCGGGTCCTGCACGCGGCCCTGCGCGAATACGACGAAACCCCCGGCGTGGGCAGCTGGCTGGACCGGTTCTGGCCGTCCCGTTATCTGGGCCGGCGTGACCGGATCGCGTTGAACGCCAATTTCTTCTTCCTGTTCCGCGACGATACCGCGCTGGCGGCTTCCACCGCGGCGGGTCAGGCGGATCGTGCCGCGGCCCTCGTCGCGGCCGCCGTCGACTACAAGCTGGCCCTGGACCGGGAGGAGATCCCACCGGTCACCCAGCGCGGGCAGCGGTTGTCGATGTGGCAGAACAAGTACCTGTTCTCCGAAACCCGGATCCCCGGTACCGAACAGGACACCGTGCGCGTGCCCTACTCCGAGGAGTGGCCGGGCCCCTCCGGCGCCCGCCACATTCTGGTACTGCACCGCGGCAGTATGTTCCGGATGGATGTGCTCGGTGCCGACGGCGACCCGTACGCCTTCGAGGACCTGCTCGGCGGGCTGCGCACCATCCTGAAATCCGCCACCGAACCCGCGCCCGCCGGTACCTCGGTGGGGCATCTGACCACCGCGGCGCGGGCCGACTGGGCACGTGCCCGCGCCGAACTGCTCACCGATCCGCATAACGCCGCCGCGCTCGATACCGTCGAAACGGCGCTGTTCTGCGTCTGCCTCGAGGATTTCGCGCCGCGCGACGAACTGCACGCCAGTGACACCCTGCTGCACGGCGACAGCGCCAACCGCTGGTTCGACAAATCGGTGTCGTTCATCGTGTTCGCCGACGGTCAGGCCGGAATCAATATCGAGCACTGCGGATTGGACGGCACGACGGTTCTGTCCTTCGTCGACAGCCTGCTGGAAACACCGGTGACCGGGCATACGGAACGGTCCGGGGCACGCGACCAGGGCCTGCCGCCGGTCGAACAGATCGAATTCCGGCTGACCGAAGACCAGCGCGCCGCGGTGATCGCCGCCGGTGCGGCCTTCGCGCAGTACGCCGCCGACAACGCCACCACCACCGTGTCCTTCGACGATTTCGGCACCGCCCGCGCCAAACAGCTCGGTATCTCGCCGGACGCCTTCGCCCAGCTGAGCTATCAACTGGCCCACCGGCGCAGCAAAGGTCTCACCGGAGCCACCTACGAATCCATCGCGACCCGGCAGTACCGCAACGGCCGGACCGAGGCGATGCGGGTGATCACCCCGGAGATGATCGACTTCGTCGACACCATGCAGGATCCGGTCGCCGAGCCCGCCGAGAAACTCGCCGCGGCCCGCGCCGCTGCCGGTGCCCATGTGGCCCGGGCCAAACAGTGCCAGTCCGGTGAAGCGCCGGAACAGCATCTGTGGGAGCTCGAATGGATCCAGCGGCGCCGCGGTACCGAACTCGGTGTCACCGATCCCATCCCGCTGTATCGGAGCCCGGGCTGGACGGTCATGCGCGACGACTACCTCAGCACCAGTTCGGCACCGTCGGTGAACATCCGGTACTTCGGCTTCGGCTCCACCAGCCCGAAGTGCATCGGTATCGCCTACGTCTTGCTGCCGGACCGCTGGAACCTCTATCTGGCGACCCCGGCCGCGGTAGCCGGTGAGATGTACGCCTTCGCCGACCATCTCCGCACCGCGGTCGCGGAACTGGAGGCCTTGCTCGCCGAGCGGTAAGAGCTACGGTCGGTCTGCGGTTACCGGCCCTGATGAGCAGTACGCCGCCGCGGTGGCTCGGTGGAGAGGGGTCACCGATTCCGGCCGCCGACGGCGGGACGGCCGATCGACGACGCCGGCGCGCCCGTGCAAACCCGGACGGTACCTGCCGTCCGGGTGTTCGGGCGCTCCCGGGCAGGTCCATCGTCGTTCGCCGCGCCGATCGCACGTACGAACTCAGCTCACCAAGGGCCGCGCCGCACGGGGCGCTGGACCGACAGCCGGCACACGATTCGTCCGGGCCGGCGCTTTGCCGGGTATGCGGTTGCCGACCTACCTGCGCCTTTGCCCGGACGTGAGAGAGGCCGGTGCGCGGTCTCGGCGCGGTGCCTGCCGGATCAACCGGGCCCCGCCGACGGGTGCGGGCGCCGCTGTGCCATGCGCGGGCGGTGTCGGCGTCGCCGGTGAATGGTTGTTACAGGCCGCACTCGCAGCCCGCAGGGTGAACCCGCCGGTGATCTCGGTAGGCGGTCGGGCGCCTGCCTGTGCTATCTCCGTGTATCGGAGGCAGGCGGCGAACTCGTTTCGGTGGGCTCCGGGTGTTTCGGCGCCGGCTGGACGCCCGACAGGCCGGTCCAGCACAGGCCCGCGGTCGTGGCAACGGCCTCGTGCCGGGGGAGCGGCTTCCCGGTGAGGACCCAGTGCCGCGCACACGACTGAGCGATCGCGACCACCTCCGCCGTGATCAGCCAGCCCCGTTCGGCCTGCGCCGGCGGATACGGTGCCAGCGCGCGCAGGAGGGTGTCGGTGCAGATCGTCGTGGCCTGGTGGGCCACCCGCTGCGCCGACGGCTCATCGACCACCGCGGCGCCCGCCAGCAGGGCGGCGCTGCGTGGATGGGTATCGGCGAAGTCGAATATCGCCGCCACCGTCGCCGATACGATCGAGCGCATGCCCTGGGCGGGCGCGAGCGCCCCCGCGAGCGTTTCCCCCAGCACCCGCAGCGCCTCGTGCAGAACCGCCAGGTAGAGCTCCAGTTTGCTGCCGAAGGAGTTGTACAGGACCGGTTTGCTGACCCCGGCCCGGCAGGCGATCTCGTCCATACTCGCCGCCCGATAGCCGCAGGCGGCGAACAATCCGGACGCGGCGGTCACGATCAGGCGCCGGCGCTCCTGCCGGGCCTGTGCCATGTTCTCGTCCACAGTCGGCGGCCACCTCCTCGGATTCTCACAGTACCGATGACCAGGGTCCGGCCCGCCGGGGGCGGTCCGCCTCGGGCGGCGACAGCGCCGGAACCGGCCGGATGAGTGCTACGGCACAGCGGTGCGCACTCGGGGACAAGGGCGCGGGAGTGGTCTGAAACAATGACCTGCCGTGAAGACTTTCGAGGCCCTGTTCGCCGAGCTCCAGGATCGCGCAGCCACCCGTCCTGCCGGGTCGGGTACCGTCGCCGCACTGGACGCGGGCGTCCATACCCAGGGCAAGAAGGTGCTGGAGGAGGCCGGCGAGGTGTGGCTGGCCGCCGAACACGAAGGCGACGAAGCGCTCGCCGAGGAGATATCGCAGCTCCTGTACTGGGTGCAGGTCCTCATGGTGGGCCGCGGGCTGCGGCTGGAGGACGTCTACCGACATCTGTAGACGCTCCGACCGTTCCCCGAACCCCGAAAGGACCGCCATAATGCTGCGCGTCGCCGTGCCCAACAAGGGCGCACTCTCCGAATCCGCCGTCGCCATCCTCACCGAAGCCGGTTACCGCAAACGCACCGATTCGCGTGACCTCACCGTCCTCGACCCCGCCAACCAGGTGGAATTCTTCTTCCTGCGGCCCAAGGACATCGCCATCTACGTCGGGTCCGGGGAACTGGATCTCGGCATCACCGGCCGCGATCTCGCCCTGGATTCCGGTGCTCCGGTGTCCGAGCGCCTCTCACTCGGATTCGGTGGTTCCACCTTCCGCTACGCCGCCCCGCAGGGCCGGGACTGGACGGTTCAGGATCTGCAGGACAAGCGGATCGCCACCTCGTACCCGAACCTGGTGCTGTCCGATCTGGCCCGCCGCGGAATCGAGGCGGAGGTGATCCGGCTCGACGGCGCGGTCGAGATCTCGATCCAGCTGGGCGTCGCCGACGCCATCGCCGATGTGGTGGGATCCGGGCGCACCCTGCGTCAGCACAACCTGGTGGCGTTCGGGGAATCGCTGTGCGATTCCGAAGCGGTGCTCATCGAACAGGCCGAAGCCGACCGCGACGACCGGGCACGTAACCAGCTGATTGCCCGGGTCAAGGGCGTGGTGTTCGCCCAGCAGTATCTGATGCTGGACTACGACTGCCCCAAGAGCCTGCTCGAACGCGCCGCGCAGATCACCCCGGGGCTGGAGTCGCCCACCGTGGCACCCCTGGCCGACCCGGACTGGGTGGCGGTGCGCGCCCTCGTGCCCCGGAAACAGGGCAACGAACTGATGGACCGGCTGGCCGATCTCGGCGCCCGCGCCATCCTCGCCACCGATATCCGTTCCTGCCGCGCCTTCTGAACCGACGGCGCCGACTTCGTCGGCGAGGTTTGCGTCTCTCCCGGCCCATGGTTTCCGCCCGCGATACTCGCGGCTGGCGCTGCATCGTCTCGCGGGCGGGAATCATGGATGGTCCGAAACTTTCAGGCCTCGTGAGACTCGGCGGCGCCGCTGATCACTTCGGGGTGGTACGGGAATGCCACCGGGGCCTCGCCGGGCTCGGTGCCGAACATCGGACACGAGAAACGTCGGGCACGAGAATTCGTTCGGATGCCGGGCCGAACCCGAGGTGGAGCGGTCGAGTCGACTCGTGTTCCGGCCGTGGCCGCTGGGTCCGCGGCACCACCGAAAGGACTCAGTCCGATACCGATTCGGCGAAGGTCTCGGCGGTGGATTCGCCGTCGGCGGGCCGGCCGGGATACGGCGGCGGGGTCCCGTCGAACGCCGGGCACAGCTTTTTGTAGGCGCAGTAATCACACAGCCAACCCGGATTCGGCGGAAAATCTCCGGTCGCGGCGGCCGTGGACACTGCTTCCCACAAGGCCATGAGAGTGCGTTCGAAGCGGACCAGTTCCGCTTCCTCCGGGGCGTAGGTGAGCAGCTGGGCGTCGGCGAGGTACACCAGGCGCAACTGGGCGGGGACCACACCGCGCAGACGGAGCAGCATCAGGGCGTAGAACTTGAGCTGGAACAGCGCCCGTGTCTCCTGGTTCGGGCCCGGAACGCGGCCCGTCTTGTAATCCACCACCCGCAGCTCTCCGGTGGGTGCCACATCGATCCGGTCCACGAAACCGCGCAGGGGGGCGCCGTCGGCGAGTTCGACCTCGAGCCGGGTCTCACAGGATTGCGGTTCGAAACGTCGCGGGTCCTCCAGTCGGTAGTACGTGCGTACCAGTGCACGGACCTCGCCGAGGAACTTCTCGAGCTCCTCGGCGCCCTCGACCACCTGTGCCGCTTCCGGCTCCGCCGCGACGACGCGCTCCCATGCGGGGCCCGCCAGCGCCGTCGCCCGTTCGGGTTCGCGCTCGGCGGCCGGTAGTCCGTAGAGATCCTCCAGAACCGCGTGCACCACTGTTCCGCGCACTGCCTGACGGGTGGGCGGCTCGGGGATCCGGTCGATCGCCCGCAGCCGGTATTTGAGCGGGCATTGCTTGAAATCGGCTGCGCGCGAAGGCGACAGCGCGGGCCGGGCAGGCCGGGGTGGTGCCTCGGGATCGGGACTCGCCGGGGGTGTGCTCGGTGGCGCTGACATACCTGGCAGGCTATCCGTCGGCACCGACACGGTGCCGCGCGCGAATACGCGGACATCGCGGGAACGGAGATTCATGACGGCCAGACGGACCGGGCCATTCGTCGTCGGCGACCGAGTGCAGCTGACCGATGCCAAGGGCAGGTTGTACACGGTGCTGCTGGAGCCGGGAAAGCAGTTCCACACCCACCGTGGCGCCATCGACCACGACGAACTGATCGGTGCCGAGGAGGGCACGCTCGCGCACTCCAACAACGGCACCCCGTACCTGGCGCTGCGCCCCTTGCTGACCGACTATGTGATGTCCATGCCGCGCGGGGCGGCGGTGATATACCCGAAGGACGCCGCCCAGATCGTGCACGAGGGGGATATCTTCCCGGGCGCCAGGGTGCTCGAGGCGGGCGCCGGTTCCGGTGCGCTGACCTGCTCGTTGCTGCGTGCGGTGGGGTCCGGGGGGTCCGTGGTGTCCTATGAGATCCGTGAAGACCACGCCGAGCACGCGGTCCGGAATGTGGAACGGTTCTTCGGGGAGCGGCCGGCGAACTGGGAGCTGACCGTCGCCGATGTGGCCGACTACGCGGGGGAGCCGGTGGACCGGGTGATCCTGGACATGCTGGCGCCGTGGGACGCGCTACCGGCCGTATCGCAGGCCCTGGTGCCCGGCGGGGTACTGATCGTGTACGTCGCGACGGTGACGCAGCTGTCGAAGATCGTGGAAGCGTTGCGTGAGCAGCAGTGCTGGACCGAACCGCGGTCGTGGGAGTCGATGGTGCGCGGCTGGCACGTGGTGGGTCTGGCGGTGCGGCCCGAGCACCGGATGCAGGGCCATACGGCCTTCCTGGTGAGCGCTCGGCGGCTGGCCGAAGGTGTCGTCACCCCGAAGCCGCAGCGGCGGCCGTCCAAGGGCTGAGCGGCACCGAGGGGCCGTGGAAACGACCGGGGCCCCCGGGGGGGGACGGAACACCCCCCCCCCCCCCCCGGGGCCAATATAACGGGGGGGCGGGGAAGTGGGCCGACCCCGCCACCCCCCCGGCCCCCCCGGGGGGG
>NZ_JARWOV010000216.1 GCF_029868855.1 Nocardia carnea | reverse complement strand
CATTCCGCCCACACTCTCCCCGGCCGGCACACCTAACCCCGGGCCCGGCGGGCCCACCGGCGGCACCAGCCCACCCGCCGGCCGCTCCCGGCCCCGCCCGGCCACGGGGGCCGGTTCGAAACGCCGCAACTGCCGGTGCGGTTCGTCCCACAGCACCGTCGCCGGTGTGGGACGCCGCCCCTCCACTCCGTCGCCGAAGGTCAGCGCCCACGCATTACGCGCGGCCCGTTCGACCGCCCGCGTCACCTCACCCTCGGGATCGACCGCGCGCACGGCACGATCCGCCAGGGCAATACCTCGATCAGCGATACTCACGGTGTTATTTTGGCGCGCCTTCGGCACGCCGGGGTCCGGCCCCCTCACGCGGACCGACCCTTCGAGTGCCTCGCCGGACTCGGCACCGGGTGGTACACGGTTTCGGCAGGTCCGGCTGTGATGGTTCCTCGCGATGGCGGTTCGGCGGCCTCACGATCCACGCCCATCACTCGCCGAGCAGCGGTTTTGCGGGTACGGCGAGACGCTTGCTCCAGAGGCGCCGCTACCCGGCCGGACGCGGGCGCATAGTTTCCGATCCACTTCTGTGTGAGCACGACCCACCAATTCCGCGGAAGCCGCTGCGGCCGGGGTCAGAGGCCGGCCTGCAATGATGTGTCACGAATCACCACCGACCCTGCCGAGGCGGATGCCCCGATGCCCCTGAAAAGGCGACCCACGGCGGTGCCGAGTTCAGCGAGGCCCTGAAAGGTTTTGGCCCGTCCCTGCTGTCAGCGCTCGATGCGATGCGCCGCAGGCGCGAGTGTCGAGTGCTGACAGCAGGGACCTGCGGGGCCGAAACCGGCGGCGCCGGAGGCGGCGCAGATCAACGCAGCGGCCAAAACCCGCGCCGCCGGAGGCGGCGCCGATAAACACAGCTACAATCGCGAACGGACATCCGAAGAATTTCGGTCGATCCGTTGGAATCGGCAGCGCCGAAAGTCGCGCACCGCGGGTGGGCGGAGCGGTAGCGAGGAATTCTGCGGGGTCCACGGAAAATGTGCGCGCACCAGATCCGCATCACCGATGCGCTGCGCCGATGTCCGAGCTTCGCTGTCCGTCATCCGGGCACCTGCCGACATCCGGCGGCGGCCCGGGTGAATATCGCAGGGCGGATCCGTGGTTGTCGTGGGCCGACCGGTCCGCCCCACGCCTCGTGCGCGTGTAGCGCGATACGAGGGAAGGCACGAACCTGAGCAAGATCACTGTAGAACCGGAACCGGGTCTGGCGGAAACGCTGCTGACAGCCGAGCTGGACGCCGGACATACCGCACCGTCTTTCGCCGAATTGGGGGTGCGCGAGGAAATCGTCCGCGCCCTGGGCGAGATGGGTATCGAACGTACTTTCGCAATCCAGGAACTCACCCTGCCGCTGGCGCTGGCCGGTGAGGACCTCATCGGCCAGGCCCGCACGGGGATGGGCAAGACCTTCGGGTTCGGGGTTCCGCTGCTGCATCGGATCAGCACCGTGGAATCCGGGACCACCCCGCTGGACGGTACCCCGCGCGCCCTGGTCATCGTGCCGACGCGCGAACTGTGCCTGCAGGTGACCAAGGACCTGGAGAACGCGGCGAAATACGTCAGCAGCGAACGCGGACCGCTGCGGGTGACCTCCATTTACGGCGGTCGTCCGTACGATTCCCAGATCGCGGCCCTGCGCGAGGGCGTGGATGTCGTCGTCGGAACTCCCGGCCGCCTGCTGGACCTCGCGGATCAGCAGCATCTGATTCTCGGAAAAGTGGGCGTCCTGGTGCTGGACGAAGCCGACGAAATGCTCGATCTGGGCTTCCTGCCCGATATCGAACGCATTCTCGGCATGGTGCCCGATAAACGGCAGACCATGCTGTTCTCGGCGACCATGCCGGGTCCGATCATCACGCTGGCCCGGACTTTCCTCACCCGACCGACTCATATCCGGGCCGAGGAACCGCATGATTCGGCGGTCCACGATCGCACGGCCCAATTCGTGTACCGAGCCCATGCGCTGGACAAAGGTGAATTGGTCGCCCGGATTCTGCAGGCCGAGGGCCGCGGCGCCACGATGATCTTCACCCGCACCAAGCGGACCGCGCAGAAAGTCGCCGACGAACTGGGCGAACGCGGTTTCGCGGTCGGCGCGGTGCACGGCGATCTGGGGCAGATCGCCCGCGAGAAAGCACTGGCGAAATTCCGTAAGGGCACGATCGACGTCCTGGTCGCCACCGATGTCGCCGCGCGCGGTATCGATATCGACGATGTCACCCACGTCGTCAACTATCAGTGCCCCGAGGACGAGAAAACCTATGTGCACCGCATCGGCCGTACCGGCCGGGCCGGCCGCACCGGTGTGGCGGTGACGCTGATCGACTGGGACGAGCTCACCCGCTGGGCGGCGATCGATGCCGCGCTCGGCCTGGGAATCCCGGAACCGGTGGAAACGTATTCGCGGTCGCCGCATCTGTTCTCCGATCTGGGGATCCCGGAGGGTGTGACCGGCACGGTCGGCGCGCAGAAACCGGAACGCGACCCGGACGCCGTAGTGGTCGAGCGACCGGAGCGCGCACCGCGTAAACGCAACAGGAAACGCACACGCGGCGGCAAATCTCTCGAAAACGGTACGGGCACAGCCGATTCGACCGACGCCGAGACCACTCCCGAGGTGACCGACGCACCGTCCGGCACGGAGACGGACGCGGAGCCGAGCCCGGCGCGCCGCGGGCGTCGCCGGCGGCGTTCCGCCACCGGCGAGGGCGCCGCGGACGATACGGGTCAGGACACGGGGGCGGCCGACGCGAACGGTGGCGAGACCGCCGAGCAGACCGGAGCCGGGGAAACCGGCGACACCACCGATGCTGCCGATGCTGCCGATGCCGAGAAACCTGCCCGGCGCCGTCGGCGCCGGAAACCGGCAGACAAGGCCGCCGGCGACGAAAACGGGGCGCCGGAGGATTCGGCCCGCACGGCTTCGGCGGAAGCCGGCGTGCGCGCCACATCGAACGGCGTATCGACAGCGGAGTGACGAGCAGCCGGACACGGACTCGGGCCGGCGGTTACCGAACCGCCGGCCCGACCCCTGTCCCGTGCGGCGCCGGTCGGCCGGGGCCGCCGACACCGTCCGGACGCTCGGGCCGCATCCGTTAGGCTCGCGTACGTGCTCGCACCTGAGCGGCGAACGCGCGCCGATGTCATCACCGCTGCCGCGATCGCCGTCGTCGTGGTGATCGCGGTGATCGCGGCATGGATGAGCAGCGATGTCGCCGCTACCGAATCGGTGGTCGCCGACAAGCCCGCGCGCCCACCCGCGGCGGCCCGTGAACTTCCCGGTGAACTGCGCGAACTGTGGCGTGCACCCGATACCGCGACCAGCCGCGCGCTCACGTCCGAGGGGGTAGTCGTCACCGCGGACGGCAGTACCGTGATCGGTCACAATCGGCGGACCGGTGAACAGGTGTGGCGGTACAGCCGCGATCTGCCGCTGTGCGGGGTCGAAGCACAGTTCGGCATGGTGATCGCGGTCTACCGCAGTGAGCGCGGCTGCAGCGAGACCACCATGCTCTCCGGCGCCGACGGCCGCCGCCGCACCGCCCGCAGCAGCTATATGGACGATCGGGTCCGCCTTTCGGTCGACGGCACCTACGTGGTGGCGCAGGGGCCGCAGCGGCTCGAAGTGTGGCGCTCCGATCTCGTCCGCACCCTCGAGTACGGCTATGTGGACGCCAAGGAGAACTGGAAGACCCAGCCGCGGCACGATTGCGAGCTGCGCTCGGCGGCGTCGAGTTCGTCGCGGCTGGTGGTACTGGAACGCTGCCCGGGCGATCCGGCCGGGCGGCTCACCGTGCTGGCGCCCGCGCCCAAGGACGACAATGTGCCGGAGGAATACGGTTCCCGGATTCTGGAAGGTCCCGGCGCGGATTCGCCCGAGGCGCGCGTTATCGCGGTCTCCGACAACCGGATCGCGGTCTATCAGCCGGGCACCGTCGGACCCGACGCGGCCGCACCTCGCCTGACGATCCTGGACGCCAAGGGCAATCCCCTGGTGGTGCAGGAACTCTCGGCACCACTGGACGAAACCACTACCACCACGCGGGCCGGTTCCGCGTTCCTCGTATTCACCGGTAACAGCGTGATCGCGTTGCAGGCCAGTACCTTCGAACCGATGTGGACCGCGGCCGACGCGCTCGGCGCGCCCGTGCTGATGGCCGACCGGCTCCTGATTCCGGTACCCGGCGCCATCGCGGCCCTCGATTCCACCGACGGTACCGAGGTCACCCGGATCCCGGTGGACCGGCCGGACTATCGGGGCGGCCCGATTTCGCTCGCGGTGCTGGGCAATACGGTTCTGGAACATCGCGACGGCGTACTGGTCGCACTGGCCGATCCGGATGCCCCCGAAACCGGCGACGCCGAGGCGGAACGGCCCGCAAAACCACTGCGGTGAAACATTTTTGTCGGTACCGGCGGGCACACTGCCGGTATGACAGAAGCAGCCCGGCCCACCGAGGCGGCCCCCGCGGCCGAGAGCACCCGCTACAACGATCCCGACGCGCCGTGGAACCAGTACACCGAAGACGATCCGGCGGTCTGGAACACCGAGGTGATCCGCGAATTCCGGGCGAACGGGGGGCGCGTCGGCGGCGCCTATGCCGATGCCACACTGCTGCTGCTCACCACAACGGGCGCGAAAACCGGTAAGCGGCATGTGGTCCCGCTGGCGGCGCTGTATCGCGGCGAAACCCTCTACATCAGTTCGCTCGTCGACGACGGGTATCCGGCCTGGTATCACAATGTGCAGGCGGATCCGGCGGTGATCGTGGAACTGGGCGATCATGTGCACCATGCCACGGCGCGTGTCCTCACCGGCGCCGCCTATGACGAGTTCGCCGCCTGGGTACTGGCGAACAATCCCCTGCTCGCCGATTTCCAGGCCACCACCGAGCGCCCCATCCCCCTGGCGATCCTCACCTTGGCCGGATCGCGCTGACCGGAACCCGATGTGCAGATGCCGACGTCGTCGCGCCCCAGAGGGAGAAGACAGAGACCGGCGGCGTTGCCGCCTCCCGGAAAGCGCGGGCCCCGCGCCCGACGCGGCACGACGGCACCCACGGTCGGGCCAGCCGCCATGTGCGCCACCAGTAACGACGGGATGTCGGTTCGGACCGCGCACGATCGACGGTGCCCGGCCGAGATCAGCGCTGTGGTTGCCGTAACGGCAGCCGCGATGGCGTGCCGGACGCCGACCCGATCGGTTGGTCACCCGGATTCGGATCCGGGCATCATGGTGCGTATGCCCGGATCCGATAAGGCCCGTGTGGTCCTGCTCCGCCATGGGGAGACGAGTTGGTCGGTACAGCATCGCCACACCGGCCGCACCGATCTACCGCTGACCGCGGCCGGTGAACGCCAGGCCAGAGCTGCCGGGCCGGTTGTGGCCGCCCTGGGCCTGCGGAACCCGCTGATCTTGGTCAGTCCGCGCGCCCGCGCCCGGCGAACCGCCGAACTCGCCGGGCTGACCGGCATCCGGATCGAGCCGGACCTCGCCGAATGGGATTACGGCGACCACGAGGGCCGGACCACCGCGGAGATCCGCGCCGGCGACCCCGGCTGGACCATCTGGACGGGGACGGTACCCGGCGGCGAATCCGCGGCCGAGGTCGGTGCGCGGGCCGATCGGGTGCTCGGGACCGCGACGACCGCACTCGGCGAACGCGATGTGATCCTCGTGGGACACGGGCATTTCTCCCGCACCCTCATCGCCCGCTGGCTCGGTTTCCCGGTTCGGGAAGGCCGCCGGTTCGCGCTCGCGACCGCCGCGGTCAGCGTCCTGGGTTACGAGCACGACGACCCCACGCTGTGGGCACACAATCTGCGCCCCGGCACGGCATGAGGTAGCCCCGGATCGTATTTCGATGATCGCCCTGATGCGTCACCGCTGCCGTTCCGGCCCGACCGCAACGTACCTCCGCGATTCCCGCCCCACCCCGTCCGCCGCTCGACCACACAAGGAGTTTCCGTGCCCCACACTGCCGACCCGGTGATCCGCCGCGCCGAACCCGGCGACGTACCCGCACTCGTCGGCCTCGTCTACGACCTGGCCGAATACGAGAAAGCACGGCATGAGTGCACGCTCACCGCCGAGCAATTGCATACCGCACTGTTCGGCCCGGATCCGGCAGTCTTCGCCCATGTGGCGCTCGTCGACGGCACGGTCGCGGGATGCGCCGTCTGGTTCCTGAACTTCTCCACCTGGGACGGCGTCCACGGGATCTACCTCGAAGACCTGTATGTCACTCCGGAGGCGCGTGGTACCGGGCTCGGCCGGGCCTTGCTGGCCGCCCTCGCACACGAGGCACACTCCCACGGCTACAGCCGGGTCAGCTGGTCGGTACTGACCTGGAACACGCCGTCGATCGGCTTCTACGAATCCCTGGGTGCCCAGGTCCAGGACGACTGGGTGGGCTACCGGCTCAGCGGCCCGGCCCTGACCGAGCTGGCCGCGACCGCAGGCTCGGACCGGTAGCGGTCCGTATCCGGCACTGTCCGGGCCGCAACGCTCACTCCTCGCCCGTGACCCCGTACTCCTGGGCGGCCCAGCGCGAGGTGGGCGGAGCGAACAACAGACCCAGTGCGCCGAGCGCCACCGCACCGAGCAGGGTCCCGTACAGCGGCTGTCCCGACCCGAACAGCAACGACCACACCACCGGCAGCAGCAACAGCTGGGTTATCACCGCGATGGCCCGTCCCCACCGCTGGCCGAGCAGCAAGCCGATCCCGGAGGCGAGTACCGCGCCGCCGAGGATCCCGAACCACATGGCCGTGCCGTAACCGCTGATCGCGTCCTCTTCGTGCCCCAGCAGCGCCCGCACCACGAGCACCACCGCCACGGTCACCGCGACGGAACCTTCCAGCGTCACCAGCCCACCGGCGCCGCGCACGGTCCCGGGCACACCAACGTCTTTTCGCTCGACCACCCCGCCAGCTTAAGTTGTGTTTTCCCGATGCCGGCGGGCGCGGGTTGGGCCGGCATCCGCGGGCCCCGGCCGGCCCGGTTCACCATGCGACGACCCGCCACGAACGCGCCCGGCAGCGGCGAGTCCGCGCCATTTGGACCCGGATGCCGCGGGCGGGCCAGAATTACCCCATGCGGACGTTGTTGATCGTCAACCCCAATGCGACCTCTACCACGGCGGCTACCCGTGACCTGCTCGCGCACGCCCTGGAGAGCCGAACGCAGTTGACCGTCGCGCATACCCAGCATCGTGGTCATGCCGCCGAATTGGCGCAATGGGCGGCGACCAATGAGATGGATCTCATCGTGGTGCACGGCGGCGACGGGACGGTCAACGAAACGATCAACGGTTTCGTACCGCTGCCGCAGGTCGACGACGGGCAGGCGTGGCGGCCCCGGCTCGGCATCATTCCCGGCGGTTCGGCCAATGTGTTCGCGCGCGCACTCGGTATCGAATCCGATCCGGTGGCGGCGACCAATCAATTGATCGACCTTCTCAAAGCCGGTGACGGAGATCGCCGTATCGGGCTGGGTATCACCGATGACCGGTGGTTCTGTTTCAGCGCGGGGGTCGGTCTCGACGCAGAGGTGTGCGCCGCCATCGATTCGGCGCGGGCCAAAGGGCGCGCGGCGACGCCGGCTCGCTATGTACGCACCACCGTGGCGCAGTTCTTCCGCGCGAAACGAGCGCAACCGGAAGTCACCGTGCACGTGCCGGGCCGGGAACCCGTTTCGGGTGTGCATTACGCATTCGTCACCAATACCAGTCCGTGGACCTATCTGAATGCCACACCGGTATGTACCAATCCCGGCACCAGGTTCGAATCGGGTCTCGGTGTGTTCGCCGTGCGAACCATGGCATTACTGCCTACACTGCGGCTGGCGACGCAACTGTTGTCGCCACACTCCGAGCCGAAGTCGCGGAAGCTGTTTCGTGACGACGACGTCCCGTCGGTGCGCATATCGAGTGCCGAGCCGATCGGCCTGCAAATCGACGGCGACTTCATCGGCAGGCGCGACGTGGTGGATTTCACCGCTGTACCGGACGTCCTCGATGTGGTCGCTCCACGACCGGTATGAAGTGGCACATCCGGGAAATAGATCCCGTTTGTGCTGCGGAAACCGGCGTAGGCGAGTAAAAAGGACTGCGGCAGGTCTCCCAGTGGGGCCTTCAGTGCGTGAGCTTCCCCACGGTGCGTCGGATACCTATTGACATCTACGGTGTTCGTGAAAGCATTCACAAGCAACCGTGCGGAAACATTCAGTTCGCACAAGTGAACGATCCAGCAACCGATCGGCGCCCTGTGGCGCCCTACAAAGGAGCAGAAGGAATGGACTGGCGCCATAAGGCCATCTGTCGCGATGAGGACCCTGAGCTGTTTTTCCCGGTGGGCAACAGTGGTCCTGCGCTCGCGCAGATTGCCGATGCCAAGCTGGTCTGCGCCCGCTGCCCCGTTACCGCCGAATGCCTGTCCTGGGCCCTGGGTTCCGGGCAGGACGCCGGTGTATGGGGCGGTATGAGCGAAGACGAGCGGCGCGCGCTCAAGCGTCGCAATGCGCGCACCCGCACTCGTACGGCTGTCTGAGAACGCGGGGAAGCGACTACCGGACCATTTCCAGCCCGGCCCGGGGAGTCGTGGATTGCCCGGCACCAGTGAATCTGGTGCCGGGCCGAAATTTATCGAGACCCGCGGGACCGAGGTAAATCCGCAATTTGCCGGAAAGTCGCCCGAGAAATAATCGGTGTTTCCGACCACTGCCGATCGGCGGTATGCATAATTGAAACCGGCGAGTTTCCGTCGGGTATCAGCGTGCCGCCCGGCGCCCCAGCGGCACCCGCAGCACCGCATCCGTCCCGATATCGGTACCGGGATGTAATCCGATCGACCCGCCCAGTTCCGCGGTCACCAGCGTGCGCACGATCTGCAGTCCCAGACTGTCCGACGATTCCAGGCTGAACCCGGCCGGGAGCCCCCGCCCGTCATCGCTGATGATCACATCCAGCCAACGGGCCGAACGCTCGGCACGAATGGTCACCGTACCGTTCTGACCACCGTCGAAGGCGTGCTCGATGGCGTTCTGCACTAGTTCGGTCAGCACCATCACCAGCGGTGTCGCGCGTTCGGCCGAGAAAACTCCCAGCGAACCCGACCGGCGCACCGTGATGCGGGCGGTGTGCACGGTCGCGACATCGGCCATGATCGGTAGCAGCCGGTCCACGACCTCGTCCAGATCCACTTCCTCGTCCACCGACATGGACAGCATTTCGTGCACCGAGGCGATCGAGGTCACCCGCCGCACCGATTCGGTGAGCGCCACCCGCGCCTCCTCGTTCTCGGTGCGCCGCGCCTGCAACCGCAGTAGCGCCGCCACGGTTTGCAGATTGTTCTTCACCCGGTGATGTATTTCCCGGATGGTGGCGTCCTTGCTCAGCAGTGCGCGGTCACGACGTTTGACCTCGGTGACATCGCGCACCAGTACCGCGGCCCCCGCCAGCTCACCGTGCGGGCGCAGCACCAGGGTGCGCAACAGCACGGTCGCCCCGCGCGCCTCCACCTCCATCCGCCGCCCGGTGCGCCCGGCGAGCGCGGCCTGGATATCGCCGACCACCTCCTGGGCGTCGAATGGGTCGGTGACCAACGACCGCGTGGTGATGGCCAGATCCTGTCCCTCCAGATCGGCCTGCAAACCCATGCGGTGATACGCCGACAGGGCGTTGGGACTGGCGTAGGTGACGATGCCGTCGGTATCGAGCCGGATGAACCCGTCCCCGGCCCGCGGACTGGAATGGGTCGCGGCACGGTCCTCGGTGGTCGGGAAGGTCCCGTCGGCCATCATCTGGCACAGGTCGTCGGCACACGCGACATAGGCGATCTCCAGGCCGCTGCGCACCCGGGAACGCTGCCGGTCGGTGTCACGGCTCAGCACCGCGATCACATCGTCACCGCAACGCACCGGTATCGCCTCCCGGATCGCCTGCACCGGGTACGGGTGATACACCCCCGCCGCCTCCCCCTCGGCATCCGTGCGCACGATCTCCCCACTGGTCAGCGCATCGAAAACCTGCGAATGGTCCGCCCGCCGGGCAACCGACCCCACCAGATCCGCCAGATGGACGGTAGGAGCGGTGGTGGGCCGGCACTGCGCGACACACACGATATCGGCGCCCTCCTGGATCGGGCCCGCACCGACCCAGAGCAGGAGATCGGCGAACGAAAGATCGGCGAGCAGCTGCCAGTCCCCCACAACGCGCTGCAGATGATCCACCGCCACCCCGGGGAGATCGGTGTGTTCGGCCAGCAGATCACTCAGTGTGGACATGAGGTAATTCTGGCGTGCCCGCCACGTGTGGAGTTCCGGCACCCACTGATCTACTGCGTGGAGGCCGCGCGGCGCGTGTGCGGCCGGTGGACCACCATTCGATCGGTAGAGTCGCCCGGTCCCGTGATCTGGACCCGGCATCCGTCGACCGCCTGGTCATCGCCCGCGTGAGCTCCGCGTGCACAGATTTTCCGGTATCCGGGCCACCGGCCGGTGCGAAGGCGAGCGACCGGGTTCCGCGATTCCGGGGTCACGGCGACGCAGAGTTCTATGGCCGCTGCTCCAGGGGCCCGGTCACCGGTTCAGCGACCGGGTGCCCCCGCTCGGCCGCGTCGAAGGCCGGTTCCAGGGGGGCCAGGGCGGCGCGAAGGACGTCGGCGAGCGGACCGGACGGTACGACCAGACCGGTTTCGGCCGACGGGCCGGCGACCGGTTGCAGCCATTGCTCGAGGCCGACGCGGACGGCCGCGGCCACACTTGCCGCCAGGACACGCGCCGTCGGTGCGCCGGTCTCGCCGAGTCGAGCGGCGATCGAGTCGGCGAGCGGGTGTTCGATCGCGCCGGTCGTTGCGAGAAAGGACTCCCGCAATCCCGGATGAGTGGTGATCAGCAACAGACCGTCGCGCGCATGTTCCCCGGCGTCGGTATATCGATCGACGATCGACTCGACGACGGCCTCGGCAAGGCGCACTCCGGCCGGGCGGGCCGCCACGGATGCGGCCACCGCAGCTTCCCGCTCGGCGGTGACGGCTGCAACGATCGCCTGTTCGCGACTGGAGAAATAATTGTTGTAGGTCCGCGGTGAAACACCTGCTGCTGCGGCGATGTCCTCTACCCGGACGTTTCCCGGCCCGTGCTCGAGCGCCAGCCGTAGTGCCGCCTCGCGCAGCGCCGCACGCGTGGCCTGTTTCTTCCGGTCGCGTAATCCCACCTGCCCCGTCACAGCGGCAGCTTGGCACAGAAACTGCGCGTACGCAAACTTGCGTGCACGCACTTTTCCTGCTTATGGTTCGTCGGGGGCGATCAACCGAATGGAGCGTGCGGATGCGCGGCAGAGGAATGACATACGACACCGGATTCATCCGGGGCGGCCGGATCTCGCGGCCGGATTTCGACCCGGCAGTGGTCGCGCGTGAACTCGCGATCATCCGCGACGACCTGCACTGCAATGCCGTCCAGATCGTCGGTGGCGACCCCGGCCGGCTCGAACTCGCGGCCCGCTGCGCCGCCGAACTGGGGCTCGAGGTCTGGTTCTCGCCCTACCCGCTGGAGCTGAACCGCAACGAGATACTGACGCTGTTCACCGACTGCGCGCAGCGGGCGGAGCGGCTCCGCCGGACCGGCGCCGAGGTGGTATTCGTCGCCGGGGTCGAACTCAGCATCATGAACCGCGACTTCGTCCCGGGAGACAGTGTGGAGCAACGGCTGGGCCTGCTGTTGGGCGATCCGGACCGCCGAGCCGAACGATTCGCCGAGGTGAGCACCCGGCTCGGCGATTTCTTCGACAGCGCCTTACCGGTGATCCGTGGACACTTCCACGGCAAGGTCACCTACGCCTGCATACCGTTCGAACATATCGACTGGACCCCGTTCGACTTTCTCGCCGTCGAACTCATCCGCTCCGCCGAGGTGGCCGACCAGTTCCGAGCCGGTGTACGCAACCTCGTCGCCCAGGGAAAACCGGTGGCCGTCACGGGATTCGGTACGGCCACCTGGCGCGGCGCCGGCGCGGTGGCGCCGCGGAGTATGGAGATCGTCGAATACGACGCGCACGGCGAGCCGCTGCGCCTCGACGGGGAATACGAACGAGACGAAGCGGGCCAAGCCACATACCTGCGCGAACTATTGGAGATCTTCGATTCGGAAGGCGTCGACAGCACCTTCGTCTTCCTTTTCGCGCTGTACAACTACCCCCACCGCACGACCGGCGACCCTCGCGACGATCTGGATCTCGCCGGCCTGGGAATCGTCAAAGTCCTACCGGACGGCCGCGGCGAAACGTACCCGGATATGCCCTGGGAACCCAAGGAGGCCTTCACCGCGGTCGCCGAGCTCTACCGCGACGCATAGTCCCGGCCCCCGGCAGGACAACCCGCGCGGGCCCGCGGCCGCAGAAATCAATCGATCACGGCGATGAGGTCGCCCGACTGGAGGACCTGGCCGGGTTCGACGGCGATCGAGGACACCGCACCGGCGACCTCGGCGAGCACCGGAATCTCCATCTTCATGGATTCCAGCAGCACCAGGGTCTGGTCCGTGGCGACCTGGTCGCCCACCGCGACCTCGACGGTGAGCACCGTGGAGACCATTTCCGCCCGCACTTCTTCGGCCATGACACCTCGTTCGTCAGCTTCGTTCCGGTATCGGGTCCTACGGCCCGATGTACCGCCGTCGGTACAGCCAATCACACGTGAAACAATGGCCGGGATCAGTATCTACTCCCCGCAGTCGCGGGAAACATCCCCAGGAGGGAGCTACCCATGGGTAAGCGTGGCCGCAAGAAGCGCAGCCGTAAGGGCAACGCAGCCAATCACGGCAAACGTCCCAACGCCTGAGCCGCCGGCACAGGCACAAAAACAGACAACCCGCACTCCCAGGAGTGCGGGTTGTTTCGTCTGCGGTGTTCCGGCTCCGGCGAGGCGGCCTATTCGGCGGGGCTCTCCTCGGTGGTGATCGTCACCGAGCGGCTGCGAATCTCCACCATGAGACGCTCGCGGAGCGAATCCGGCGCCTTGTCGCCGCCGCATTTGCGGCTGAGCAGGCTCTTGATCTTCTCTTCGATACCGTAGGCCTCGATACAGGGCGCGCAGTGGTCCATATGGTGCTGCAGCCGCTCGCGAGTGCGGTCGTCGCATTCACCGTCGAGCATCAACCAGACATCGGCCAGTACCGCCGTGCAGTCGAGCTCCATATCGGAATCGTGCTCGGTGCTCACTGCTTGACCTCCTGGCGCACCTCGGTGGCGGACTCGGCGGTGCGGTTGAACCCTCGTTCGCGCGCCACATCGCCGAGTAGACCCTTCAGCTGTTTCCGGCCACGGTGCAGCCGGGACATCACCGTACCGATCGGTGTGCCCATGATGTCGGCGATTTCCTTGTACGGGAATCCCTCGACATCGGCGTAGTACACGGCCATCCGGAATTCCTCCGGCAATTGGACGAGGGCCGCCTTGATGTCGTCGTCCGGGAGTGCGTCGAGCGCCTCGACCTCCGCGGAGCGCAGACCGGTCGAGCTGTGTTCGGCCGTGGCCGCGAGCTGCCAGTCGGTGATCTCGTCCGTCGGATACTGCGCGGGCTGGCGCTGTTTCTTCCGATAGGAGTTGATGTAGGTATTGGTGAGGATCCGATACAGCCAGGCCCGCAGGTTGGTGCCTTCTTTGAAGGATTTGAATCCGGCATAGGCCTTGACATAGGTCTCCTGGACCAAGTCCTCGGCATCGGCGGGGTTACGCGTCATCCGCAGCGCGGCACCGTAGAGCTGGTCCAGCATGGGTAGCGCGTCCCGCTCGAACCGCCGGTCCAGTTCGGCGCCGGTTTCCGGCTGTTCGGCAGGCCGCTCGTCGGCGCCGGTTCCGGTCGCCACGTCGTCCTCGCTCGTCACACGTGTCCCTTCGATCGGTTCACCAGCCAAATCTACCGGGAGTGTGAACTCGGAGAAGAACCGCGTGCGCGCCGGGGCCGGATCTGCGGTGATCGGGCGTTGTTCGACAAGAACGGGCACCGTCGCTCCTTCGCTCTTACGGGGTTGGGCACCGGTGGCCGGGACGGCCCGCCCGATGCGCTTCATCTGCCGCGTACAACCCGCACCGGTCGCGAAGTGTTCCCGGGTTAGGGTGCTGACCATGGCAGCAGGCGCCACACCGGCGATCCGCGCGCTGCTCGCGGACGGGGCCGGACATACTGTGCACAGTTACGACCACGACCCGCGTAGCGACTCCTACGGCACCGAGGCCGTCGAAGCGCTACGCGCGCGGCTCGGCACCGATGCCCGGCGGATCTTCAAAACGCTGATTCTGGAGCTGTCCACCGGATCGCTCGCGGTGGCGGTGCTGCCGGTCCCCGAGACCTTGTCGTTGAAAGCGGCGGCCGCCGCGCTCGGGGTCCCGAAGGCGACGATGGCGGACCGGGCGCAGGCCGAACGCAGCACCGGCTATGTGCTCGGCGGGATTTCGCCGCTGGGGCAGCGCCGGCGTCTCCCGACCGTGGTGGACGCTTCGGCGCTGAACTGGGAAACGGTGTTCTGCAGCGCGGGTAAGCGTGGAGTGGAAATCGAAGTTGCTCCCGCGGATCTGATCCGATTGGCCGACGCGGTCACCGCACCGGTCACTGCGTGAACGCTCGGTGGTCACTGCCTGAACGCTCGGTATCGGACGGCGGTGCCGATACCGAGCCGGTTACGCCCGTCGGCGAGCCGGCCGCGATCGCCGGTTCGGGTAGGCGCCCAGTCCGGCGCATCGACTCTCGACCACGAAGCAGCAGGTCAACCGGGCGGGCCGGTGCATGTCGCGGATCGCGCACCGGCGGATACGGCCCGCCACTGCTGTGATTCGCGGCATGTCCGCATGACTGTTTGCTGCCCCGTAGCAGGGCGGCCGCTATCGGGTGCCGATCTGCACGATTCACCCGATTCGCGCATTGCGCCGATCGACTGACAAGATCGCAGCGCAGTGCGGTCGAGGACGGGTGCATTCACGGGGTGAATCGCGGGCCCGTCCTTCGAACGGAGATACGTGGTTGAAAGGAACACCGGGATTGACGACGGACGCGCGAGCTGAGCTGGAGAAATTCCTCCTCGGAGACCGGTTCGCCTGTCTGGCGGGCCGCTCCGCCTGGCGCCGGGGCGGTATCACCCACCGCCACTACGACCTGATGGGCGACGAGGACTCGGCCCGGTTGCTGGCACTCGATCTTGCCGAATACGTCGGGGCCGCGTATTGGAGCCCGCGCAAGTTCACCAGCTTCATCGCAACCTTCGAGCAGCCCCGCGGGGTGGACGAGCTGCGTTTCGAGGAGCTGCTGTGGCAGCACCTGCAGCTGCTGCACGAGGCAGAAGCGGACAAGTACGGGTGGGCGACCGGGTATTCGTCCGATCCGCAGTCCGGCGAATTCGGGTACAGCGTGGCGGGCCACCCGTTCTTCGTCATCGGGCTGCACGAGACGCATCAGCGGCTGGGCCGCCGTCCGCCGTTCCCGATGTTGGCGTTCAACTCCCATGAACAGTTCGGGCTGATCAAAGCGGCCGGTATGTGGGACAGGCTGGCGGAGAAGATCCGCAAGCAGGACATCACGCTGCAGGGTGATATCAACCCCAACCTGCTGGAGTACGAGAAGCTCTCCGAAGCGCGCCGTTACTCCGGCCGGCCCAAACCCGCCGATTGGCAATGCCCGTTTGCCGCCCGCCCCGCGGCGGAAGAACGCGAACTGGCCGGCGTCCCCGGGAACTGATCCTCGGGACAACCCCTCACCCGGCTGCGGGTAAGGGCGATGAGCAACCGGCTGCGCGGCATTCGTCACCGTCGGGCACTCCACCCGGACCCGTGGTCGCGGCCGCGCCCCCGGGAAGCGGACAACTCACCCCGCGCGCTCGAGCGTGAATGCGCTGGTGGGGCACCAAGGTATGCGTTACTTGTGGGCGAGGAGTTGGACCGACCCGAGGATGTGATGCGATATGTCCCCGCGCAAACCTCTGCGCACCGTGTTCGTCGCCGTATCCGCGGCCGCGGCGCTGACCGTCGCCCCCGCCCTGCTGACGAGCTCGCTCGCGGTACCGGCCGCATACGCGGCACCGAGCGAGTATCCGCTCGGCGGTGAGAAGGGTTCCACCGATGAAGGCGAGTCGGAGAACGGACCGGCCGAACGTGCGGAAAAGGCGGGCGGTGGAATTCTTTCCGAAACCATCGATCTCAGCGCCGACTTGCTCAAATGCGGTCTGAGTATCGCGACCCCGGCGGTGGGGGGGGGGCGGGGGGGCGGGCGCGCCGCGGAATTGGTCTCCTGGTCGAGCAGATCACCGATGCGCCGCATGTCGTGCTCCAGCCGCCGTAGTGACACCACGTGGCCCGACGAGGCTGTCTGCCAGTCGTTTTCGTCCTTACGGAGTTCGGTGCCGACA
>NZ_JARWOV010000215.1 GCF_029868855.1 Nocardia carnea | reverse complement strand
TGCTGGAGGACGACCTCGCCGACGACGAGACCGCGGTTTCGGACGCGCCGTCGGAGCGGGTGCTGCGATCGGCGGCGGTATCCATGCCGGGCGTGCTGCTGACCCAGCTCGCCGCATTGCGCGCACTGCGGTTACAGGGTTTGGACCCGGCGGAGTTCGCGCCGGTCTCGATCGTGGGCCATTCACAGGGTCTGCTGGCCGCGACCGCGGTCAAGACCTGCGGCCAGCGCGACGCGGAGATGCTGGCCATCGGTCAGCTCGTCGGTGCGGCGGCGGGGCTGGTCGCACGCCGGCGCGGGTTGATGCCGGTGGGCGATCGCTCCTCGATGGTCGCGGTGTCCAATATCGACCCCGACGAGCTGCGCGGTGTCCTCGACGAGGTGTTCGAGGGTGTCGATCCGCTGGCCGCCGCGGTGCTGTCGATTCGTAACGGGCGGCGTCGGGTGGTGCTCTCCGGGACCCCGGACGCGCTGCTGCGGGTGCGGCAGCGTTGCGAGCAGCTGCATGCCGAACAGGACCGTGAGCGGTCCGCCAAACAGCGTGGTGGCGCGGTATTCGCGCCGGTGTTCGAAGATTTGGACGTGGATGTGGCGTTCCACCACCCGGCGCTCGGCGATACCGTCGAGCTGGTCTCGGGGTGGGCCGCGCAGTGCGGGCTCGATACCGAGCTGGCCGCGCAGATGGCGAGCGACATCCTGGTGGAACCGGTCGACTGGGTCGCCACCGTCGACGAGATGGTGGGCGCGGGCGCGGAGTGGATTCTGGACCTCGGGCCCGGTGACCTGCTGTCGCGGGTCAGCGGTAGTGCCCTCAAGGGCAGCGGTGTCGGCATGGTGGCGGTGGCGACCCGTGCCGGGCAGCGCAATCTGCTGACCCCGGGCGCGGTGCCGGAGGTGGCGCAGCCGTGGACGGCTTTCGCGCCGAAGCCGGTGCGGCTGCCGAACGGGCGGATCGTGGTGGAGACCGCGTTCACCCGGCTCACCGGACGCTCGCCGATCCTGCTGGCCGGGATGACTCCGACCACGGTGGACGCGAAAATCGTCGCGGCGGCCGCCAATGCCGGGCACTGGGCCGAACTGGCCGGTGGCGGTCAGGTGACCGAGCAGATCTTCGCCGACCGGGTCGAGGAACTGAAGGAACTGCTGCACCCCGGGCGGCAGGTGCAGTTCAATTCACTGTTCCTGGACCCGTACCTGTGGAAACTGCAGCTGGGCGGTAAGCGGCTGGTTCAGAAGGCACGCGCGGCGGGCGCTCCGTTCGACGGTGTGATCGTCACCGCCGGTATTCCGGAGCTCGAGGAAGCCGTCGCGCTGATCGAGGAACTGACCGAGGTGGGCATCAGCCACGTCGCGTTCAAACCGGGCACCGTCGCGCAGATCCGCTCGGTGCTGCGGATCGCCGGTGAGGTGCCCGACTACCCGGTGATCATGCATATCGAGGGTGGTAAGGCCGGTGGGCACCACTCCTGGGAGGACCTCGACGATCTCCTCCTCGAGACCTACGCCGAACTGCGTACCCACGGAAACGTCGTGGTCTGCGTCGGCGGTGGTATCGGGACCCCGGAGCGGGCCACCGAGTACTTGACCGGCGCCTGGTCGGCGGCACACGGCTACCCGGCGATGCCGCTGGACGGTGTGCTGGTGGGCACGGCGGCCATGGCGACTCTCGAGGCGACCACCGCGCCCGAGGTGAAGCAGTTGCTGGTGGACACCCCCGGAACCCCGGATTGGGTGGGCGCCGGAACCGCCACCGGCGGAATGGCCTCGGGTCGCAGCCAGCTCGGTGCCGATATCCACGAGATCGACAATGCCGCCTCGCGCACCGGCCGGTTGCTGGACGAGGTCGCCGGTGACGCGGACGCGGTGGCGCAGCGGCGCGCGGAGATCATCGCCGCCCTGAACGCGACCGCGAAACCGTATTTCGGTGATGTCCCGGCCATGACCTACCTCGCCTGGCTCGAGCGGTACGTGGAGCTCGCCGTGGGGCAGGAATGCCGCGCGGATTTCGATTGCGGTTCGGACCTCGGGGACGCGATCGCCGCCTCCACTCGTTCGATTTGGCTGGATATCAGCTGGCGCGACCGGTTCGCGGAGATGCTGCGCCGCGCCGAGGCCCGGCTCGCGCCGGCCGATCGCGGTGAGATTGAGTCCCTGTTCCGTGACGAGGATCTGGAGAACCCGGCCGCCGCTCTCGCGCGGTTGGCGGAGCAGTATCCGGCGGCCCGGCAGACGCTGCTGCACCCGGCCGATGTGCCGTTCTTCATCGCGCTGTGCAAGACGCCCGGTAAACCGGTGAACTTCGTTCCCGTGGTGGACCAGGATGTCCGGCGCTGGTGGCGTTCGGATTCGCTGTGGCAGGCCCACGATCCGCGGTACTCGGCCGATCAGGTGTGCGTGATCCCGGGCACCGTCTCGGTTGCCGGGATCACCCGGGTCGACGAGCCCGTCGGTGAACTGCTGGATCGCTTCGAGCAGGACGCCGCCTACGCACTGGTGCGCGACGGTGTCGTCCCGGCCGCCGTGGATGCGCGCCGGGTCGCCGCGGTGACCAGCGGACCCATCGATGTGGTGCTCGCGGCGCCGGATATGAACTGGTCGGGCCGGGCCACCGTGAACCCCGTGCACCGGCTGGGCGATCTGCACGAATGGACCGTGGACGAGAAGGGCGCGGTGCATCCGCCGACCGGCGCCACGCTGGTGGAGACCGAGGGTCCCGAGGCCGAACACTCTTATGTGGAACTGTCCGTTCCGCTCACCGCCGAGCACAGTGTGCGGATCCGGATCACCGTGCCGGTGTCGGTGTACAACGGTGGGTCGCCGGTGGTGACCGAAACCGACGCCGACGCTTCCATGTCCGCCCTGCTGGCCGTCGCCGCCGGACAGACACTGCCCGAGGTCAAGGGCAATATCGCGCATGTCAATCTGGCTTGGACGCCGGATCTGATCGCCGACCATGCCGGAGTCACCGGAGCCGGACTGCCGGCGAACCTGAGCACGCTGGGCCGGACCGTGCCCGACGTTCTGGTCGGCGCGTGCTGGCCGGCGGTGTTCGCGGTACTGGGGGCGGCGCGTACCGAATCCGATGCCAGCGTGATCGAAGGCATGCTGGACCTGGTGCACCTGGACCATCAGGTCGAACTGCTGCGCGAACTTCCCGATGTCACCAGCATTCTCGTCGTGCGCGCCGAATCCGGAACCGTCGTCGACACCGATCTCGGCCGCGTGGTCGAGGTGAACGTCACCGTCGGTGAGATGCGTGACCAAGGGCTGGACGTCGTACCGCTGGCGCGCCTCGCCGAACGGTTCGCCATCCGCGGTCGCAGCGGTGCGGGCGAACTGACCGACCCGCCGCGGGCCGCGGGAACCGTGAGCGACGCGGCCGGCGAAACCCCGCGGCGCCGGCGCCGGGACGTGACCATGGTCGCGCCCCGCAGTATGGCCGCGTTCGCCGCGGTCTCCGGCGATCACAATCCGATCCACACCAGCGACGCGGCCGCGAAACTGGCCGGTCTGGGCAGCCCGATCGTGCACGGCATGTGGCTGTCGGCCGCCGCCCAGCACGCCGTGTCGGCGGTGGATCCGCAGGCCTCGGTGCCGGCGCGCACACTCACCGCCTGGACCACCCGGTTCCTCGGGATGGTGCGGCCGGGAGCCGAGATCGATGTGCGGGTCGAACGGGTCGCCGTCGACGCCGGTGCGGAGATCATCGAGGTGTCCTGCCGGGCCGGTGGTGATCTGGTGATGACCGCGACCGGACGCACCGCCGCGCCGAAGACCGTGTACGCGTTCCCGGGCCAGGGCATCCAGCGCAAGGGAATGGGGCTGGACGCCCGCACCCGGTCCAAGGCCGCCAAGGCGATCTGGGATCGCGCGGACAAGCACACCCGGGAAGCACTCGGCTTCTCCATCCTGGCGGTGGTCCGCGACAACCCGACCTATCTGAAGGCCCGCGGTGTCGAGCATCGGCACCCGGACGGCGTGCTGCACCTGACCCAGTTCACCCAGGTCGCGATGGCCACCCTCGGTGTCGCGCAGGTCGCGGAGCTGCGGGAAGCCGGTGCCTTCGTGGAGGGGTCGCTGTTGGCCGGGCATTCGGTCGGTGAGTACAACGCGCTCGCCGCGGTCGCGGGAGTGCTGCCGCTGGAGGCCGTGCTCGAGGTCGTGTTCCAGCGCGGTTCGGCCATGCACGAACTGGTGCCGCGGGATGCGCAGGGGCGCAGCGACTACCGTATGGCGGCCATCCGGCCGTCGCAGATCGGACTGCCCGACGACGAGGTGATCGATTTCGTCTCCGGCGTGGGCGAGGCGGCCGGGGAATTCCTCGAGGTGGTGAACCTGAACCTGCGGGGTTCGCAGTACGCCATCGCGGGCACCGTGGCCGGTCTGGATGCTCTGGAGGCCGAGATCGAGCGGCGCCGGGAGGAATTCGGCGGTAAGCGCGCCTTCATCCTGGTTCCCGGTATCGATGTGCCGTTCCATTCGACCGTGCTGCGCAAGGGCGTGCCGGAGTTCCGCGGCAAACTCGAACAGCTGCTGCCGGCCGAACTGCGTCCGGAGGTTCTGGTCGGGCGGTATATCCCGAACCTGGTGCCGCGGCCGTTCTCGCTGGAGCGTGAGTTCGTCGCCGAGATCGCCGACCTGGTGCCGTCGGAGCCGCTGGCCGGTGTGCTGGCCGACTTCGACTCCTGGTCGCAGCGGCCGAGCGAACTGTGCCGGGTGGTGCTGATCGAGCTGCTGGCGTGGCAGTTCGCCAGCCCGGTGCGGTGGATCGAAACCCAGGATCTGCTGTTCGGTGAACTCGGCGTGGAGCGGTTCGTCGAGGTCGGCCTGGGTGCCACCCCGACGGTGGCCAACCTGGCGAGCCAGACCCTGAAGCTGCCCGATTTCACCACCGCCACCGTGGAAGTCCTCAATATCGAGCGTGAGGCCGCGGTCGTGTACTCGACCGATACCGATCCGGCGCCCGTGGACGAGCCGGTCGACGAGGTCGCCGAGGCGCCCGCCGCGGCTGCTCCGGCCGCCGCGCCGGCCGCCCCCGCCGCCGCGACGGCCACCGGCGGACCGCGGCCGGACGATATCGCCTTCACCGCGGCGGACGCGACCAGGGTGCTGATCGCCCTGTGGACCAAACTCCGGCTCGACCAGATCGGCCCCGTCGACACCATCGAGGGTCTGTGCGACGGCGTGTCCTCACGCCGTAACCAGCTGCTGGTCGACCTCGGCTCCGAGCTCTCGCTCGGCGCGATCGACGGTGCCGCCGATGCCGATATGGGTGCGCTCTCCGCGACCGTCGAACGGCTCGCCCGCACCTACAAGCCGTTCGGTTCGGTGCTCAGCGATGCCATCAACGATCACCTGCGCAAGGTGTTCGGGCCGTCCGGCAAACGCCCGGCCGCGATCGCTGAACGCGTGAAGAAGGTCTGGGAACTCGGTGACGGCTGGGCCAGCCATATCACCGCCGAGGTGTCGCTGGGCACCCGCGAGGGTTCCAGTGTGCGCGGCGGTGACCTGGGCGGACTCGTTTCCGGGGCGCTCACCGACGGTGCGTCCGTGGACGCCGCCATCGACGCCGCAGTCCAGGCCGTAGCGGCGCGCCGCGGGGTCGCGGTCGCGCTGCCCGCGGCCGGCGGATCCAGTGGCGGCACCGTGGACGCGGCCGCGCTCGGTGAGTTCACCGAACAGATCACCGGTAAGGATGGTGTGCTGGCCTCGGCCGCGCGTCTGGTCCTGGAGCAGCTCGGCCTGAACGATCAGGTCTCCGCGGTGGAAACCACCGACGACGGCCTGGTCGATCTGGTCTCGGCGGAACTGGGCTCGGACTGGCCGCGACTGGTCGCACCGTCCTTCGACGCCCGCAAGGCGGTGCTCATCGACGATCGATGGGCCACCGCGCGTGAAGACCTCGCCCGGATGTGGCTGGGGGAAGACGCGGAAACCGCGCAGCAGCCGGTGGACGGATTCCTCGGTGCCGGTGAAGCCGTTGCCGCGCAAGCCGATTGGTGGCGGCAGCGGGCCGTGCACGAGGCCCGTTCGGTACTCGCCGGACACTACGACCGGATCGCCGCCGCGGCCCGCGACGAAGCCGACGCGGGCGAGTGGACCGGTGAGGTCGCGGTGGTCACCGGCGCCAGCAAGGGCTCCATCGCCGCCGCGGTGGCCGGTCGCCTGCTCGGTGGCGGCGCGACCGTGATCGTCACGACCTCCCGTCTCGACGACAACCGGCTCGGTTTCTACCGCGACCTCTATCGCGCGAACGCCCGCCAGGGCGCCGCCCTGTGGGTCGTTCCGGCGAATATGGCCTCCTATACCGATATCGACGCGCTGATCGACTGGGTCGGTACCGAACAGGTCGACAATGCCGGTGGCGCGAAGATCAAGACCAAGGACGCGTTCACCCCGACCCTGCTGCTGCCGTTCGCGGCGCCGCGGGTGGCCGGTGACCTCTCCGACGCCGGCGCGCGCGCCGAGATGGAGATGCGGGTCCTGCTGTGGTCGGTCGAGCGGCTGATCGGTGGACTGTCGAAGCTGGGCGCCGATCACGATGTCGACGCCAAACTGCATGTGGTGCTGCCCGGTTCGCCCAACCGCGGGCTGTTCGGTGGCGACGGTGCCTACGGTGAGGCCAAAGCCGCGCTCGATGCCGTGGTCGCCAAATGGCGGGCCGAGAAGTCGTGGGCGGCTCGGGTCACCCTGGTGCACGCGCTGATCGGCTGGGTCCGCGGGACCGGGCTGATGGGTCATAACGATCCCATGGTCGAGGCTGTGGAGAAGGCCGGTGTGCAGACCTGGTCGACCGGTGAGATCGCCGACGAACTGCTGAAATGGGCGACCGCACGTGCCCGTTCGGTGACCGAATCGGGTCCGCAGCAGATCGACCTCACCGGCGGGCTGGCCGGTGCGAAGCTCGATCTGCCCGAGCTGGCCCGGCAGGCACAGGAGGCGGCAGAAGCCGAGACGGCCGAGGTGACCGAGGAATCGGACGCCCCGCGCATTCCCGCACTGCCCGCCCCGCCGACCCTGACCTCGGCGCTTCCCGTTCCCGAATGGGGCACCGTAACCGCCGATCTCAGCGATATGGTCGTGATCGTCGGTGCCGGTGAGCTCGGACCCTACGGCTCCGCGCGGACCCGTTTCGAGATGGAGGTCTCCGACGAACTGTCGGCGGCCGGCGTGCTCGAGCTGGCCTGGACCACCGGCATGGTGACCTGGGAGAACGAGCCGAAACCGGGCTGGTACGACACCGAATCCGGTGACTACGTACCGGAAGCCGAACTGGCCGAGCGTTATCACGATGCGGTGGTCGAACGCTGCGGGATCCGGCGCTACGAGGACGACGCCGCCATGGTCGACAACAGCAGCCCGCTGATGACCTCGGTGTTCCTCGATCAGGACCTGTCGTTCACCGTCGGCAGCGAAGCGGAGGCCCGGGCCTTCCACGCGGCCGCGCCGGAACACACGGTGATCAGCCCGATCGCCGACTCCGGTGACTGGACGGTCACCCGCAAGGCGGGCACCGAGATCCGGGTGCCCCGGCGCGCGAAACTCTCGCGCACCGTCGGCGGCCAGATCCCGACCGGCTGGGATCCCACGGTGTGGGGTATCTCCGCCGATATGGCGTCCTCGATCGACCGGGTCGCGCTGTGGAATATCGCCTGCACCGTCGATGCGTTCGTCGGGTCCGGGTTCAGCCCGTCCGAGCTGATGGGCTGGGTGCATCCCAGCCTGGTGGCCAACACCCAGGGCACCGGTATGGGCGGTATGTCCTCGATGCGGTCGCTCTACGTCGACAACCTGCTCGGCGAACCGCGACCCAACGACATCCTGCAGGAAGCGCTGCCGAACGTAGCCCTGGCGCATGTGGTGCAGTCCTACGTGGGCAGCTACGGCGCCATGGTCCACCCGGTGGCCGCCTGCGCCACTGCCGCGGTGTCGGTCGAAGAGGGCGTCGACAAGATCAAGCTCGGTAAGGCCGAGGTGGTCGTCGCCGGCGGTTTCGACGATCTGGGTATCGAGGGCATCGTCGGCTTCGGCGATATGTCCGCGACCGCGGATTCGGCGGCCATGAGCGCCAAGGGAATCAGCGACCGCTACTTCTCCCGGGCCAACGATCGCCGTCGTGGTGGGTTCGTGGAATCCCAGGGTGGTGGCACCGTGCTGCTGGCCCGCGGCGATGTGGCACTCGAGATGGGTCTGCCGGTGCTCGGTGTGGTGGCCTACGCGCAGTCCTTCGCCGACGGCGTGCACACCTCCATCCCGGCGCCCGGACTCGGCGCGCTCGGTGCGGGCCGGGGCGGACGGGAATCCCGCTTCGCCGCGGAACTGCGCAAACTCGGTGTGGGCGCGGACGATATCGCGGTGGTCTCCAAGCACGACACCTCCACCGCGGCCAACGATCCGAATGAATCCGAACTGCACGAGCGGCTGGCCGCGGCGATCGGCCGCTCCGACGGCGCCCCGCTGTTCGTGGTCTCGCAGAAGAGCCTCACCGGGCACGCCAAGGGCGGTGCGGCCGCCTTCCAGCTCATCGGCCTGTGCCAGGTGCTGGAAACCGGTGTGGTGCCGCCCAACCGCAGTCTCGACTGTGTGGACGACAAGATGCGCGAATACCCGCATCTGGTGTGGTTGCGCGAGGCGCTGCGGTTCGGCGACCGGTTCCCGCTCAAGGCGGGTCTGGTGACCTCGCTCGGCTTCGGGCATGTCTCCGGCCTCCTCGCGGTGGTGCATCCGCAGGCGTTCGTCCAGGCGATCGAACCGGGCCGGCGTGAGGAATACCAGCGCCGGGCACAGGAACGGCAGCTGGCCGGCCGGCAGCGCATCGTCGAGGCGATGTGCGGCGGTGCCGCACTCTACGAGCGGCCGGCCGACCGCCGGCTCGGTGGCGACGGCACGCCCGCCGCGCAGGTTCGCGGCCTGGAAGCCGAGATGCTGCTGTCGGAGACCGCTCGACTCGGTGACGGGATCTACCAGGTCGACGGGGCCGGTTGCGAGACCGGCCGATTCGGCGGCGGCGATACCGATGCCGCCACGTCCGGTACACCGTAGGCTGCGCGACTGTGACCATCCTCGGAATCGGCTTGGACTTGGTAACCATCTCCGAGTTCACCGAACAACTGGAACGGGCCGGAACCACCATGCTCCGGGAAAGTTTCACCGCCGGTGAGCGGCGTTACTGCCAGAGCAAGGCCACCGATCCGGCCCGCAGCTACGCGGCGCGGTGGGCGGCCAAGGAGGCCGTGCTCAAAGCCTGGGCCTCCTCCCGCTTCGCCCGCCGTCCGCAGATCGGGGACAACCCGTATCCGCTGATCGAAGTGGTCAACGACGCCTGGGGCCGGCCGAGCATCAAACTGCACGGCCTGGCCGCGGAGTTCCTGCCGCGGGTGCGGGTGCACCTGTCGCTCACCCACGACGGGGACACCGCGGCCGCCATGGTCGTGCTCGAGGACCCGGGTGAGCTGGCCGACCTGATCGAGGGTCGGTCGCCGGAGAACTGAGCGCGCCACCAGAACGACGAAAGCCCGGAGTATCCGTCACTCCGGGCTTTTCGTTCGGGCTGCGAATGCCGGCCGGGCGTACATCCGCCGGTACGGCCGCATCTACCGCGTATGGTCTCGCCCTGCGGTTGCGCGGCGAATCGAACGCCGGATGTCGCGGCGCCGCGGAGTGCGGCGGGTACGCAGGACGACGCCTGGACGGGACACGGTGCCCGTGCGGAGCCCCAGCGAGCCGACTCGGTGACTGCGTAGATCGTGCCGCAGAACACGGCTGGTGAACAACCGGCATACGGGTCTCCTTCGGCCGCCGGAGTGCTGGTCATTCGGCCGGTGCGGATAGGCGTCGAACCGCGACGGTGTCGGATTGCCGCGGGGTCGGCGACCAGGAGCGGCCGGCATACCCGGCGCGGCTGGAGCCTTGTCGGTACTACCCGGCGCCTTCCGCGCCGCCACATGGTCCGGCGATGCGGCGCGAACCGTGGCGCCCCGCTGTCCGGGCTCTCGGGTAGGCCGGGCCGGCGTTGCCGAGTGCGGGTGCTTCAGCCCTGGCTGGCGGTGCGGGATTCTTTTTCGGCGACCAGAAGATAGGCGACCATCAGCCGTTTGAGTTCGGCGACCGCGTCGGCGTGGCTCTGTTCGTCCTGGACCGAGAAATTCAGCATCGAATACACCACGTGCACCAGCACCTCGGCCATCATGGTGCGCCGCCCGCGGGGTGTGCGTGGGGTGAGCGGGCGCAGCATCTGCGAGACGACCTCGGCGAATTCCTTTTCGTGGATCGCGCCGGTGGCCCGCGTGGACGGGGTGGACTGCATGGCCAGCCAGACCTCGCGGCGGGACGGGTCGGTCATCCACAGGCTGGCCAGATGGTCGACGAACTGGTTCATATGCCGCAACCAGTCCAGCGACGGGATCTCGCCGTGGAAATCGGCGAGTTCCTGCGATACCGCGACCAGGTCCTGCCGGTTCAGTTCGCAGACGATGACGTATTTGTTGGCGAAGAACTGGTACAGGGTGCCGATCGGGACTTCCGCCCGGGCCGCGACCTCTTCACAGGTGAACGATTCGAAACCCACCTCGACCAGAAGTTCCCGGGACGCCTGCAGCAGTGCGTCGAACTTCCGCTTACTGCGCTCCTGGGTCGGACGCCGCCGCGGCATGAGTTCCTGCGGATCGTCCTGCAGTTCCAATTCCAGCGCAGGGTCCGGACGCCGTTTCACTGTGGCCTCCGTACGTACGTTCACATGTCCCAGGCTAGCGGTAGGTCGAAGGTGGTGGTGGGAGAGTACGGGAATGTGACGGCGAGTCTGTCGTGTCTCACCACTCGGGTGGCGCCGATCCGGGGCGCGCAACACTGGGTGCTGCGGCCTCCGGATCGCCCGCTGGAGTCCGGGTCAGCTCCGGGTCTTGCGGTGGAAGAGCACCAGGGCGGTGCCGTAGCACACCACGGCGATGCCGCCCCACCATGCGACCGCGAGTACCGCACTGTTTCCGATCGGGGTCCCCACCAACAGACCGCGCAGCGTTTCGATCACCGGCGTCACCGGCTGGTGTTCGGCGAAACCGCGCAGCCAGTCCGGCATGGTTTCGGGCGGGACGAAGGCGCTGCTGACATAGGGGATGAACATCGCGAAGATGGTGAACCCGTTGGCGGCCTCCGGACTACTGGCGAGCAATCCGAAACACGCCGACATCCACGACAGCGCCACCACCACCAGTGCCAGGAGCGCCGCGGCGGCGAACCAGCGCAGCGGGTCGGCGGTCGGCCGGAAACCGATGGCCAGTGCGACGATCACCACCACCGCGGTGGCCAGGATATTGCGCAGCAGGCTTTCGGTGATGTGCCCGGTGAGGAAGGACGATCGGCTGATCGCCATGGTGCGGAAGCGGTCGACGATCCCTTCGGCGATATCGACCGAAACGCTGATCGCTGTGGTGGAAGCGCCGAAACAGGCGCACATCAGGACGATCCCGGGCACCACGTAATCGACGAAGGCGCCGCCGACGTCCATGGCCCCGCCGAAAACGTAGACGAACATGAGCAGGATCATGATCGGCAGCGCGAGGGTGCTGATCAAAGCGTCGGGACTGCGCAATGTGTGCCGGAGGTTGCGGGCCGTCATGGTGGCCGCGTCCTGTGCGGCGTGGGTGAGGGTGGTCACGCGAGTGGCTTTCTGTGAGTGGGGATGCGCGGATCGCTACGCGGCCGGTACGGCCTGGGCCGGCCGGCTGGTCAGCGCGAAGAAGACATCGTCGAGATCCGGGGTGTGCACGCTGAGCCGTTCGACGGTGATATCGAGCGCGGCGAACTGGTCCAGCAGATATTTGAGATGGGCGACCTGTCCGTCGGACGGCACCTGCAGGGTGAGTTCGTCCGGATCGGTTTCGGGGAAGCCGGTAGCGCGCGCTGCGGCGGCCAGGTTCGCGCGGTCGGCGAAGCGGAACAGGATATGGCCGCCGGGGGTGAGTTGTTTGAGTTCGGCCGGGGTACCGTCCGCGACGATACGGCCGTCGTGGAGCACCGCGATCCGGTCGGCAAGTTGATCGGCTTCCTCCAGGTACTGGGTGGTGAGGAAGACCGTTACGCCGTCGTCGACCAGTTCCCGGATGACCTGCCAGAGTTCGCGGCGGCTGCGCGGGTCCAATCCGGTGGTGGGTTCGTCGAGGAAGACGACCTCCGGCCGGCCCATCAGGCTCATGGCGAGATCGAGGCGGCGGCGCATACCGCCGGAATAAGTGCTCGCCGGCCGGGCCGCCGCCCCGGCCAGATCGAAACGCTCCACGAGTTCGGTGGTGCGCCGGCGGACCTCCGAGCGGCCCAGGTGTAGCAATCGCCCGACCATGTGCAGGTTCTCGGTACCGGTGAGGACCTTGTCCAGTGCGGCGTACTGGCCGGTTACCCCGATGGCCGCGCGGACTCGATCCGGTTCGTGCACGACGTCGTATCCGGCGACCCGGGCGGCTCCGTCGTCCGGCCTGGTCAGGGTCGCCAGGATGCGCACCATGGTGGTTTTCCCGGCGCCGTTGGGACCGAGCAGGGAGAACACCTGTCCGCGGTCGATATCGAGGTCGATACCGGCGAGGACTCGGTGGTCGCCGAAGGATTTCTCGAGCCCGGTGAGGGAGATGGCGGGTGGATCGATCATTTGCGGCTCCGTTTCCGATAACTGCATGCCGGATAAACTGTATACGGTATATATTCTGCTTAGATGGTACACAGTTGAGGGCGGTGCGCAAGAGCGACCAGGGGACCAGGTGGTATAGGAAGGAGTGACCTCGGTGCCGTCCTCAGACGAATGGCACCGCACCCGACGGCCGGTCACCGGACGCCGCAGGACAACGGAAGGAATCCAGATCGATGCCGAGTGCAGCGGACCGTGGCCCGGAGGCGGCGACCCAGGAGCGGGCGGCCGCCGCGGCAGACGCCGAACGGCCGCTACCGAAATCGATCGAGCTCATGTGGGGACTGGCGCAGGAGGGTTCCCGTGGACCCCGCCGCGGGCTGAGCTTGGAGCAGATCGTGGACGCCGCAATAGAAATCGCCGACGAGGAAGGGTTCGCCGGACTGTCGATGAACAAGGTCGCCGAGCGGCTCGGTTTCACCGCCATGTCGCTGTACCGCTATGTCGACAGCAAGGCGACCCTGCTGGAGATCGCACTGGATCGAGTGCTCGGAACACCTCCGGAGGTCCCGCCCGGCACCCCGTGGCGAGAGATCCTGTACCAATGGGCGTGGGCGGAGTATCGCGTGATCGCGCAGCACGCGGCGTGGCTCAGCGTGAAAATGGGCGCGCCGCCGCTGGGGCCGAACAATATGGCGTGGCTGGAAGCCGGACTGTCGGCGCTGGCACAAACCCGGGTGCCCGAACCGCTCAAACTGCAGCTGGTGATGAATCTGTCACTGTTCGTGATCGGACGGGTCCGGCTCATCGCCGAGATCGATCCCGCCAACCCGGAATCCGAAGGCGACTGGGGCATCCTCGAACGGGTACTGGACCCCGAACGGTTCCCCGCTGTCACCGCGGCCGTGCGGGCCCAGGCATTCGAACAGGACGAGGGCAACTGGGAGGATTTGTTCTTCGAGCGGAGTCTGGGGTTGCTGCTCGACGGCTACGAACGGCTGGTCGATTCCTACGCGTGAGTCCCCGCGGCGGATTCCCGCCGGATCGCGCTCGTCGAGGAACCGGCAACAAGCGCGGTCCGGGCCGAAGTCGATGCTGCTCGACGACGACCCGGTCGCCACGGATCGGGGCCGGACGTCGCGGTCCGCGCGCACTGCCGATGCCACGCGAGCACCGGCGGATGCCGCGCTGTGTCCGCGACTACACCGAAAGGTCGCGGCGGAGCTTGGCGACGTGCCCCGTGGCGCGCACGTTGTATTGCGCCACTTCGATTTTCCCGTCGGCGTCGACGAGGAAGGTCGAGCGGATGACGCCGGTCACCGTCTTGCCGTACATCGTTTTCTCGCCGAACGCGCCCCACGCGGTGAGAACCTTGCGTTCCGGGTCGGAGAGCAGCGGAAAGTTGAGCTGTTCGGCATCACGGAATTTCGCGAGTTTGGCGGGTTTGTCGGGAGAGATCCCGATCACGTCCAGTCCGGCGGAATTCAGTTCACCGAGATTGTCCCGGAAATCGCACGCCTGCTTGGTGCAGCCGGGGGTGCTTGCCGCGGGGTAGAAATACACCACGACTTTGCGGCCGCGGTAGTCGGCCAGTGATACCTGGTTGCCGTCGGCGTCGGGCAGGGTGAAATCGGGTGCCGGATCGCCCGGGGAGAGTCGGTGGTTATCGGTCACCCTCGCACCGTATCCGAATCGGCGGTCGCCGGGACGCGGACCGGGAGCGCGCCGCGTGGGTCGCGATGGCCGCCGGCACAGAGCGGCGGGCCGCGCCGGGGCCGAGCGGGTAGCGGCGGCGGTGACCGCGGATACACTCGAGCGCGAACCCCGGAGCGATCCGGCGATACCGTGGTCCCGGGGTGATCATCGGCCGCCGGTGGACGCGGCAGACCAGGTACAGGAGGCGTGAAGGTGGCAAAGGATACCGAGCGGATCGAGCAGGAGATCGAGGCCGCGCGGGAGCGGTTGGCCAGCACCCTGGACGAGATCGCGGTGCGGGCCGATCCGCAGCGGATCGCCGAGGGCACCAAACAGCTGGCGCTGGCCAAGGTGAAAGAGCCCAAGGTGAAATACAGCCTGATCGGTGCGGGCGTACTGCTCGCGGGTGCGGTGCTGTTCAAGATCCTGCGCTGAATACCGCAGACGACAACGCCCGGTGACGGAAATCTCCGTCACCGGGCGTTTGTGCGCAGTGAGACCGAATCAGACGGTGGGGCAAGCGAACCCGTCGCCGTCCGGATCCAGGTGCGGGGCGAACCCGGGCTCACCGCGGAAAATCGGCGCCCGACCCGCGGCGCGCGCTTCGTCACAGTTCTTGAAGGCGCCACCGGCGGAACCGGTCTGCGCCAGCTGCGCCGAACCGGTGGCGCCGAGCAGGGCGTCCACCGTCGAGGAGCCGGTGCCCGCCAACGGAGGGAGGGCCTGTGCGGAACCGGCGCCCACAACGGGAGCGGCCAGAAGAGTCAGCCCCGCGGCGGCGGCGCTGACATAGAGCTGGCGTACGTTCATGAATTCCTCTATGTCTGCTGGGGGGTGGATCATGCGTCCGAACGGAGAACGCGCGGCTACCACTGTTGTGAGGGGCGCCTCGATTGTCAACTCGTATGGCCTGGATAAGACAAGGAGAAATCGCGGTCGCGGGTGGGTACTCCCCGGAGGCCGCGACGAGGTGCGCCGCGGTGGCGGAGCCTGCCGGCGCAGCGCCGGAATTCGCCGGAGACCACACATTGTGATAGGGATGCATGCTATGTCCGAGGCTCGTTCTTCGCTGCTGTCAATCGACCCCCACAGGGACCGGCGGAGAAGTCGATAGGTCGGAGAAAGCAGTTGTTGCGAATCAAAGACCGTGACGCAGCCGCGCCATCTCCGGCAGCGCAGCCCGGCGCCACAACCCGTCCGGCCGATTACCGGCTCGACCTCGACGGCCTCCGCGGTATCGCGATCGCCCTGGTAGTCGCCTTCCACGTCTGGTACGGCAAGGTCTCCGGCGGCGTCGACATCTTCCTGGTGCTGTCCGGGTTCTTCTTCACCGGCATGTTGCTACGGCGCGTGGAACGCACCGGCCGGGTCGACGCGTGGCAGGTCGCGACGCGTACAGCCCGTCGGCTACTGCCCGCCCTCATGGTCGTGCTGGCCGCGGTGGGCGTCGCTACGGTGGCGACCAAGCCGTACTCGACCTGGGGCAATATGTCGGGCCAGACCATGGCCTCGGCGCTCTACTACCAGAATTGGTACCTCGCGCAAGCCGCGGAGAGCTATCTGGCCGCCGATCCCTCGGTGAGCCCGCTACAGCATCTGTGGTCCATGGCGGTCCAGGGACAGTTCTATGTGGCCGTCGTCGCGCTGCTGGGGCTGGTCGCGTGGTTGTGCCGGCGCTTCGGCTCGCCGGGTGCGGCCCGGCCCGCGATCGTGGCGCTGTCGATGCTGCTGGGTGCCGCCTCGTTCGTCTACGCCGCCGTTTGGATGACGGTCTCACAGGAGTGGACCTACTACGACAGCGCCGCCCGCGCCTGGGAGTTGCTGACCGGCGCCCTGCTGGCCGCCGCGCTGCCGTGGCTCCGGCTCGGTGCCGGCCGGATCGGGCGATCTCTCGCGGCACTGCTCGCGGTGGGCGGCCTTGTCGCTGTACTGGTATGTGGTCTGCTGTTCGACGGCGCCCGCCAGTTCCCGGGGCCGGCCGCATTGTTCCCGGTGGGTGCCGCGATCGCGCTGATCCTCGCCGGAATTCCCACGGGGAGCGGGCAGCAGCCGATCGTCAACCGCCTGCTCGCCACCCGGCCGATGGTCGAACTCGGTGCCATCGCGTATTCGCTGTATCTGTGGCACTGGCCACTGCTCATCTATTACCTGGTGCAGACCGGGAAGCCACATGCCGGACTCGGCGGCGGACTGCTGGTGATCGGGGCCTCGCTGGTTCTCGCCGTGATCACGAACAAGTTCATCGAGGAGCCGCTGCGGGTGCGCTCGGGCGCAACGGTGCCGATTCCCGTCTGGCGGCGCCGTGTCCCCGGTGTCGCGGTGAGCCTGGTCGGTGTGCTGGTGCTGGGTGCCTGTGTTTCCTGGCAGGTGGTGGTCGCGCGGACGCCTTCCCAGCCGGTCGAGGCGCTGCCGGTGAACGAATACCCGGGCGCCGAGGCATTGTTCGCCGGCGCCGAGGTGCCGACGGCGAAACTGCGGCCCTCGATCCTGGAGGCCTCCAACGATCTACCGGCACCCACCCGCGACGGCTGTATCTCCGACTGGTTCAACAAAGAAGTGGTGACCTGCACCTACGGGGATCCCAACGGTTCCCGCACCATCGCCATGGTGGGCAATTCCCATGCCGAGCACTGGATGCCCGCCATGGACGCGCTGGCCCAGGTCCACGACATCAAGGTGGTCGTGTACCTGAAGATGGGCTGTTCGCTCAATATCCGCGACGACGCCCAGTACCGCGGTCTCGATATCTCCGATTGCCGCGACTGGTCGCGCGCGGTGATCGACCTGCTGGCCGCCGACCCGCCGGACTGGGTCTTCACCACCGCCACGGCCCCGATCTGGCCCAGCGGGGGCGACGTGGTGCCCGCCGAATACCTCGATGTGTGGGCAGCGCTGGCCGAACGCAATCTGAACGTTCTCGCCATCCGGGACACTCCGTGGCTGCGCAGCCCGACCGGTGTCCGCTACAGCGCGGTGGACTGCCTCGCCGCCGGTGGGGACAGCGCGACCTGCGGTATGCAGCGCGCCGCGGCTCTGGCGCCGGTCAATCCCGCACTGCTCCACGCGGCGGCGTTCCCGAATATGCGCCTGCTGGATCTCACCGACTCGGTATGCGGACCGCAGATCTGCCGGGTGGTCGAAGGCAATGTGCTGGTGTACCACGACGAGCATCACCTCAGTGCCAGCTACGCGCGTACCCTCGCCCCGGAATTGGAACGGCAGATCGGGATCGCCACCGGCTGGTGGTGAGCCGATCTGCCGACCGCAGGCGAAGTACACCGCAGTTCGAGCCCCCGATAACCCCTCACCACGGGGTTATCGGGGGCTTGACCCACAGCAGTTTCTCGTCGCGGTGCGGTCGTCGCGCGGCCGGGTGATCGGGATTACGTTCGGCCCATGCCCCCTTCTCGTCCAGGAGGAGGGCCACTGATCGCCAGGTCTCCGCGGTGCTCGGCGGGTTGACCCCCGCCGCGCGCGCCAGTTTGCGCCGCACCGGGTCGGGCAGTTCGAGTAGTTCGGAACCGGTGATCTCCCGGTCCCACAGATATCCGGCCAGCTGCCGCGCCTTGGCGGCCCGGCCTGCCTCCGCGGCCGGGGAATGCGCGTAATCGGCCATACACAAGTGTAAATGGGCCCCGGACAGCACTGCGCGGTGCCGCGTTCTCACACGACACCGCGCACCCACGCCGTTGTGGGGTTCCCCCTGGCCACGCTCGCGGACAGTGGTACGCGCCATTGCGTCCACGATGTGCCCACACCGATGACCAAGCTGTAGTTGTGTCCCCGGCAGCCGTCCCGTCGTAACCAGGGGGGCCGAAACCCCGCGCCGACGGAGTCGGCGCCGATAACTCAGTACGCGCTGTTGACGTTGTCCATCGAGCCGTACTTGTGGGCGGCGTAGTTGCAGGCCGCGACGATGTTCGAGACCGGGTTCCAGACATCGAACGGAGTACCGGGCACGTGGTACGCGGCGAAGGTGGGGTCGATCACCTGGAGCAGGCCCTTGGAGGGGATGCCCGCGATGGCGTTCGAGTCCCAGAGGTTGATGGCGCCCGGGTTGCCCGAGGATTCGCGCAGGATATTGCGCTGGATGCCCTCGTAGCTGCCCGGGATGCCGTTCGCGTGCATGATGTCGAGAGCTTGGCGGATCCAGCCGTCCAGGTTGTTGGGGTAGACCGGGGCGGGAGCCGGGGCCGGTGCGGGAGCAGGCGCCGGTGCCGGTGCAGGGGCCGGTGCGGGGGCAGGGGCCGGCGCGGCGGCCGCCACAGGTTCCACCTGCGGTGCCGGGGCTTCGGCGGCCTCGGTTACGGCTGCGGCCGGTTTCTGCTCGGCGACCATGGCGATCTTGTTGGGGGCGCTGTTGTCGGCCATGGAGACCGCGGAGGACGCGGTAACGGCGACGACACCGGCGGTGGCGAGCACAAAGCCCATCGCTTCGCGTTTGGTACGACGGCGCAGGCTGGAGAAACGGTGGTTGGACATGAGCGGATTCGGTTCCTTGATCGGTCTCGGGATCCGGCCCGGTTCGGGCAGCACGGATCTTCGGCGGCGACCGGTGGGTCGCGACCGGAAAACATGACTGTGCTGTTGTCGGGTTTGGTTGTGTGACACCGAACGCAGGCCGGTTCGGGTCCGGAAGGCGCATCCGCGGTGCCGGGTGGTTTCCCGGGCCGCCGCGCCGGCGGAGCTCCACCTCCCGGTGGAGTAGAGTGGTTCGGGTTCGGCCGTCGCCATACCGTGTTCGGTATTCATCTACGGCGCTGTGCCGGGTTGTTCCGGCCGGTTGTTTCCAACCCGGCGTTCACAATCTCGCGGAGCAGTCGAACCTCAGGTCGTTTCCGACCGGATCTCAGAATGGTCACGGCAGGTGAACGGCAGGTGAACGGAGCCTGAGAAAAAAATGAGTGCGATCTTGAACCCCGAAATGAACGCGTTCCAGTATCCCTGCGACCTGGGGAAATGTGTTTAAACATCATGTGGCGCACGACACAAAACTTTTGGTGGTACATCCGTGATTCAGCTTCTCGTGACGGTTCCGTAATGGAGATCCCACCGAATCCGTCAGGGTCGAAGCGGTCATCGAAGCAGGTAGGAGGCGTGCGTCGCTCAGGTGGCCGCCGGGGGTGGCAATCGCGGCGTACGCAATGGTGTGATGAGGTCCGGCAGGCCCCGGCCCGCGCCGCGGCCCGGACGGATATCGGAAAGAGAGCCCGCGATGGACTCGACGACGAGTTACCCACAGTTGTTCAGCCCGCTCCAGTTGGGTGGCATGACACTGCGGAACAGGGTGGTCATGGGGTCGATGCACACCGGCCTCGAGGACCGGGCGTGGGATGTGAACCGCCTGGCCGCCTACTTCGCCGAACGAGCGCGCGGCGGGGTCGGGCTGATCATCACCGGCGGTTACGCCCCGAATCGCACGGGCTGGCTCCTGCCGTTCGGCGCGAAGCTGACCAGCCGTACCGAGGCGTATCGGCACCGCACCATCACCCGCGCTGTACACGACGGCGGTGCCAAGATCGCGCTGCAGATCCTGCACGCGGGCCGCTATGCCTATGTACCGGGTAGCGTCTCCGCCTCCTCGATCAAGGCCCCGATCAACCCGTTCCGCCCGCGCGCACTATCGGACCGTGGGGTCCGGCGCACTATCGACGATTACGTGCGCTGCGCCGAACTGGCTCGATTCGCCGGCTACGACGGCGTCGAAATCATGGGCGGCGAAGGCTATTTCATCAACCAGTTCCTCGCCCCGCGCACCAATCACCGTACCGATCGCTGGGGTGGGTCCGCGGCGAACCGCCGACGGCTGGCCGTGGAAATCGTGCGCCGGACCCGCGCGGCCACCGGCCCGGATTTTCTGATCGTCTTCCGGTTGTCGATGGCCGAACTCGTCGAGAACGGCCAGAATTTCGCCGAAATCATCGAGCTGGCAAAGGAACTCGAGGCAGCCGGTGTCAGTGTGCTCAACACCGATATCGGCTGGCACGAGGCGCGTGTGCCGACCATCGTCACCTCGGTCCCGCGCGCGGCGTTCGTGGAATTCACCGCCAAGATCACCGCGGCGGTGGATATTCCGGTGTGCGCGTCGAACCGGATCAATATGCCGGAAATCGCCGAGGAGATCCTGACCCGCGGCGATGCCCAGCTGATCTCCATGGCACGGCCGCTGCTCGCCGATCCGGAATGGGCGAACAAGGCGGCCGCGGGCCGTGGCGACGAGATCAATACCTGTATCGCCTGTAACCAGGCCTGCCTCGATCACGCTTTCCAGCGCAAGACGGTGTCCTGTCTGCTGAACCCGCGGGCCGGTCACGAAACCGAACTCGTGCTGGCGCCCACGCGGCGGACGAAACATATCGCGGTGGTGGGTGCCGGGCCGGCGGGCCTGGCGGCCGCGGTGAACCTGGCCGAGCGCGGGCACCGAGTCGAGTTGTTCGAAGCGCTGGACCGTATCGGCGGGCAGTTCGATATCGCCCGGCGTATCCCCGGCAAGGAGGAATTCGACGAATCCATTCGCTACTTCACCCGCAAGCTCGAGGTCGCCGGGGTGCAGGTGCACCTGAACACGAAGGCCACAGCCTCCGCATTGCGCGCCGGTGGGTACGACGAGGTAGTGCTGGCCACCGGGGTGCGGCCGCGGGTGCCCGATATCCCGGGGATCGACCATCCGATGGTGCTGTCCTACTCGGAGCTGGTCCGGGAGCAGAAACCGGTCGGGGACCGGGTCGCCGTGATCGGGGCCGGCGGAATCGGTTTCGATGTGAGCGAGTATCTCACCGTGGAAGGCCATCCCACGCTGAAACCGGACGAATGGAAACAGGAGTGGGGGGTGGACGCCGACGACGAGCAGTTGCGCGGTCAGTTACGCACGCCGCGGCCGGTTCCTGCGGCACGCGAGGTGGTGCTGCTGCAGCGCAAGGACACGCCGTTCGGTAAAGGGCTGGGGAAGACCACGGGCTGGGTGCACCGGGCCGCGCTGAAAGCCAAAGGGGTGCAGCAGATCGGCGGGGTGAACTACGAGCGGATCGACGACGAAGGCGTGCATATCAGTTTCGGGCCGCAGCGAGTACGACCCCGGGTGCTCCGGGTGGACAACGTGATCGTCTGCGCGGGACAGGAATCGGTACGCGACCTCGAATCGGAACTCGCCACCGCGGGAATCCCGGTGCATGTGATCGGCGGCGCGCAGCTGGCCGCCGAGCTGGACGCCAAACGTGCCATCGACCAGGGCACGAGGTTGGCCGCCGAGCTCTAGGGGCGGTCCGGCTCTCGGCGGTGCGAGCCGGGCCCCGGAAATAACCTTTCCCCGAACGTGAGCGCGCGGTAAGGTCTCGTCCTTGTGTCCGGACGAGGTGGGGTGAGGGTGCTCGGGGCAGTGGCCGATTTCCCGGGATATGCGACGGTCTACTGGCGTCTGATGGCCGCCGGGTTCCGGCGGCAGTGGCACTACAAACTGGCCATGTTCGCGGGACTGTTCACCAACTCTGTGTTCGGGTTCGTGCGCGCGTCGGTGATGGTCGCGGCCGTCGGCGCCACCGGGGGGTTCGCCGGATACGACGCCGGTAGCATCGGCGCCTACGTCTGGATCTCGCAGGGCCTGCTCGGCTCCTTGCAGTTCTTGTCCGCGGAACACGAACTCGGCGAACGGATCCGCACCGGGGATATCGTCGTCGATTTCCTCCGGCCCGTCGATGTGCAGCTGAGCAATCTCGCCACCGATATCGGACGCGGCCTCTGCGCTCTGATTCCGCGCCTGGTGCCGAGTCTGCTCATCGGTTCGCTCACCTTCGGCCTGGTGCTGCCCGGTACGCCGGCGTCCTATCTGCTCGGCGCGCTCAGCCTCCTGCTGGGGATCGCGATTTCCTGCCTTGCCCTGTTCGCCCTGACCACACTGGGTTTCTGGGTGGTGGAAACCCGCGGCATCAGAACCCTCTATCAGACCTGCGGTCCTTTTCTCGCGGGCCTCTTCGTTCCGGTGCACATCTTCCCGGACTGGTTGAGGGCACTCGCCAACGCGACGCCGTTCCCGTCGATGTTGCAGGTGCCGGTGGATGTGCTGTCCGGTCGGGTCGTCGGATGGGCCGCGGTACAGGTGGTCGGAACACAGATCTTCTGGCTGCTGGCGGTGGGCGCGCTGGGACGCGTACTGCTGGCGGCGGGCAGGCAGAAGATGGAGGTCCAAGGTGGTTGAGACCGTGCTGCCCGCCACGCCGCGGCCCGGCCCCGCCGGTTCCCGCTGGGCGCCCTACGCCGCGGTGCTGAATTCGCGGATCCGGGCGCAGCGTTCGTACCGGCTGTCCTTCGCCGGCGAAATCCTGGCGGCGACGTTACTGGGTCTCGTGGAATTCGCCGAGGTATGGCTGATCTTCCGGCAGGCGAAGGTGCTGGGCGGGCTTGATATGGATGCCGCGCTCCTACTGTTCGGTCTCAGCAATCTCGCGTTCGCGTCGGCCCAGCTCGTCTGCGGGCATCTGGACAAGCTGCCCACCCTTATCCGGCTCGGGATGCTCGATATCTATCATCTGCGCCCGCAGCCGGTGCTGTTACAGCTGATAACCAGCGATTTCTCGCTGCGCCGGCTGGCCCGGGCCGGTGTCGCGCTGGTCGTCCTGGCTGCCGGGCTGGTGCGCAACGATATCGACTGGTCCACGGACACCGTGGTGCTGCTCCTGCTGACCGTCGTCAGCGGCGCGGTTCTCTTCGCGGGCCTGTTCGTGGTGGCCGCGGGCTGCCAGTTCTTCCTGATCGACGGCGCGGAGCTGACCAACAGCTTCACCTACGGCGGGTCCTTCGCGGCGACCCAGCCCACCTCGGTGTTCCCCACTCCGCTGCGGATTCTGTTCTGCGTCGCGATACCGGTCGCGTTCACGGCCTACTTCCCGACCTTGGCCGTACTGGGTCTACCGGGACCGGCCGGACTGCCGTCCTGGCTCGCCTGGTGCGTACCGCTGGCGGCGGGTTGGGCCTGGCTGCTGGCGGCGCTGATGTGGCGCCTGGGCACCCGGCACTATCAGAGCGGCGGTGGATGAGATGGGAGATCGGTGATGGCCGAGGCGGATTCGATCATCGAAGTCGAGGATCTGACACGGGAGTTCGTCCGGTACCGGCGCGACGGGAAATGGCGGCCGCCCCGGCGCGAGGTGGTCACCGCCGTGGATGCCATGAGCTTCCGGATCGAACGGGGCGCGGCGGTCGGCTATATCGGTGCCAACGGGGCCGGGAAATCGACCACGATCAAAATGCTGAGCGGAATTCTCGTACCCACGTCCGGCAGGGTGCGAACCTGCGGGCTGGAACCGATCCGGCGACGCCGGGAACTGGCCGGCCGGATCGGTGTGGTGTTCGGGCAGCGCTCCCAGCTGTGGTGGGACCTGCCGCTGCGCGAATCGTTCACGATCCTGGCCGCCATCCACCGCTTGGACCCCGTAGCCGGTCGGGCCCGCACCGCGGAACTGGTCGAACAACTGGAAATGGGCGATACCCTCGACACCCCCGTCCGGCAGTTGTCGCTGGGGCAGCGGATGCGCGCCGAGGTCGCGGCGGCGCTCCTGCACTCCCCGGAGCTGATCGTTCTCGACGAGCCGACCATCGGCCTGGATGTCCTGTCCAAACAGCGGTTGCGCGAGTTCCTGCGGGCCGAACGGCTGGAACGTGGCACCACACTGTTGCTCACCACGCACGATATGGGGGATATCGAGCGGCTCTGCGACCGCGTGCTGGTGGTGGATCATGGGCGGCTCGCCTACGACGGATCGCTGCCGGGTCTGGGGGCGATGGTGGGAGCACAGCGGGTCTTGGCCGTCGATCTCACCACGCCGGCGCCGCCGCTGGGCGACCTGCCCGGGGTGCAGCTACTGGGCTACGAAGCCGAGGGAATGCGGCAGCGGCTCGCCTTCGACGCCGACACCACGACCGCCGCCCAGCTACTGGCCGATGTCTCGGCCCGCGCCGAGGTCCGCGATCTGTCCATCGAGGAACCCGATATCGAGGACATTGTGCGGCGGTTGTACGAAACCGCTCGATGAAACGCCGAGGCGCCGGACCCGCGGGGACCGGCGCCTCGACGCTGCGGTGTTCATGCCATCCGGAACGGGACGGCGGGCCCGGCGAGGCATCCCTTCCGCCGGGCTCGACGCGCTGGAGCTCCTACATTTCCGCGTTGCCGGCTTTCCATTCCGGCCACGGGATGTTCCAGTCACCCAGACCGTCCACTCCGGACAGGGTGCCACCCACCGTGTTCTTCACGATCGTGATGTCGCCGCGTTTGGCGTTGTTGTACACCCACTGGGCATCGGCCGGGCTCAGGTTCAGGCAGCCGTGGCTGGTGTTCGTATTGCCCTGGGCGCCCAGCGACCACGGCGCCGAATGGAAGAAGATCCCGCTGTAGGACATCCGGGTGGCCCAGTCCACATCGGTGCGGTAGCCGTCGGGGGAGTTCACCGCGACCCCGTAGGTGGAGGAGTCCATCACAATGTGCTCGTGCCGGTCGGCCAGGATATAGATGCCGTTGTCCGTGGGGGTGTCGTCCTTGCCCATGGATGTGGGCATCGTGCGGATGACCTGACCGTTCTTCTCCACCGTCACCATCTTCGTGTTGTCGTCGGCGGTGAAGATCACCGCGTCACCCACCACGAAATGCGACTGGATGTCGTTCTGGCCGTACAGGCCGTTGCCGAGATCCTTGCCGTAGACGTTCACGTCGATGCTCACCCGGGTCCCGGGGGCCCAGAAATGCTCGGGCCGCCATCGGACCTCGCGGTTGTTCACCCAGTAGAACGCACCTTCCACCGGCGGCTCGGTCTTGATGGTGATGGCGTCCTGCGCGGCTTTGCGGTCGGGGATGTTCTCGTCGAACTGGATCGCCACCGGCTGTCCGATACCGACGACCTCGCCCTCACCGGGCGTCAGGTAGGGCTTGGTGACATTGCCGGGGGCTGTGGTGGTGAAACTCATACCCGCGGTGGATTCGCCGCCGAGGCCGATGGACCGGGCCTGCAGACGGTACGTCTTGCTGTAGCCCAGCGGTTCGGTCGTCGACCAGCTGCGCCCGTCCTCGGAGAGTTGCCCGGCCACCGGCTGGTTCTCCGAATTGACGAGAGCGACATCGGTGAACAGGCCATCGCTGATCTCGAACTTCATCGGGCTGGCCGGCGAGACGCCGATATCCCCGTCCTTGACGGGGGCGACCAATTTGGGCTTGATGAGTTCGGTGATGGGGTTGCGGTCGATGGCTACGGTGCCCTCCGACGCCTCCGACGACGAACATCCGGTCAACACCATCGCCAGTAAGGCGACCAGGACCATCGGTCCGAAAACCCAACCGATCGGCCTGCGCCGACCACCTATACGCATATCAACCCCGTTTCAAGTCCCGGCACACCCGCTACGCGCCGATGGCTTCGGATCCGACCGATTACCTGCTCACCTCGACCCACCGCAGCGGCGGGATCGGTCGAGACCACGTCCAACATTCTGCCAGCCGCGCCGGAGTGATCCCAACCGTCGAGCATCGCTTCCGGCTCCGGTGGCCCACCTACACATAGGGTTCGGCCTGCCGATTGTTACGGCGTCGTCCGGCTCACACCGGCCCGACTCGGTATCGATTTCACTTCTGCGGCCAGGGCCTGTTAATGTCTGTCCCGCACCGCACGACGGGGCACGCGCCATTAGCTCAATTGGCAGAGCAGCTGACTCTTAATCAGCGGGTTCGGGGTTCGAGTCCCTGATGGCGCACCACCACCGCAATTTCCGAACGGTGAGTTCGATTTCCCGGTGTTCGGGTGAAACCCCAGCTCCCGGCGTATGCGCCGACTACCGACCGAATCATTCGATGGTTCGTGCGAGCGGCCCTGCACCTTCGCACCGGTGCCCCGGACGCACTTCCCGCGATCAGCCAAATCCACCACCGCCTCACCGCTGTTCGCCGCCGACAAACATGCGTACCGATACAACGCCGGTGTGGAATTTGCCACAAGGACACCGCGCCGGACGTAACTGATTTGCATCACCTTCGATTCCGGAAGGTGGCCGGACCGTTCGCTACTCGAGCCCGGGCCGGGTCCACCGGTATCCATTACTGTGCTCAGCATGAGTGAGCCGGGCCCGGTGACGGTGGCGGAGCGTGACCACGCCGGTCCGCGGCTCGCATGCCCGACAGGAGCAGCATGAGCACCGTAGAAGCCGCGCCAGGGCGGGCGCGGGTGGTCGCATGGGGGCTGTGGGACTGGGGGTCGGCCGCCTTCAACGCCGTGATCGCCACGTTCGTTTTCGCTGTCTACCTCACCGACAGCGTGGGTGAGGACCTGCCCGGCGATATCTCCGCCAGTGCATGGCTGGGCTGGGCGCTCGCGATCGCCGGTCTGCTGGTCGCACTGACCGCACCGGTCATCGGGCAGCGTTTCGACGCGACCGCGAATCGTAAACGTTCACTGGCGATCATGACCGCAGTCGTGGTGGGCCTGATGGCCGCCATGTTCTTCGTTCGTGACGAATATCACTATCTGTGGCTGGGGCTGGTGCTGCTGGCGCTCGGTCACGTTTTCTTCGAGCTCTCGACCGTGCCCTACAACGCCATGCTGCGCCAGGTGTCCACGCCGGACACGGTCGGCCGGGTTTCCGGTTTCGGCTGGGCGATGGGGTACTTCGGTGGAATCGTCCTGCTGCTGATCTGCTACCTCGGGTTCATCTCCGGCGACGGCGACGAACGCGGCCTGCTGGGGATCGGCACCGACGACGGGCTGAACATCCGGCTGGTGCTGGTCGTGGCGGCCGTCTGGTTTGCGGTATTCGCGCTGCCGGTGTTCTTCGCGGTCCCGGAGGTGCGCCGGTACCGCGCCGCTCCGGGTGGCGCCACCGCGGGGTTATTAGCCGCGTTCCGGGGGGTGTGCTTGGGGGCCCGGGTGGGGCGCGGACGGGGCGCCGTGCGGGGTGCGGCCACGGCGGGTTTCTTCGCCTCGTACCGGGTGCTGTGGCGGGACCTGCGCGAACTCTGGGTTCTGGACCGCCGGGTGATCTGGTTCCTGCTCGCCAGCGCGGTTTTCCGGGACGGGCTGGCCGGCGTCTTCGCCTTCGGGGCGGTGCTGGCCGTGCAGGTCTACGGGATCAGTGATTCCGATGTACTGCTGTTCGGTATCGGTGCGAACATCGTCGCCGCCCTGGGCGCGATCGTGGCCGGGCGGTTCGACGACTCGGTCGGGCCGAAGCGGGTGATCGTGGTTTCCCTGGCGGCCGCGGTGGTGTGCGGAACAGCGCTACTGGTCGTATCCGGCCCGACGATGTTCTGGATCTTCGGATTGGCGCTGACCCTGTTCGTCGGTCCGGCGCAGGCCTCCGCCCGTTCGTTCCTCACTCGTCTGACACCGCCCGGGCGGGAAGGGCAGCTGTTCGGGCTCTACACCACCACGGGCCGGGCCGCCTCGTTCCTGTCGCCGAGCCTTTTCGGTTTCTTCGTCTGGGCGTTCGACGCGGATCGGGCCGGTATCGCCGGGCTGCTGGTGGTGCTCACTGCCGGGTTGGTCGCGGTGCTACTGGTCGCAGCGCCCGACGACAAGGGCGGCCGGGTGTCCGCACCGGCGCCGGTTGCGTGAGAGTGCCGGTCAGGGTTTCCAGACGCCCATACCGAGGGCGATGAGCCGGACCTGCGCGATCGTGCGCTCGATGATCGGCTGCTGTTCGCGCGGCGGAGCGGATACGTAGTCGGCGATACCGTCGGTTACGGTCGCGACCAGCAGGTCGGCAGCCGCTTCCAAGTCATCCGGGGACCAGGTGTCCAGGGCCGGTACCCGCGACAGATCGGCCACCAGTTCGCGCACGATCAGATGTAGTTCGAGGGCGATCGCCGTGCGCAGTGCCGCACTGCCGCCGCGCTGCTCCCGGATCAGGAATCCGTACAACTCCCGTTTGGCGGCGACCTCGCCGAAGACGAACCGCACCGTTTCCGACAGCCGGGCATCCGGTGTGCGGCGCAGCTGCCGCAGGGCCAGCCGGAGTGCTTGCACGCCTTCGTCGACCAGGGTGGCGCCGAGGTCTTCGAGCGAGGCGAAATGCCGGTAGAAGGCGGTCGGCACGATCCCGGCGGAACGGGCGATCTCGCGCAGGCTCAAGGCGCCGAAACCACGCTCGGCGGCCAGCGCGAGGGTGCCGTCCAGCAGAGCCTGCCGGGTGCGCTCCTTGCGCTCGACGCGGCTCGCTCCCTGATCGGTCATTTCAGTGAGCATACAGCCGTTCACCATTCGATCTTCTCCATCTTGTCGTCCGCGTCACACCGATTCCTGGTTGACAGTTCCATCGGGGTATCCGGCACACTAGTTGAGTGTACATTCGTACACCGAAACCGTTCGAAGTTTCGTGACGCGACCGACAGACAGGGACGGAGAACTCCGATGGCCCTCCTCGACCTGGTACAAACCCTGACCACCCCGCACCCGGTGGACCGGTACCTGGAACTGGTGCGCCCGATGCTCACCGTCCGCGATATGCGGGCCCGGATCGTCGGCGTCGACCGGTCGGTACCGGGCACACTGTCGCTGAGCCTGCAACCGACCCGGCAGTGGGACGGGCTGCTGGCCGGCCAGTTCGTGCAGCTGGGAGTGGTGATCGACGGTGTCCGGCATGTCCGGTGCTATTCGCCGGTGAACTCCCAGCACGATCGGCGCCGCCGGCTCGACCTCACCATCCGGGTGCACCCGCACGGCCTCGTATCGCGCCACCTGCACGAACATGCCGAACCCGGAATGATCCTGGACCTCGAACCGGCCTCCGGGGTGTTCCACCTGCCGTCGCGGCGCCCGGACCGAGTGTTGCTGATCAGCGGCGGTAGCGGGATCACTCCCGTGCTGTCGATGCTGCGCACGCTGGCCGAAGAGGACTACCCGGGCGACGCGGTGTTCCTGCACTACGCGCGGTCACCGGAGCTGGTGCCGCATCGGGACGAACTCGCCGCAATCGCTGCCGCCCACCCGAATATCTCCGTGGAACTGAGGTATCCGGAGCGGGACGGCCGCGGATTCGACCGCGACGAACTCGTCCGGGTGGCGCCGTGGTTCGCCGAGGCGCAGACCTTCCTGTGCGGTCCGCCGCCGCTGATGGAATCGGTGCGCGAGCTCTTCACCGCAGAAGAGCTCAGTGAACGCCTGCACACCGAGGAGTTCGTCGCGACGGCGACCCCGGTGGATACCGCCGAGGTGCACGGGACAACCACCTTCTCGGCCAGTGGGGTCACCGCCGACAACGCCGGGGCATCGCTGCTGGAGCAGGCCGAAGGGGCCGGGCTCAGCCCGGAGTACGGCTGCCGGATGGGGATCTGCTTCTCCTGCACCTCGGTGCGGCGCAGCGGCTGCACCCGCAATCTGCGCACCGGCGAACTGGAAACCGACCCCGACCAGCCGATCCAGCTCTGCGTCCAGGCCGCCGTCGGCGACGTGGACATCGAAATCTGATTTCGCGCACACCGGAATCCGACATCTGCAACGAAGGGGAGAACAGATGACCATCCTCACCGAGACCAAGGACGGACCGCTGGTCCTCTCACCCGATCAAGTCTCCGAGATCGGCCGGACCCTCGACGAACTGCGCGATCGCATCGTCGCCGACCTGGGCGAACGTGACCGCGAATACATCTACAACATCATCAAGGCACAGCGCGGATTCGAGATCGCCGGGCGCGGACTGATGTATCTGGGTTTTCTGCCGCCGTTCTGGCTGGCCGGCGTCGCCGCGCTGAGCGTGTCGAAGATCCTGGACAATATGGAAATCGGCCACAACGTGATGCACGGCCAGTTCGACTGGATGCGTGAGCCGACCCTGAATTCGCGGGTGTTCGAATGGGATACGGTCTGCCCCGCCGACCAGTGGAAGCACTCGCACAACTACATGCACCACACCTACACCAACATTCACGGACGTGACCGGGATATCGGCTACGGCGTGCTGCGTATCGACGAGGATCAGGATTGGCACCCGTACTACCTGGGCAACCCGCTGTACGCGTTCCTGCTGATGGTGTTCTTCGAATGGGGCGTGATGCTGCACGACCTCGAGGCCGACAACATCGTGAAGGGCAAACGCAGCTGGGCGGACCTCAAACCGCTGATCAAGGGTCAGTTGCGTAAGTCGGGGCGGCAGGTGCTCAAGGACTATGTGGCATTTCCGCTGCTGTCCGGGCCGCTGTTCCTGTCCACGCTGGCCGGCAATGTGACGGCCAACCTGGTGCGCAACCTCTGGGCCTACTCGATCATCTTCTGCGGGCATTTCCCCTCAGGGGTGCAGAGCTTCACCGAGGAGGAGACCGCCGACGAGACGCGCGGCGAATGGTATGTCCGGCAGATGCTGGGTTCGGCGAACATCACCGGCAGCCCGCTGTTCCACATCATGTCCGGCAACCTGTCGCACCAGATCGAGCATCACCTGTTTCCGGATCTGCCCGCCAACCGGTATCCGGAGATCGCACCGGAGGTGCGGGCCCTGTGCGAGAAGTTCGGCCTGCCCTACAACACCGGACCGCTCGGAAAGCAGATCGGTTCGGTCTGGGCCAAGATCTTCCAACTGGCCCTGCCGCCGCAGATCCAGGAGTCCCGGTTCGCCCGTTTCCTGCCCGCTGTACTGCGGAAACGGGCGGAGCCCGGTGTTATCGTGATGCGTCAGCAGAGTCCAACCGGAGCGGGCGTGTGATGATCGGCAAATTCGAGGCCAACAAGGACCTGATCCAGGAACTCACTTCCTCGGGCGCGCGCCGGGTCGGCAATATCGCGGGGATCATCACCGGTACGGTCGCAGAGGTGACGCGAGAGATCGGTGAGTGGATCACCGACGCGATCGAGATGAACGAGGCCGCCGCGGCGGCCCGCCGCGATTCGGCTGCCGAGACCGGCCGGGACGCCGCGGCGGAACCCGGTGGTCCGGCTGTGCCCGAGGCGAACGGGACAGAGACATCGCCCTCCGCGGAGGTTGTGGACGCCGATGTGGTGGACGCGGAGATCGCGGATCCCGGCCGCACCGGCAAAAATTCCTGATCGGTTCCGACAGCCGCCCGGTGGGATAATTCACACCGGGCGGTTACCCATGGGCTAACCTCTGGTCTCGTGCCCGCCTATGTGTCCTCCCCGGAGCTGACCTTCGGATTCCTGTTCGCGCTGGAGGATCCCGAGCGGATAGCCGAGGTGGTGCGCGGCCTGATGGAACGGAAGACGGTATCGGTTTTCCGGCTCGCGCGGCTGTCCGACGACGCCGGACCGCCGGAACGCTACGTGGTGAATTGGGCCGCGATCCCGCAGATATCCATCACCACCGACGCGCCCGATGCCGGCGTCCTGCGCGCCGAGCGGGTGATGCTGGTCAACGCATTCCTGGGGGAGGGCGGGGAGGTCCGGCTGTACTCGGCCGAGGGGCGAGCCCCGGAGTGATCCGGGGGGTGAATCCGGTGATCGTCCCGTGACTGGTGGTGATCCGCCGTTATCGAACTGTAGCCTTGTTCCGGGGTTCGTATGACCGATGGGCAAGGAGTTGGACGCTGTGGAGAACGTATTACGGCTGTTGATCGTGCTAGGGGGCACGCTGGCCGTGACGATCGCGATCGGCTGGGCCATCGACCGCGGGCTGCGGTACTGGTCGGCCCGGCATCCGAAGACCCCGATTCCCGGCCTGCTGCGGCGGGTGCAACTGCCGCTGCAACTGTTCCTCGGATTCGCCGCCCTCCGGATGACCTACCCGCTGGCCGATCTGAACCTGCGGCAGGACACGGTGATCCTCAGTGTCCTGGCCACGATGGTCACCATGTCGGCGGTATGGCTGGTGGTGCGAATCGCCGACGCCATCGCAGACGGCCTGCTCAACACCTATTCACGCCGCGCGCGGGATCCGCGCCGGGTGCGCCAGCTCAACACCCAGTTCACGCTGATCCGGCGGATCGCCAGCACCGTGCTGGCAATCGCCACCGCCGCGATCGCCATGCTGGTGCTGTTTCCCGAACTGCGCGTTCTGGGAACCTCGCTGCTGGCCTCGGCCGGCATCATCGGCATCATCGCCGGTGTGGCGGCCCAATCCACACTGAGCAATCTGATGGCCGGTCTGCAGATCGCCTTCGGTGATTCGGTGAAGATCGGCGATACGGTCGTGGTCGAGGGCGAGATGGGCACCGTCGAGGAGATCACGCTGTCCTTCCTGACCGTGCGGATCTGGGACGACCGCCGGCTCACCATGCCGGTGTCCTACTTCAACAGCAAACCGTACGAGAACTGGTCCAAGGGCGGTAACGAGATGACCGGCACCGTATTCCTGCATCTGGATCACAGCACGCCGGTGGCCGAACTGCGCGCGCATCTCTACGAATATCTGAGCGATCACCCGGATTGGGACGGTCGCAGCTGGAACCTGCTGGTCACCGACAGCACCCCGACCGGTATCGAGGTTCGCGCGTCGATGACGGCGCGTGACCCGGACGCGGTGTGGTCGCTGCGTTGTGCGGTACGCGAGGAACTTATCGGCTGGCTCAACGAGAACTACCCCGGCGCGCTGCCCCGGCTGGCGGCGCTGGACGGGCTCGACGCGACGGCTCGCTAGCGGCCGAACCGGCGGGCACCTCCAGGATTCCTTCACGAGTTGATCTCGATGGCGTGTCTTTATCCCGCGTTTATCGCGAAACGGTGTGTTGTACCTCACAATTGAGGTACGGCCGCGCTGAAGTCCGGCCGGCCGGGCCAGCACTCTCGAAGGAGCCCGATCACTATGTCTGCTCCCGCCGGTTATCCGGTCCGTATCCGCGGCGATCTGGATCCCGCGCTGTCGCGCTGGATGTGGATCGTCAAATGGATCCTCGCCATACCGCATTACATAGTCTTGTTCTTCCTGCATATCGGCTATGCCGTGGTGACGGTGATCGCTTTCTTCGCGATTCTGATCACCGGCCGATATCCGCGGGCGCTGTTCGATTACAGCGTCGGTGTGATCCGCTGGTCCTGGCGGGTGAGCTACTACGCCTGGACCCCGGCCGGAACGGATAAATACCCGCCGTTCAGCCTGGCGGCCGACGACGACTACCCCGCGGACCTGGACGTCGACTATCCGCCGGCCCTGCATCGCGGTCTGGTGCTGGTGAAGTGGTGGCTGCTGGCCATTCCGCATTACCTGATCATCGGTGCGATGACCGGAGCGGCCTGGGTGGTGACCGACGACGCGGACGTTATGGCCAGTGCGGCCGGGTTGCCGCTGATCGGTGTGCTGACCTTGGTGGCACTGGTCGGCCTGCTCTTCGCCGCGCGGTACTCCCAGGGGCTGTTCGACTTCGTGATGGGTGTCAACCGGTGGATGTTGCGGGTGCAGGTCTATTCGTCACTACTGCGTGACGAATATCCGCCTTTCCGGCTGGACCAAGGTGCCCGTGAGCAGGTACCGCCGGCTGTCGACACGACCAAACCTGTGGCCTGAGCGCCGCCGCTCGGCGGAGCGCGAAAGCGCTGTGGGCGTGCTCAGCGGCCGCCTACAGAATCGAAAAGCAGCAGGGGCGGGGGGGGGAGATGAAAACCCACCCCCCCGCCCAGAAGGGTGGGTGGAGGGGAAGGGAAACGCCGCCACCACCGAATAAAACAGGGGGGGGTAACAAAATAAAAAAAAGACCAAT
>NZ_JARWOV010000214.1 GCF_029868855.1 Nocardia carnea | reverse complement strand
GCCCCGCGGCCGCGGGGGGGGGGGCGGCCCCCCCCCGGGCGCGGCGCCGCGCCGGCAGCCCCCGATACCACCCGGCCGGAGGCGGCCGGTTCCACCGTTCCGCACCCCGACGACACCGAGAGGACCTGACCGTGCCCGATACCAGCGCCGCCGACGAGCTGGCCGAGATCGCCGGCTTCGGCTACGAACGCGCCCGTGACGAACTGGTCAACGTGGTGAAGATGCTGGAGCAGGGCGGTATGGATCTCGACGACGCCCTGGCCCTGTGGGAACGCGGCGAAGCCCTGGCCAACCGGTGTGAGGAGCATCTGGCCGGCGCCCGGCAACGGATCGAGAAGGCGCTCGCCGAATCCGACCGGGAATAGCCGGCTACCGGGACGGCAGCGGCTTCGCGGCCGTGACCGCTGCGGCCAGCGTCTCGAAGGCCGCGGTATCCCCCGCGCCCCGGATCAGCACCCGGCTGTCCCCGAAATCGGCGACCCACGCGGGTTCGGCGTCCGGTTCGTCGTACACCACCCATTTCTCCCCGCCCGTTTCGTGGGTGCCGGTGGCATATCGGCGGCCCACGACATGATCCAGCAGCACCTCTTCGGTGGCGTCGCTCTGGTTCAGTTCCATGTAGGTGCCGGCACCGGTGATGTAGCCGATCGTGCTCACCGTTCCGCCACCAGCGGCGGTGATGGTGTCGCGACTGCCCGAGTTCGGTTTCCAGTTCTCCGGCAGCGCCGGTTCCCGCACCGGGAACCGGAGGTTCTGTGCGTCCGAGCGCAGGGCGGTGGCGGCGTCGAAACTGGGGACAGTTCCCTGTGTCGGACCGTTCGCGGCGAAACTGCACTGGCTGGTGAGCCCGGCGAAGACCACGGCTATCAGCACCAACGGGATCAGCGACCAGAAAAGATCCCGATAGTCGTTCATGATGCGTGGCTTCTTGTTCGGCACGCTCCCAGTATCCATCGTGGTAGAGGCACCACCCCGCCCCGCCCCCGGTACTGCCGTACCAGCTGATCATTTCCGTGGAACCGGTCAATGCGACAATTACCCCGAAGTTCCGACGCCAAGGAGGCACCCGCTATGACGGCATCCGCGACCCCTTCCAGCCGCCGCGAGGCGCCCGACCGCAACCTCGCGCTCGAACTCGTCCGCGTCACCGAGGCCGGTGCGATGGCGGCGGGCCGCTGGGTGGGCCGCGGTGACAAGGAGGGCGGCGACGGAGCGGCCGTCGATGCGATGCGGCAGCTGGTCAGCTCGGTGTCGATGCGCGGTGTCGTGGTGATCGGCGAGGGCGAGAAGGACGAGGCGCCCATGCTCTACAACGGGGAGAACGTCGGTGACGGCACCGGCCCCGAAGTGGACTTCGCGGTCGATCCGATCGACGGCACCACGCTGATGTCGAAGGGTTCGCCGGGTGCCATCTCGGTGCTCGCGGTCGCCGAGCGCGGCGCCATGTTCGATCCCTCGGCCGTGTTCTATATGGACAAGATCGCGGTCGGCCCCGATGCGGCCGACGTGATCGATATATCGGCGCCGATGGCGGACAACATCCGCAAGGTCGCCAAGGCCAAGAGCGCGTCGGTGTCCGATATCACCGTCTGCATCCTGGACCGGCCCCGGCACGCCGACCTGATCCAGGAGGTCCGCGACGCCGGCGCCCGGATCCGGTTGATCTCCGACGGCGACGTCGCCGGCGCCATCGCCGCCGCCCGATCCGGTTCCGGTACCGATATCCTCGTCGGCATCGGCGGCACTCCCGAGGGCATCATCGCCGCCGCCGCCATGCGCTGTATGGGTGGCGCGCTGCAGGCCAAACTCGCCCCCAAGGACGACGAAGAACGCCAGAAGGCCATCGACGCCGGCCACGATCTGGACCGGGTGCTCGTCACCGAGGACCTGGTGTCCGGTGACAATGTTTTCTTCTGCGCCACCGGCGTCACCGACGGCGACCTCCTGCGCGGTGTCCGGTACTACGGCGGCGGTGCCTCCACCCAGTCGATCGTCATGCGGTCGAAATCGGGCACCGTCCGGATGATCGATGCCTACCACCGGCTCACCAAGCTCCGCGAGTACTCCTCGGTCGATTTCCACGGCGACGAGCACGCCAATCCGCCGCTGCCGTGACGACGGATGCCGACGCGCGATCAGCGCGTCGGCACACCCCACCGCAGCAAATTTCGGGCATACAGTCCTGCGCCTGTCGTTTGCGGGTACGATCCCCGTGACCACCGAAGGTGGTGGCGCCACGGATCTCACGCTGGTTAACCGTTGCGTTGCCACCTCAATGAGCCGGAGTGATGAGCCACGCGGCCGCGGCCGCGGATCACACCGGCCTGTCGCGAGAGGATGGACATGCACCACTTCGCTCGACGTTCAGCAGGATTCACCATTGCGCTCGCGGCCGCGGGCCTGCTGGTTGCGGGCTGCGGCGACGACGACGACACCTCGGTATCGGATACCGTCGGTTCGCTCACCTCGCAGGTGATGCCCGGCGACAACACCGGTGAGGGCAACACGCCGACCGGGTCGCCGGGAGCGGAGGGGTCACCCACCGAAACCACCGGCGCCGAAGGGTCGCCCACTCCCGATCAGGATCCCAACGCCGATGCCGGCGAAACCACGGTGCAGACGCCGGACGGCACCGAGGTCACGGTGTCCGGCAGCATCTATCAGAAGTACAACGAGGCGGGCGGCCCGGCCGGCACGCTCGGTATGCCCGAGGGCGAGGAGCAGGTCGCCGGTGACGGTGGCCGCTATCAGAACTTCGTCGGCGGCACCATTTTCTTCAGTGAGGAAACCGGCGCCCACATCGTGTGGGGCGATATCCGGGAGGCATGGGAGGCCAACGGCGGCGCCGAGGGCGAACTCGGGTTCCCGACCTCGGACGAGCAGGACGCCCCGGAGGGCAAGATGAGCGAATTCGAGGGCGGCACCATCACCTGGAACTCCTCCGACCGTTCCACCACGGTCACGCAGAATTGAGTTCGGGCACCGGGGCGCTCGCCGACGCGGGCGCCCCTTTTGCTGCCCGCGCGAATTCGGCCGAAAAGCGTCGCCGCGGCGTCGCCCGAGCAGAATTCGCGGTCACTTTCCGGCCGCTTCGGGAACAGTGCGTGATCACCACCGGAATCCGACCCGTGACCGATAGATCCCAACACGACCCGGCACTCACCCGATCTCCCGCCCGACCCGCTACCGTGTGTGCGTGCAGAATCTGTTGACCGACCGCGACCTGCTGGAATCCCTCGCGGTCGACGTGGAACTGACCATACGGCGCCATACGGAAACCGCCGATGAATGGCAGCCGCACGACTACGTCCCGTGGGACGACGGACGCAATTTCGCCTTCCTCGGTGGCGAGGATTGGGACCCCGCCCAGTCCCGGCTGAGCGATACGGCACGCACGGCGCTCACGGTGAGTGTGCTCATCGCCGATAATCTGCCCTCCTATCACCGGGAGGTCGGCAAATATCTGCGGACCGGCGCGTGGTGGCGCTGGGTGGGCCGCTGGACCGCCGAGGAAGCCCGGCATTCCGTCCTGATCCGCAACTATCTGATGACCACCCGCGCCTGCGATCCGGTGGAACTGGAACGGTTGCGTATGGGGCATATGACCACCGGCTTCCGCCGCGCACCGATGCACCTGCTCGATGTGCTGGCCGCCTGCGCGTTCGAGGAGAAGGCCTCCGCCATCCGGCACCGCAATACCGCGGCGCTCGGGGAGAACGAGCTGATCACCGCCATCAGCGAGCGGATCGCGCAGGACGACGAAACCCAAGCGGAGGTCTTCGCCGATCTCCTCGCGGCCGGTTTCGATCAGGCGCCGGATCAGGCCATGCGTGCCGTTGCCGACCAGATCGCCGCGTTCCGGGTACCTTCGGTCACCCTGCCCGACGGCCGCAGCAGCGACGAGGTGCTGGCCGAGGCCGGGATCTACGATCCGGCGAAACAGGACGAACTGGTTTTCGCACCGCTGCTGCAGCGCTGGAATATATTCGGCCGCACCGATCTCGGTGAAGCCGGCGATGCGGCGCGGGCCGAGCTCGACCGCTTCCGCTCCTGACCGCCGCCGGGGCCGGCCGTCCATCGGCCCCGGTACACCAGGGGGTGCGGTACGCAGCCACGGCCTGCCATAGCGCTCCGCCGCGGCAGGCGGTCGTCGCGCGGCCATTTGCGGCGCGATATTCGTAGCGACTGCGAACCAGCGCGGCCGGCAAATCGCTGTAATGTGCCGATTCCGACATAAGCGGCCCGACCGTCGAAGTCCGGGCGGTGAATTCCGGCCGCCCGCAACTTCGAATCGACTTCCGCGAGCCGCCGGCGTCAGTCTTTGTCGATATTGGTCATGGACAGCACATCCAGACGCCGGTCCAGTTCTTCCTCGCTGAGCTTGTCGCCGACCAGCCCCCGGTCGATCACCGTCTGCCGGATCGTTTTCTCCTCCCGCAGCGCCTGTTTGGCCACTGCCGCGGCCTCCTCGTATCCGATCGCCGAATTCAACGGCGTCACAATCGAAGGCGAGGATTCGGCCAGCGTGCGCAGCCGTTCGGCATTCGCGGTGAGTCCGTGGATACACCGGTCGGCGAACAGCCGGGATACCGCCGCCAGCAGGCGAATCGATTCGAGCACATTGCGCGCCATCACCGGAATGTAGACATTCAGTTCGAAATGCCCGCCCGCCCCGGCGAACGCCACCGCGGCGTCGTTACCGACAACCTGTGCCGCCACCTGTGTAACCGCCTCGGGCAGAACAGGGTTGACCTTGCCGGGCATGATGGAACTCCCGGGTTGCAGATCCGGCAACTGCAGCTCCCCCAGCCCGGTCAGCGGCCCGGATCCCATCCAGCGGATGTCATTGGCGATCTTCGTCAAGCTCACCGCGACCGTGCGCAGTGCCCCGGAAACCTCCACCAGGCCGTCTCGCGCGGCCTGCGCCTCGAAATGATCCTCGGCTTCGCTCAACGCGTCGATCCCGGTGGTACGCACCAGCTCCGCCACCACCCTTGTGCCGAAACCGGCGGGCGCGTTCAAGCCGGTACCGACCGCCGTCCCGCCGATCGGCAGCTCCCCCAGCCGCGGCAACGTCGCCAGCAACCTTTCCATCCCCGCCGCTACCTGCCGCGTATATCCACCGAACTCCTGCCCCAGCGTCACCGGCACGGCGTCCATCAGATGTGTACGACCCGATTTCACCACCGTCCGCCACTCCTCGGATTTGTCCAGCAGCGCGAGCCGCAGATGCTCCAGCGCCGGCAGCAGATCCTTGATCACGGCCTCGGTGGCCGCCAGATGGGTGGCGGTCGGGAAGGTGTCGTTCGACGACTGCGACATGTTCACGTGATCGTTCGGATGCACGGTGACCCCGTTGTTCGCCGCGATCGAGGCGATCACCTCGTTGGCGTTCATATTGGAACTGGTCCCCGACCCGGTCTGGAACACATCGATCGGGAACTGGTCGTCGTGGCGCCCCTCGGCGATCTCCGCGGCGGCCGCGATCACAGCATCGGCCTTCTCCGCGTCGAGCAGACCGAGATCCCGGTTGACTACAGCGCAGGCCCCCTTCAGCAGCCCGAGCGCCCGGATCTGTGCCCGCTCCAGCCCGCGCCCGCTGATCGGGAAATTCTCCACCGCCCGCTGCGTCTGCGCCCGCCACAGCGCATCCACCGGAACCCGGACCTCGCCCATGGTGTCGTGCTCGATGCGATACTGCGTCTCCTCGCTCATAACCCGAGCCTATGCCGGACCCGCGCGAAGTTGGCGTGCCACGCGTGCGTTCTGAGTCACCCGGAGAGTCGGGAAGGCCCGCCCGCCAAACGAGCAGTTCCCCGGCCTCGACAACTTCGAGTGCCCTCCTCAGCCACGTCTGCAACTGGTCGAGTCATCGCAAAACGTGATGGCAATGGCGAAATGCTGCTGGCTTCCGCGCACATTTCGGGGAGATCGTCTACCTCGGCAGGCTCGTTGTTGCGGGGAAGGACATTCTTGACGCTGGGTCGTGCGAGCGCAGGGGCGACCCACGGACCACACGTGATCCTGCGTCAGCGCCGTGGGGTGCGCAGGTGGATGCGTTCGCCCTGTTTTCCGAAGAGACTGAGTACTTCGACGCTGCCGCGTCCGGCGGCACCGAACCAGTGCGGGATCTGGCAGTCGAATTCGGCTGCTTCACCTGTTCCCATGATGAAGTCGTGGTCGCCCAGTTTCACGCGGAGTTGTCCCCGGAGAACGTAGAGCCATTCGTAGCCTGCGTGGGTCCGCAGATGGGGCTGTTCGTCGTGCGCGGGAATGGTCATCTTGTAGGCGCGTGGTTCGCCCTGATGCCGCGACAGCGGAATCAGGATTCGGCCGCCTGTCGTGGTGGGCTGCTGCGGCACGCGAGGATCGAGTATCCGGGGCGCGGAGACTATCTCGTCGAAGGGGATGCCGAGCGCTGCGGTGATCGGCAGGAGAAGTTCCAGGCTCGGCTTGCGCTGAGCTGATTCCAGACGCGACAGCGTGCTGGTCGAGATGCCGGTGGCGCGCGCGAGGTCGGCCAGACTGACGCCCTTCTTCTCGCGGGCGTGCCGCAGGCGAGGAGCGATCTGCTCGATCACGGCACCGACGGTCGGTTGCTCGTCCATGGGTTGCAGTCAACCAAATGTGTCCCGGAATCGGCAACGATGCTTGTCGATATCGGTTGTATGCCCCGATGCTGTCGAGGGAGGTGATCCGAATGGACGCAACAACAGATCCAACCGATGGATCGGTGGTAGATGTGCTGTGGGACGCAATCGTCGTCGGTGGTGGAGCCGCAGGTTTATCGTCCGGCATCGTGCTCGCGAGAGCGCAGTTCGCGACCTTGGTCGTTGACGGCGGTGCACCCCGGAACGGGCCCGCCGACCATGTGCACGGGTACCTGACCCGGGATGGCATGGCGCCGAGAGAGTTCCTCGCGACCGGGCAAGCTGAACTGGCCCGCTACGGCGGGAGGCTCGCGCGGGCAGCGGTTTCCGACGTACGGCACGCACCGGACGGCACGTTCGGGCTACAGCTCGACGACGGCCGCGCCCTGCGCGCACGGTCGCTGCTGATCGCCACCGGGCTGACCGACGAGCTACCGGACATCCCGGGCTTGTCCGAGCGGTGGGCGTCGGAGGTACATCACTGCCCCCACTGCCATGGCTACGAAGTGCGGGGGCAAACCATCGCCGTGATCGGCAGCGCGATGGAAGCGGCATCGAAACATCTTGCCGCGCTGATGCGCCGCTACAGTTCGTCGGTGACGTTCTGCGTCAATGGCATCGAGGTCAGTGCTACCGAGCGGCAGCGTCTCACGTCGTACGGCGTGCGCCTGATCGATGCGGGCGTCACGCGGGTAGTGACGGGCGCCGACACCGTGGCCGGGAACCCGGTCGCGATCGAGCTCGACAACGGCCAGACAGTCGAGTGTTCAGCCATCTTCGTGGCGCCTCGCCCAGCGCCCCACGATGCGATCCTGACCGAGCTGGGCGCAACCAGGGACCCGGTGAGCGGACTCGTTGCCGTCGACTCCCAAGGCGCCACGAGTTGCCCCGGGCTCTGGGCGGCCGGGAACGTGGTCAACCCCCGGGCCCAAGTCATCGGCGCCGCGGGCGCGGGCTCGACTGCGGCCATCGGGATGACCGGCTGGCTGCTCGACCAGGAGCTGTCTGCTGCCGTCTCGGCCGACCTGCTCGACGTCGGAGGGGCGAGCTGATGGTAAGCACCGATACAGAGAGTTCTCGAACCAGTCGCTCCCAACGGCTACCGGCCGGTGTCTACCTGCTGGGGTTCAGCCTGTTTGCCATGGGAAGCGCGGAATTCCTGCTGGCAGGTGTACTGCCTGCGGTCGCCGCCGATCTGGACACCACGCTCGCCTCGGCCGGGCTTCTGATCACCGCGTTCGCGCTGGGGGTCGTGCTCGGCGGGCCACCGTTGGCCGTGCTCAGTCTGCGCTGGCCTCGCCGGACCGCGTTGGGCGTCGTCGCGTTCGTGCTGAACCCCGCCGTCTACGGCCGCGTCTTCGCGATCGCAGCCGACGCCCCGACCCTCGCCGGCGCAACCACCGTGTCAGCATTCCAGCTGGGCATCAGCATCACGCCCGTTCTGGCAGCCGCTCCACTCACACAGGGGGCCGCTCTCACATCGGTGTGCTTGATCGGAGCCGCCCTCGCCGCGACCGCTATCCCCCTCATACTCCTCGACCGGGCACGAATGGCCCGCTGAACGAAACACATGGCGGCTGATACGACCTCAGCCGCCATGTGTTCCCTCGAACGCACAATCGGGTCGATCACACTGCTACTGGCGCATCACGCCGCATACTGCGATCCGACTGCAACTACTGGAGTTGTCTCGGCGCCGTGGATACGGGGATACCCGACAGTGCGGCTGCCGATGCGGCGACCTCCTCCATCGACTTGTCATACATACCGTCCACGAGGACCAGCGGCGAGAGGGAGGTCTTCTTGTTCAACTTCCCGAGCAGAGCCTGCCAGCGAGGGAGTTGGCGCAGGTAGATCTGGTCGTCGTGGAGTACGAAGGCAAGCACCGGTCTGCGGTCGCGGGCTGTCGCCCGGAGGGGGACGATCCTGATCTCGCGCAGCGCTTCCCAGCCGATCCGCACTCCGTCCTTCGGCGAGTGCAGGCCGCCGGTGTCGAGGATGGTGGGATGCGCCGGAATCGACCAGGACAGCAAATGGCCGAGATACGCGATTATCGGAACGGCAGGAACCACGGCCGCCACAGCAATCGCAGGCGCCGAGTACACCAGTCGGGGCTGCTGCACGGATAGGTGACATCGATCTGGTTCGCCGACAGGCGAACCTGGAAGGATGTCATCGTGCCCAAGCCCTATCCCCAGGAGTTCCGCGACGATGTGGTCCGGGTCGCCCGTAACCGTGAGGACGGAGTG
>NZ_JARWOV010000213.1 GCF_029868855.1 Nocardia carnea | reverse complement strand
GTTTGCGGCCGCGCGGATCGCGGCGAGGATCCGGTCGGGGCCGGCGTTCTTGGCCAGGAATCCGCAGGCGCCCGCCTGCAGCGCCGGATAGAGGTGATCGTCGTCGTCGAAGGTCGTGAGGACGACCACCCGCGCCGCCGGAACCGCCGCGGTGATCCGGGCGGTGGCTTCGATACCGTCCACGCCGGGCATATGCAGGTCCATCAAGACCACGTCCGGGGACAGGGCACCGGTCAGGCGGACGGCGGGTTCGCCCGAATCGGCTTCCGCCGCCACCTCCAGGTCGTCGGCGCTGTCGCACAACATGCGCAGGCCGGCGCGTACCAGGGTTTGGTCGTCGACGATCAGCACCGAGATCATGCCGCCGGCCTCGGCGCGATCGACGCGCACAATTGCCAGCCGGAGCCGAGCGGACCGTAGTGCAGGTCGCCGCCCACGGCGGTGAGCCGTTCGCGCATACCCGTCAGGCCGAATCCGCCACCGCCTGCCGAACGGTCGGCCCGGGTGTCGTTGTCGATGCGCACATGTGCCGATCCGTTCTCCGTGATCCGCGCTCGGACCGTTACCGTCGCGCCGGGTCCGGCATGTTTGACGGCATTGGTGATCCCTTCCTGGACCGTCCGGTGCAGTACCAGTCTGCGCACCCCGTCCAGCTCGGCCAGCGCCGTATCGATCTCACATTCCGCGCGCAGACCGGCCCGGCGGGCCTGTGCCACCATCGTCTCGATCAGCTCCGGCAACGACCGGTCCCCGGCGAGCGTCGATCCGCGGCTGCCCGGCGAGCCGTCCTCCCGCAGCACATTCATCAGATCGTGCAGCTCGCGCAGCGCCGAATCGGCGGTGCCGTGGATGTCGGCGAGCAGTTCGGCCGTCTGCTCGGTCCCGAGTTCGGGCAGGTGGCGGGCCATACCCACGCGTACCAGGATCGCCGAAACGTGATGGGCGACGATATCGTGCAGATCCCGCGCGATCTGCACCCGTTCCGCCCGGCGGGCCGCCTGCGCGGACAGCACAGCGTTCCGTTCGGCGACCGCCAGACGCCGCCGCAGATTCGCGAGATAACCGCCCAGCAGCGCCGGTACCGCGACCAGAAGCAGCAGGCGGTAGAACAGCGGCACCGAACCCGGTGTCCGGAACCAGACCTCGAGCAGCACATAGGCAGCCGTCAATGCGACGCTGCCCAGGGCCAGGTCGCGCCCGCGCCCGCGCAACGCGAGCTCGAACAGTGCCACGGCTGCCCCTGCCTTGACCGCGACACCCGCGTCCGGAGCGAATCCGTGCGCCGCCACCAGCAGCACCGCCTGCGCGCACAGCGCCACCGCCGGCCACCGGGCGGCGGCGACGAGAAGCCCGCCGGACAATGCGGCCACCGCCGCCGCGCTCGTATCACCGCCCCACGTCAGCACATACCCGACCGCGATCGGGACCGCGACCAGCCGCCAGAGCATGGTCAGCCCCGATCGGGGAAGCCCGGCGGCATCGTCATCTTGCCGCCGCCGAAAGGCGCGCCACCCACCAGAACGGTGGAGCCGGTCATATAGCCGAAATCCTCGGAGCACAATGCGAGGATGGCACGCGCGATCTCGCCGGGCGTCGCCATCCGGCCCAGGGCCGCGACATTCAGCGGACCCCACGCGTTACGGAATGCCTCCCACATCGCGTCGGGGAGCCCCGGCGGGCGGACGAGCGCGGTATCGGTGGTGCCGGGCGAAATGGCGTTCACCCGGATACCGCGCGACCCGTAGTCCAGCGCGACGGCATCCACGATGCCCTGGATGGCCTGTTTGCTCGCGCTGTAGGCCACCCCGCCGGGCCGCCGCGATTCGGAGGAGGTGCACAGGATCACACCACCGCCGGACCGCAGCAGCAAGGGGACCTGGTGTTTGATCGAGAGAAACACACCGCGCACATTGGTGTCGAGTACCTCGTCGAACTGCTCGAGGGCCATTTCGTGCGCGGGTGCCGTGCGCGAGATTCCCGCGTTGTTGACCGCGATATCGAGGCGGCCGAACTCGCGGTCGACCTCGGCGACCAGCCCGGCCACATCCGACGGCACGCGGACATCGGCGCGGACGTAGCGGACAGTGCGCCCGAGCGATCGGGCGATATCGCGCCCCAGCTGTTCACGCCGGCCACAGAACACCACGGACGCGCCTTCTGCCGCGAAGGCCCGGACGGTCGCCTCGCCGATACCGGAGGTCGCGCCGGTGACCAGGACGACCTTTCCGTCGAAGCGTCCGCTCGGTGCGGCGGCGGGTAGCGGCGCGGTGGACGGGGTGCGGAGATAGGCGGGTACGGTCGTGCCCGCTGTGACGGCCGCCGCGCCCGTCGCGGCTGCGGCCAGGCCCATGAACGTCCGGCGGGAACGGCTCGGCCGCGCCGCCGGATCGTTCGATGATGCGAGGGGTTCCTTTTCGTCTTCCATGAACGGAATCGTCGCCTCGCCGGGGCCGACCCGGTACCTACCTTCGGCCGGACTTCGCGGTACCCGCCGACAGTCGTGCCGGCGGAAGGTGCCCGGAGTATGTTCGCCGGAGAAGGCCGGAACTCTGCGTTGCGGCCGGCCCGGACCATGTCGTACCGGAACGAAGGAGGCGTGCTGTGCCGAGGGAACTGGACCTGACCACGGACGAACTGCTGTCGACCACGCGAGCGGTGCGCAAACGGCTCGACCTCGAGCGTGAGGTCCCGCTCGAGGTCATCCGCGAATGTATCGAACTGGCGGTGCAGGCGCCGAGCGGGTCGAATCGGCAGGGCTGGCACTGGGTCGTCGTCACCGATCCCGCGCAGCGACGGTCCCTCGGTGAGCTCTACCGGAAGGCGTTCGAGGAGTACGCGTCCTCCCGGTATTTCCCCGGAAACCAGCTCAGTGGTGACGCCGAAGCGGACGCGGCCCGGCAGCGAGTCGCGGATTCGGCGCGGTATCTGGCCGAGAAGATGGGCGAGGTGCCGACGCTGGTGCTCCCGTGTCAGGCGGGCCGGCTGGACAATGCGTCGAGTGCGGAGAGCGCGTCGTACTGGGGGTCGCTGTTTCCGGCGGCATGGAGTTTCTGTCTGGCGGCGCGTTCGCGCGGTCTCGGAACGTCCTGGACCACACTGCATCTGCGGTACGAGCGGGAAGCGGCCGAGATCCTCGGTATTCCCTACGACAAGGTGTCCCAGGGCGCGCTGCTACCGGTGGCCTATACCTTGGGAACGGACTTCAAACCCGCTGCGCGGGCAGATCTGGATCGGATCGTGCACATCGGCGGCTGGTAGACGTTCCCGCGGCCGGCTCCGCCACACGCCGGCCGGGCCGCGGCACTGTGGACGTCCGGTATCTGCGGTCGGTAGTGAATCACCGCTGAGAACAGCGTATTTCACAACAACTTCGGTGGGAGGGTTGCCGGCCGGCGGTGGGTCCGATCGAAACCGCACGGCGCAGGTCACGTTTCGATCACGTCGAATCGGGTAGTTCTGAAACAAGTCGAGCCGATCAGCGAGCCGATTGGGAACACCCGAGGAGCCCCCGATGAACGAAACGACCGCAGTCACCACCGACAAGCCTGCCGTCGCGAACCGCAACGCACGTCCCGGGCGGACCCCCGGTGGGGACAGCTACGACAATCTCGAACCCCGGTTCGACAAGCTGGCCGGTCTGGAGCCCGACGATCCGCGCCGGCAGGAGATCCGGAACGAAATCGTGCATCTCGGACTGCCGCTCGCCGAACATATCGCGCGGCGGTTCAGCGGGCGCGGCGAGGCCTTCGACGATCTGCTGCAGATCGCCCGGATGGGGTTGGTGCAGGCCGTGGACCGCTTCGATGTGAGCCGGGGAAGTTCGTTCCTGTCCTTCGCCGTGCCGACGATCATGGGCGAAGTGCGCCGGCATTTCCGCGACCACACCTGGGCCGTGCGCGTCCCGCGCGGTACCAAGGAACTCCATCTGCGCATCGGCCCCGCATCCGAAGCACTGTTCCAGCGGCTCGGCCGGGCGCCGACAGCCCGCGAGATCGCCGCGGAACTCGAGGTCGAACTGACCGAGGTCACCCAGGCCTTGATCGCCGGTAACGGGCACACCAGCAACTCCCTGGATGCCGCCGTCCGCGAGCACGACGAGGACACCCCGCCCCCGGCCGTACTCACCCGGCTGGGCACCGAAGAACCCTGCTACGAGCTGCTCGAGGACGCCATGGCGGTACGCCCGCTGATCGAACAGCTGCCGCGGCGGGAACGCCAGGTACTCGTGTGGCGCTTTTTCGGCAATATGACCCAGAACCAGATCGCGGAGCGGCTGGGGATCTCCCAGATGCAGGTCTCCCGGATTCTCACCAAAACACTCAGAACTCTGCGCGAACAAGCTCTTGCCGAGCCGGATACCGCCGGGCCGATGGCCGCCTGAGCGAACGCGACCCGCGCGGCACGGCGGTCACCGCGACAGCGGAATCGTGACCACGAAACGGGCCCCGCCCGATACACCGCTCTCGACCCGGATCGACCCGCCGTGGCGTTCGACCACATCGCGGACGATGGCCAACCCGAGACCGGCTCCGCCCTCGTCACGGCTGCGGGCCTCGTCGAGCCGGACGAAACGCTGGAATATCCGTTCCCGATCCGCCTGGGGCACGCCCGCGCCGTCGTCGGCGACCACGAGCACCACGGCCCCGTCCGCGCATTCCAGCGAGACCCGGACCTGGGTCGCGGTATGCCGCTGCGCGTTGTCGACCAGGTTGCCCAGTACGCGGGCGAGCTGGGTGCCGCTGCCGGTGAGTACGACCGGCTCGTCCGGGAGGGCGGTCTCGACCGCGACACGGTCGCCGGTACGCCGCGCCAGTTCTTCGGCGACGAGCGCCGTCATATCGACCCGGCCGGGCCGGGGCCGTTCCCCGGCGTCGAGGCGGGCCAGCAGCAGCAGATCCGTCGCCAGATGTTCCAGGCGCACGGTATCGCCGAGCAGACCCTCGAGCTCGAGCAGATCCGGATGTGCCTGCGCCACCTCCAGCTGGGCCCGCAGACTGGCGATCGGACTGCGCAATTCGTGCGCCGCATCGGCGATGAACCGGCGCTGCCGGTCGGCGGACTGCTCCAATGCGGCCAAGGTGTCGTTGGTGGTGGCCGCGAGCAGGGCGATCTCGTCCCGTGCCGGCGGCTCGGGCACGCGCCGGGACAGGTCGCCGTGCATGATCTCGGCGAGTTCGCGGCGGATGGCTTCCACCGGGCGCAACGCGCGCCGGGTGACGAGCCAGGTCACTGCGGCCACGACCGCGAGAACCGGGAGCAGGCCGAGCAGCATCGCCCGCCGGGCGTCGGCGACCGCGCTGTCGGCGGTATCGAGCGCGGCACCCGCGTAGACGGTGACCGGCTGCCCGTCGGCGGTGGCCGCGGCCAGTGCGGCGACTCGGTAGTGGTCGGGTTCCGAGGCATCGCCGACCCGCAGATACGCCTCGCCCAGGACGGCATCGGTGGTCGACGGTGCCGCCGCGGCAGCGGTCCCCGGCGCTGCGACGGGACCCGCGGCGGCCCCGGTATGCGGGGCGGCCATGGGATCACCGTCGGATTCTTCGTCGAGCTCGTCGTCGTCTACGTCGTCGTCTTCGTCGGCCTCCGGCTCGTCGTCCGAATCGGATTCGTCCGCCGCGTACGGCCCGAAGCCGGCCATGGGCCGGCGGCCGCGCAATTCGTCGTCGGCGGCGAGCACCCGGCCGTCCGGCGTGACGATCTGTACCGGTTCGTCGTCCGGATCGGGAAACCGCAGTGCCGCGAGATCGGTGCCGCGGTCCAGCCGGTCGGCGATATCGCGGGCGGTGTGCTCGGCCTGCGTGCTCGCACTCTCGACGAGGTTGTCGCGGAGCACCACGAGCACGATCAGGCCCGCGGCCACCAATGCCACGGCCACGACCGCAGTGGCGGCGGTGGTGGTGCGGGCTCGCACCGAACTCCATCGGCCGCGGCGCCGGGCGCGCTCAACCACGGTCGCCCGCCAGCCGGTATCCCGCGCCCCGGACGGTGTGGATGGTGCGGCAGCCGAAAGGCGCGTCGATCTTGCGGCGCAGGGCGCTGATATAGACCTCCACGATGTTCGGGTCACCGTCGTAGGCGAAATCCCAGACATGGCAGAGGATATCGGCCTTGGAGACCACCTCTCCGGCCCGAACCGCGAGGTGCTCCAGGACCGCGAACTCCTTGGCGGTGAGCGTGACGTCCCGGTCACCGCGGCGGCAGGTGTGGCTACCGGGGTCCACCAGCAGATCGCCCACGCGCAACACCCGCGCCCCGCCGCGGGTCCGGCGGCGCAGCAGCGCACGGATCCGGGCCACCAGCACCACATACGAGAACGGTTTGCGCAGATAGTCGTCCGCGCCGGTGTCGAGCCCCTCGGCCTCGTCGTATTCGCCGTCCTTGGCGGTGAGCATCAGCACGGGCGTCTCGTGGCCCGCGGCGCGCAGTGTTTCGCAGACCCGGTAGCCGTTCATTCCCGGCAGCATGATGTCGAGGACGATCAGGTCGTAGTCGGTGCTGGTGGCCCGGTGCAGGCCGGTGACACCGTCGTGGACCACATCCACGGCGAATCCCTCGGCGGACAGGCCCTTTGCCAATGTGTGGGCCAGCCGCTTCTCGTCCTCCACGATCAGCAGACGCATCCACCAAGAGTGTCAGATCTTTGCTGAAACGATCTTCAGGTGGCTTCAGGCGGGTTTCAGCATCCGCTTGCCACAGTGGTGAAACATTCGTTCACACAGGAGGTTTGCACCATGGGAACATTTTTCCGCCACGCGGCTTCGGCCATGCGCTGGTTACTGGTCGGCGCGGTGGTGGCGGCGGTGGCGGCCGGAGCCTGCCTCGGAATCGCCGCGGTCGTCACCGACCCCGGTTCCCGCGACGGCAACGCGCCGTGGTCGCTGGTGGCCGACCCGGGTATCGATCGGCAGACGGCCATGGACACCGCGGCCGCCGCGGTCCCCGGGAGCAGGTCGGTATCGGCGGAACTCGATTCCGACCAGCGCACCACCGTGTGGGAAGTGGAGGTCGTGACACCGGACGGAGTGGAGTACGAAGTATCGGTCGACGCGAACACCGGCGCGGTCCTCGGGACCGCCGAACGTGATTGACTGCCCGTATCGAGGTAGTCCTGGAATAAGCGGTATCCGACGGCCCGGTACCCAGCCGCTGCGCCGGACCGGCGACGGGCCGGTGGAGTCAGGGGCGGACGAAGGACCCCGTATCCGGGGACTCGGATACGGGGTCCTTTCGTCGTGGATACCCCTGGATACGGGCAGCGCGGAGTCCACGGCGCCCGCTCGCGCCGACGGCCCCGCGTGCGCGCAGGCGGCGCGGGAAATAATGCTGCTGGTACTTACCGCCGCAGGGAAGGCCGCCGCACCAGTATGTCGATAAATAACGTACCGTTAAATAACGGTATGAATGTGTCTGCAATATGCGGCGCTCCGTAGAAAGCGATAGGAGATCGCGATGGGCTCTCGATTCCTGGGTTTCATGATGTTGATGTTCGGCGCGATGATGCTGATGTAGTGGGAACCCCCGCATAGCGCGACCACCGCAGTCCGCGCCGGCGGTGTCCGTCGCCGTCCGGCGTGGACGCGGGAATTCGCTTCAAGCGCATAACCGCACACGGCAGGTGGGCGGAACCGCCGTGCGCGCTCCGGCATGCCGAGGTGGAACTCCGCGTCGGCCCCCGGCTTTCGGCGCTGGTCGGGTGACCTACCCGTCGCGGCCCGGGGCAGGGTTCAGTCGTCGGACACGGGCTCACGCAGGTGTGTCTCGAAGAAGGCGGTGATGCGGCGCCACGCATCTTCGGACTCCGGTTCGGAGTAGGCCAGCCCGGCGGTACGTTCCACCACCCGCAATGGTGCCGGTGTCGGCCAGTTGTTCATGAACGAATGTCCCACGCCCGGGTATTCGTGCACATCGTGCGGTACACCACCCGCGGTGAGTACCTTTTCCAGCTTCGCCGCGGCGCCGGGGAGCATACGGTCGCGTGCCCCGTAACTGGCCACGGTCGGACACGCGTCGCGTAAAGCGTCCAAACCCCGTGGCGCGACACCGTAATTGGGCGCGGTGGCATCGAAAACCCCGCGCGGAGCAAGCAGCAGGCAGAACCCACCGCCCATGCAGAACCCGGCCGATGCCACCCGGCCGGTGCACCGCTGGTCGGCGGCCAGGTGATCGCGGGCGGCGACGAGATCGTCGACAGCGTCACCGCTGCCCGCGGCCAGGGCCTGGAAGGTGCGCACCACGCAACCGATCCGGTTACCTCGCCGGAACAGCGCGGGCGCGAGCGCCAGATAGCCGTGCGCCGCGAAACGGTCGGCGATCCGCCGGATATCGTCGCTGAGCCCGAATGCGTCGTGCACGACCACGACCGCCGGCCACGGCCCACCGGAATCGGGCACCGAGAGATAGCCGGGCAGTGGACCGCGCGGTGCGGGAAACTCGATCATCGGCACGGGTGCGCTCCTCGCAGGCGGGGTCGTCGTCGATTTCCGATGCTCCCACACACCGTCGCATCCCGCTCCGCGGTGTATCCGCCGAATCGCACCTGGATGACCAAGGTGGGTTCGGGCACCCACAGCGTGAGGTGAGTCCGGTGAGCCGCTGGATCGCTCGAATTCCTGCTGATCGGCCTGGTTCGTCCGGCCAGGTCCTGCCACGCGGTTATGAATCGCGTCCTGAATGTGATTATCCGGCCGGGCGCCGGACAGGTTTCGGATCTGCTCGCCGCGGCGGTGGGTGGGGCTTTCGGGATCCCGCCGCTGGTCGTTGCGGAAGACCGCGGAGGGGCTCGGCGCTCATTTGTACCCGATACCCTCGACAGATGGGTGACGAGAAGTCGATGCGGGAGCGCATGCTCGCCGGTGAGCTGTATCTGGCCGACGATCCAGAAATCAGAGAACAGAGCCTGCGGGCGATGGACCTGATGGAGGCATACAACAGCACACCGGCCCGGGATACGGCGCGCCGGCGCAAAGTTCTCACCGAACTGCTCGGGGCGGTGGGGGAAGACACCGAGATCCGGCCGCCGCTGCGGGTGGACTACGGCAGCAACATCACCATCGGATCGGGTTGTTTCGCAAATTTCGGGCTCGTCGCCCTCGACGTCGCGGCCATCACCCTCGGCGATGACGTGCAGATCGGTCCCAATGTCCAGCTGCTGACACCGACCCATCCACTGGATCCGAGTCTGCGGCGCGCGAAATGGGAAGCGGCCGAACCGATCACGATCGCCGACAATGTCTGGCTCGGCGGCGGCGCCATCGTGCTGGGCGGGGTTTCGATCGGGGAGAACACCGTGGTGGGCGCGGGTGCCGTGGTCACCCGAGACCTCCCCGCGAATGTGGTCGCGGTGGGTAATCCGGCGCGCGTGATCCGCACTCTCGATCCCGCCCGCGACTGAGCGGGTGCCGGCCCGGCCGGCACCCGCCCGGCGCTACATCTGCGGCAACCGGTCGCCCTGCACCACCTGGATATCCAGGTCGAGCTTGACGGTGGTACCCACCGCTGCCACACCGGCGCGCACCATCGCGTTGTAATCGATCGCGAAATCGTCGCGGCGCAGAACGGTTTCGGCGTGGAACGCGGCGCGTACGCCGCCCCAGGGGTCCGGTCCGAATCCGCCGTAGGTGATATCGAGATCGACGGTCCGGCGCTGGCCGTGCAGGGCCAGTTCACCCGGCATGATCCAGGTATCGCTGCCCGTGCGCCGGAGGCCGTTGCCGGTGAAGGAGATCAGCGGGAAGCGCTCGACATCGAGGAAATCGGCCGACCTCAGGTGGTCGTCGCGCATGGCGATACCGGTGTCGATACACGCTGCTTTGATCTCGGCGTACCCGGTGGACCGCTCGAACGGCTCACCGATATCGAGGCGTCCGCTGACCTCGGCGAACCGCGCTTTGATACTCGAGATACCGAGGTGGCGGGCGGTGGCGATCACCGTCGAATGCACCGGGTCGATCGTCCACGGACCCGACAGCGGCAGCGCCACCGTTTCCGCGACCGCCACCAGGGTGATATCACCGAGCGTCCCCGTACCGGTGGACGAGATCTGGGCGGTGCGGGCCACCGGCTGGTAGCCGGGCGCGGTGAGCACGGCGGTGTGCAGGCCCGGCGGCAGCGAGGCGGTGGTGACGGCGCCGGTGTCGTCGGCGACCGCCCGGCCGATCTGGCGGCCGGTGCTGTCGGTCACGGTCAGGACCGCTTCGGGTACCGGCCAGTTCTCGGCATTGCGAATACGGGCGGTGAGTCCGGTCATGAGTGCTCCTCGGTGTCGTATCCGAGCCGCACGTCGAAGTCCGCTTGCGCGCCGGTTACCGAAACCCGGCCGGTGACCGGCGGGTAACCGCGGGCGACGACCGTGTACTGCCCTTCCGGCAGATCGGTCACGACGTAGCGGCCGTTTTCGTCGGTCCGCACGGTGGCGTTCACCTCGCCCGCGGCGTCGAGCACGGTGATCTGGATATCTTCCAGCGACCGGCCGCTCTCCGACCGCGCCGATCCGGTGAGCACGGCCATCGGCGAGAGCTCGATATCGTGGCGCAGCAGGCCGTTGTCCGGCACGGTCAGGGCAGTGGCGCTGGGTCGCATATGCTCCGCGACGGCGACCAGGGTATAGACCCCCGGGACCACACCGTGGCAGAGGTAGGAACCGGTGCCGTCGGAGGTGGCCGAGGCCACGACCTCACCGCGCTGATCGGTCACGGTCACGGTCGCGCCGGCCAGTGCTTCCCCGGTGGGCGCGCGGCGTACGGTACCCGACAGTTCGCCGAGCCCGGTGAGCGTCAGGTCGGTGCGGACCGTGCGGTCGGCAACGGCCACGTTGACCGCGGCCGGCCCGTGCCCGGGGGCGGAGGCGATCAGCACATAGTTCCCGGGTCCGGGTGCGTCGATCGCATAGCCGCCGTCCGAGGTCCCGATCGCCCGGGCGACCTGCCGGCCGCGCTGGTCGATCAGGGTGAGCGCGACGCCGGGTACCGGGCGGCCGTCCTCGTGGGAGATCCGGCCGGCAACCGACGGCCGCCCGGATCCGCCTTCGGAGAATCCGGCGACCGGCAGCGTCTTCGCCATACCTGCGGCCGAGTAGCCACCGTGTCCGTTCCGGTCGGCCGGGACCGGCTCGGCCGGCGCGCCGACAGCGACCGGTACCCGGTCGGTCCGCGGCGCCTCGTCCTCGGTGTACCCGGTCTCGCGGGCAGCGGGCTCGGTGACGGCGTACGCCGCGGTATCGAGCTCGGCGAGGTCGTCCGGGATCTCCGTCTTCGCCGTCATATCGGCGGGAGTCACGGGATCGACGGCCGGTTCGATATCGATCGTGCGGCGTAGTGGGCGGTTCGGCAGCAGGATCGCCGCCAGCAGCGCCACGGCAGTCGCGAAAGCCGCGATCAGGAAGATCCGGCCGGTGGCGTCGCCGTAGGCGAAACGCACGATCTCGGCGATCGGCGCCGGCAGGGCACCGAGGTCGAGATTGCTACCACCGGAGGAGTCGGCGTGGATGCCGAGTTCGGCGAAGCGGGCGCTGGAGAGCTCGCCGACGCGGGTGGCGAGCACCGAACCGAGTACCGAGACGCCGATCGCGCCACCGAACGTGCGGAAGAACGCGACGCTGCTGGAGGCGGCGCCGATGTTCTTGACGCTCACGGTGTTCTGCACGGCCAGCACGAGGTTTTGCATCATCATGCCGACACCCATGCCGGTCACGGTGATGAAGCCGCCGATCAACCAGATGTTGGTGGCGTGGTCGACGGTCGACAGCAGGGCGAACCCGACGACCAGCAGGGCGGCGCCGAAGACGACGAACGGCTTCCACTTGCCGAAGCGGGTGATCAACAGGCCGGAGGTGACCGAGGCGACGAGCATGCCGGCGACCATCGGCGAGGAGAGCAGGCCCGCGGCGGTGGGGGAATAGCCGCGCGCGGTCTGCAGGTACTGACCCAGGAATGTGGTCGCGCCGAACATACCGACACCCACGGCGATCGAGGCGAGAATGGCCAGCGCGGTGGTGCGTTCGGTGACGATCTTCAGCGGGATGACCGGGTCCTTGACCTTGGCCTCCACCAGCACGGTGGCGAGCAGCAGCAGGACGCCGCCGCCCACGTACAACGCCGTTTCGGTGGACCACCACTCGTAGTAGCCGGCCTTACCGGCGAACGAAACCCAGATCAGCAGGACCGAGACGCCGGCCGTGAGCAGCGTGGCGCCCAGCCAGTCGATGGACACGTTCTCTTTGCGTGTGGTCGGCAGTTTCAGTGTCCGCTGCAGCAGGAACAGGGCGATCAATGCCAGCGGAACGCAGATGTAGAAGCACCAGCGCCAGCCCAGCGGGCTGTCGACGATCACGCCGCCGAGGATCGGTCCGCCGGTCATCGATACGGCCATCACCGCACCCATGTAGCCGGAGTAGCGGCCGCGTTCCCGGGGCGGGATGATGCTGCCGATGATCGCCTGCACGAGCGCGGTGAGCCCGCCCATGCCGATGCCCTGGAGGGCGCGGGCGGCCAGTAGCAGCGCGACGTTGTGGCTGAGACCGGCGATCACCGATCCGATGACGAAGATGACGATGGCGGATTGCACCAGCGTCTTCTTGTTGAACAGATCGGCGAGTTTGCCCCAGATGGGCGTGGAGGCGGCATTGGTGAGCAGCGCCGTGGTGATCACCCAGGCATAGGCGGTCTGTGATCCCTGGAGGTCGCCGATGATGGTGGGTAGCGCGTTGGCGACAATGGTGGTGCTGAGCAGCGCCGTGAACAGCGCGGCCAGCAGTCCGGTCATCGCTTCGAGGATCTGGCGATGGCTCATGGCGAGCGGATCGCGAGCTGGCGGTGCCTCGGTATCAGACATCTGTGCTCTCTTTCGGAACCTGCGGGTTCTCGCCGGTCGAGGCGCAGCGGGAACGGGCATTGAGGGAATTACGGAGTCGTCGTACAACCAGATACGCCTGTTCGGCGTCGTCCTCGGACCAGTCGTCGAGGGTTTCCTGAAGATGCCGGGTATGGGTTTCCCGGGCCCGGTTCAGGAGGTCGAGACCTTCGCTGGTGAGCTGAACCAGCGCGGCGCGGCCGTCGCTGGGGTCGGCCCGGCGGACGATGTAGCCGGCGGCGACCAGTTCGGTGATATGTCGGCTCAATGCCGACTGGGTGATGCGCATATCGGCCGCCAGGTCGACCTGCCGGCAGGGGCCGGACGCGTCCAGGGTGGTGAGAACGGCGATCCCGCCGGGTGGTAGCTGACCTGCGTCGGTGAAGAACAGGGCGCTGCGGAGGGCGCGGCCGATATGGAACATCTCACCGAGGAGGTGCTGAGCGGTATCGGATGAGATGGGCACTCGGACTCCAATAGGGGAATAGTTTCTTTCGCTAATCAACTTTAGAGCAGTTGCTTTCGCTAATCAACTAACGGGGCCGACGAACGAGCGTGCGAAGGTGTGGCGTTGTGCACAATGGAGAAGCCGGAACGGTCGCCACGCAACACTCGGGCGAGCGGGTCTCCGGAGAAGTCAGGGTAGTACCCGGCTCGGGCGTGCCGGGCGCCGGGGTGGTGCGAAAGTGCGCGGGATGATGTCCGGGGCGGAAAGCGAAACATTCTGCACCTGAGAGATTTTGGACATTTCGGACTTTCGCCCCTTGTGGGTACCCGATGGTGTTTTCGTTCCCGCGTGCCGATCCGGACAGCCGTACCGCCGGCGCGGTCCGTCCGACAGCGTGGAGGTCACCGTCGATGAGAACCGCGCCGCCGATATCCCGAGCCTGCCCGCATCCGGATGCGTACCCAGCTGAACCGGGATCACCGTGTCACCGCCCCGGGCTAGCATCGGCGACCATGGTGACCGACGCAGCGAGCCCGGCCGGGCCGGATTTCCAGATCCTGGTGATCGGGGCCGGTCAGTCCGGATTGTCTGCCGGTTACCATTTGCAGCGGCGCGGGCTGATTCCCGGAACCGATTTCCTGCTCGTGGACCACGCCCCGGGGCCCGGCGGTGCCTGGCAGTTCCGCTGGCCGTCGCTCACCCTGAGCACCGTCAACCGGGTGCACGATCTGCCGGGTATGTCGTTCGCGGAGAATCTGCCGCCCGGTGCCACGGAAACCGCCGATGTGCCTGCCGCGACGGCCGTTCCGTACTACTACCGGCGCTACGAAGAACATTTCGGGCTGCGCGTACACCGGCCGGTGACCGTCCGCGTGGTCTGCGATCGCCGCGAACGCGACGGACTGTTGCACGCCGAAACCGATAATGCCGGCACCCTGCGCGTACGGGGCCTGATCAACGGCACCGGCACGTGGGAACGCCCGTTCGTACCGCACTATCGCGGCGCGGAAGTTTTCGCCGGCCGCCAGCTGCACACGCGCGAGTATCGCGAACCGCAGGAGTTCGCGGGGCAGCACGTCGTGGTGGTGGGCGGTGGTATCTCGGCTGTCCAGTTGCTCGACGAGATCTCCCGGGTCACCACTACCACCTGGGTGACCCGGTCCGAACCGGTCTTCCGCGAAGAACCGTTCGACCAGGACGCGGGCCGGCGCGCGGTGGCCATCGTCGAAGACCGGGTGCGCCGCGGATTGCCGCCCGGTTCGGTGGTCTCGGTGACCGGGCTACCGTTGACCGAACGCCTGCGCGCCGCGCGCGACCGCGGCGTCCTGCATCGGCTGCCGATGTTCGAACATATCGAGCCGGACGGTGTGCGCTGGTCCGACGGGACTTTCCAACCGGCGCAGGTGATCCTGTGGGCCACCGGATTCCGCAGCGCCCTCGACCATCTGGCCCCGCTGGCGCTGCGGGGCGCCGGCGGCGGGATCACCATGACCGGCCGCTCGGCGACCCAGGTCGCGGCGGACCCGCGGATCCACCTCATCGGCTACGGACCGTCCGCCAGCACCATCGGCGCGAACCGGGCGGGCCGTTCGGCGGTCGCGGAACTCACCGCACATCTCGGCCTGCCGGTGGAGTCGGGCCGGAATTGACCGATGCGGTCTCACGCCGTCGGGGTGCTCATATCGCAATCGGGAATTCTCCGTCGCTGTCGGATTCCGGGGCGCGCCGATCGTCTAATGGGTGAAGGAGGTGTTCGAGCATGAAATACGTGCTGATGTTCTGTGAGACCGAGCAGTGGGAGAAGGACTGGGAGGCCATGGACGATACCGCCCGCGAACAGGGCTTCGCCCGGGTCCAGGCCTGGTTGGCCGAGCACGGCGACAAGATCCTGCACAACCGCAAACTCGGCGGCGGCGATACCGCGACCACCATCCGGCTCGACGCGGCCGGCGGTCCCCTCGTCACCGACGGCCCGTTCGTCGAGGGCAAGGAGATCGTCAGCGGATATGTGGAGGTGAATGTCTCGGACCTGGACGAAGCGCTCGCCATGGCCCGGAGCTGGCCGGGTTGCCCCTTGGTGGAGATACGACCGGTCCTGATGTGACCGGTGCCGACCCCGGCCGGGTCCTCGCCGCGGTGTTGCGCGAGCACGGCAGCCGGCTGGCAGCGTCGCTGGTCACCTTGCTCGGTGACTTCGCCGCCGCGGAGGACCTGGTGTCCGACGCGGTCGAGAAGGCGTTGCGTACCTGGCCGGTCGACGGAGTCCCGGACGACCCACAGGCGTGGTTGTTCACCGTCGCCCGCCGACGCGGCCTCGATATCTTGCGCCGTGAGGCCAATTACCGCGACAAGCTCCGAGAGCTGCGGTGGCCGGTGCGGGCGGAGGCCGACGACCGGCTGCGGCTGATGTTCATCTGCTGCCATCCCGCACTCCCGCGCGAAGCGCAGGTGGCCCTCACGCTGCGCATGGTGTGCGGGCTGGACACCCGGCAGCTGGCGAAAGCGTTCCTGGTGCCGGAAAGTACTGTCGCACAGCGCATCACCCGAGCGAAGCGGAAGATATCGCAGGCCGGTATTCCCTTCCGCACTCCCTCGGACGCCGAACTCGCCGAACGCCTCGACGAGGTACTCGCCGTCATCTACCTCCTGTTCAACGAGGGCTACCTGGCGACCGAATCCGCGGGCGACCCCGGCCTGGCCGCCGACGCGGAATGGCTGGCAGCGCTGCTGGAGCGGTTGCTGCCCGGCGAACCGGAGGTGATGGGCCTGCTGGCGCTCATCCGGCTGCATCGCGCACGGGAAGCGGCACGCTTCGACGATGCGGGTCGTATCGTGCTGCTCCGCGACCAGGACCGTTCCCGCTGGAATCATGCCGCCATCGCGCGGGCGATCGACCTGCTCGTCGCGGCCGGACGGCTGCGACGGCCGGGCCCGTACCAGGTGCAGGCGGCGATCGTGGCCTGCCATGCCGAGGCGCCGGACTGGACCGCCACCGACTGGCCGCAGATCGTGGTTCTCTACGACCTGTTGTCGGCGATGACGCCGTCACCGGTGGTCCGGTTACAGCAGGCGATAGCCCGCGCCCGGGTAGAGGGCGCGGAAGCGGCATTGGCGACCGTGGACGGGCTCGCCGGCCAACTCACCGGCTATCACCTGATGCATGCCACTCGGGCCCAGTTGCTCCGCGAACTCGGTCGCGAGGACGAAGCGGCAGCGGCCGATCGGCAGGCGCTGGCGCTCACCCGGAATCCCGCGGAGCAGGCTCTGCTGGAACACCGCCTGCGTCGGGGTTCCGCGCCCAGGATGGACGGCGGACCGTGGTGAACGTTGTGGTTCTGGCACGCGCCGAATGTGACGATATCGCCGCCCTGCCGGCGACTCCGACACCGCGCTGAGGCGAGTCGCCGAGCCTGGTGGATCCGCGGGTTGCGATCGTCGGCAACCGATCTCGACTGGTCCCGTTGCCGCGGCGGCGAGATTTCCGGACCGGCCGAATCGTTTCTCATGGTGTCCGGGCGGCACGGCATCACCGGTGAACTCGGCGGCCCGGGTGCCCCGCCCGGCGGTGTGGATCGGTGACCGACCGGCGCGAACATTCCCGCACAGGGTTCGAGTTCGGCTGTGCTCGCCGAAGTTTCCGATTCCGCAGTGCCCGAAGCCGCGGAGGGCTACCTTTCGTGGCGCCCCGAACTGTCCTTTCCCCGCCCCGATACCGGCGACGAATGGCGCAACCGGGACGCACTACTGCGTTCGCACGACATAGTTCGCAAGTCTGTGTAGTGTCTCTGCAATCTGAAACACTCATGAACAAGGTAGAGGCGCAGCAGTGATCGGTATCGACGGATGTCTGGAACGCATCATGGACATCCCGGGGGCGCGCAGTGTGACCTTGGTCGACGGGGCGAGTGGACTGGCGATCGCGGGGGCCGGGCGTCATGATCTGGTCGACCAGCACGAGGATGCGGCCACCACAACCGATGTCGTGCGCGCTGTACTCGGCTGTCCGGCGCTCGCGACCGGTGCGGACGATGACGACCTCACCGAGATCATCGTGTGCGGCACCGGGGGATACCACCTGATCGACCTGGTACGCGGCGATTTCGAGGGCCGGCTGTTCGTGCACGCACTGTTCGACGAGGACTCCGGCAATCTCGCGATGGCCCGGTTCCGGTTACGCGGCATCCTCGCGGACCTCACCGGAAACGGTCATGACGCGGAACCTACCGGCGGTGACCATGGGGTGGCTTCGGCCGAGGACGGTCATGGGCACTGAGCTCGCGGACGAGCTGCGGCGCCTGGAAGACGAGGGAAGCACCGGCGTGCTGCACGCGGGCGACGGCGTCTTCCATCTCGCGGACGGTGCCATCGCTTCCGCCGAATGCCGCCGCACCACCGGACTCGATCGGCTGGCCGTGGCGGCCGGGGTGGCCGGCGCCGACGATTGGCAGCGCGCCGCCACGGGCGATCCCGGCCCTGTCCTGCGCCGACCGTTGCTCGAGACCCTGGCGCTGCTCTCGGTTTTCGACGCCGCCTATTTCCTGCTGTCCGCCCCGGCCGTCCCCGAATTCCGGCCCGCGCCGCCACATTGGCTGGCCCCGGTCTGCCGTATCCGGCCGAGGATATTGGTGCGCGAATGCGCGCGCCGCGGCGACCCGGATTCCGGGCCGTGGCCGGCGCGGCTGGTGGATCGAGCGCCTGTGATTCCGGTGCGCCGAGTGCGCCGGAACCGGGTCGTACTCACCGGCAGTCAAGCCGAGGTGCTGGCGGCAGCGGATACCCGCCGCAGTGTCACCGTTATCGCCCGCGACCTCGGTCGCACCGCGTACGGCTGCCTGGAGGCGGTCCGCGACCTCACTGCGGCTGGGTTGATCCAGCCACCGGGGGACCGGCCGCCGCCACCCACACCACGGCCGGGCGCCGAGCCGGTCCTGCGCCGGCGGGTGCGGCAACCGGTGCCGGTTCCCGAGGACAGCGATTGGGAGCCGGTCGATCAGGCACTGCTCCTGCGTCTCCGTTCGGCGCTGGAGGAGCTCGCGTGACGGCGCGCAGGAAATTGCTCGGCGATCTGATGGGGAGGTTGACGAAGGTGCCGATGCCCGAAACCGCTCCGCACCCGGCGGTACAGGCGGAACTCACGGGGCTCCGGGCCCGGATGCCCGGACTGGTCGGAGCGCTGGTGGCGTCCAGTGACGGTCTGCTGGTCACCCACGACCTACCCGGACATATCGAACCCACTGGAATGGCTGCGCTCGCCGCGGCGCAACTGTCGCTGTCGGACCGGCTGGCGGGCGTCGCGCACGGCGGCGGCTTCCAAGAGGTCGTGGTGGACGGGACACGCGGACACGTCGTCATCTACGCGGCCGGCTGGGCGTCGCTGACCGTTCTCGCGGAACCGGACGTGAATATCGGCCGGCTGCATCTCGAATCGCGTCCGGTGGCGCGCACTATCGCCGGACATCTGGCGGGCACCGCCCGCGAACCCGGCAGAACCGACGGAAGACCCGAATAACCCATCGAAAGGAAAGACCTGTGTCCGATATGGATTTGGCGCTGAAGGAAATGATGTCGATCGACGGTGCCCTCGGCGCGGCCGTCGTCGACTACAACAGCGGTATGGCGCTGGGTATGCTCGGCAGCTCGAAAACCCTCGACCTCCACGTCGCCGCCGCCGGCAACACCGAGGTGGTTCGCGCGAAACTGCGGACCATCGAACAGCTCGGCCTGCAGGAGGATATCGAGGACATCCTGATCACGCTGAGCGCCCAGTACCACCTCATCCGCCCGATGACCGGCCGGAAGTCGAAGGGATTGTTCCTCTATCTCGCGCTCGACCGTGGACGCGCGAATCTGGCTCTGGCCCGGCACAAGCTGCGCGGTATCGAAGAAGATCTCGAGGTGTGACCCGGCCGGTGGTTCGGTTCGGCGGCGGGCTGTGCAGGAAGAGGCCGAGAATCCACCGTGCTCGACGGCGCTCCGCCCGCGCAACTGCTCGAACGCGGACGCGAACAAGTGCGCCATTGCGGCTGCCGGGTCATCCACGAAACGGTGGCCGGCACCGGACCGGCTGCCGGGGAGCGGTGTGTGGCCGCGCCCCGGCCTCCGGTTCTACCGTCGCGCCGGTATCGCCTCGGCCTCGGCCGCTGGTTCCCGGACCTCGGCGGGTGGTTCGGCACGGTAGAGATCGGCGATCCGGTCGGCATATTTCTCCGCCACCACGGTGCGTTTCAGCTTCATGGTGAGGGTGATCTCGTCGCCGCCGGCCTCCCAGAGGACCGGCAGTACGGTGAAGCGTTTGATCTGTTCGACCCGGGCCAGCCGCGTGTTTCCGGCGGCGATACCCGCTGCGATCGCCGCCAGCACCGCGGGGTCGGCGGCGAGTGCGGCGGGGGAGGCGTCGGCAAGCCCGTGCTGCTCGGCGTAGGGGCCGGTGGTTTCGGCGTCGAGGACCACGAGCGCGGTGTTGTAGGGGCGGCCGTCGCCGATCACCGCCATGGCGCCGATGAGGGGCGTGGCCGCCTTGATCGTGTTCTCGATATGCGCCGGCGACATGTTCTTGCCGGACGCGTTGATGATGATTTCCTTCTTGCGGTCGACGACGGTGAAGTAGCCGTCCGGGTCGACGGTCACGATATCGCCGGTGGACAACCAGCCGTCCGGATCGATCGCCTCGGCGGTTTTCTCCGGCAGGCCCCGATACCCCTTCATCACCAGTGGCCCGCGCACCTGGAGTTCACCGTCGGGCGCGGTCCGGGCTTCCATCCCCGGCAGCAGCGTTCCGACCGTACCCAGCCGCACCTCGCGGGGATGGCTCACGGTGCAGATGCACGACAGTTCCGACATCCCCCAGATCTCGGTGATCGGTACGCCGAGGCCGGCGAAGAAACCCAGTGTCTCCGGTGGAATGGGCGCGGCGCCCGACATCGCCCAGCGCATCCGGTCGAAACCGAGTGCCGTCCGCAGCCCCGCAGAACCAGCTCGTCGGCGCGCTGCCAGTCGGCGGCCAGATCATCGGGGAGCTCGCGGCCCGACAGAGCGTATTCGCCGCGGGTGGCGGCCACCGACAGCGCCCACTGCATGGCGGTGCGCCGTTCGGTGTCCGGTTCGGCGGCAACCTCGAATTCGACGGCGGCCCGGATCTTCTCCCATACCCGGGGCACCGCGCCCCAGATGGTCGGGTGCAGATCGGCCAGCGCCGCCGCGATCCCCGACGGGTCGGGCACACAGGTCACCTGCACGCCGAGCACTTCCTGCGCGTAGAGCGCGGTGAGCCGGTCGGCGATATGCGCCGAAGGCATATACGAGGTGATGGTGTCGCCGAATTCGATTCCGAGCACCTCGGCGACCCCGTATATCTGGAACAACAGGTTCGCGTGGGTGGTCTCCACGCCCTTCGGGGCGCCCGTGGTGCCGGAGGTGTAGATCAGGGTCGCCACATCGTCGGGCCGCACGGCGCGCCAGGCCGCCTCGAAATCGAAATCCGCGGCGCCCGCAGTACGCAACCCGGCTACCGGAAGAGTCCCCGCCGGGGCGTCGTCGAGGCAGATCAGATGCGCGAAGGCGACCCCGCACTCCCGCAGGCGCGCAACGTACTGCGGTTCGCAGATCACCACCCGGGCACCGGCATTGCCGAGTACGTACCCGAGCTGACCGGCCGGCAGGGTGTTGTACACCGAGAACGAGGTCGCGCCGAGATGCTGGGCGGCCACCTCGAGCGGGTAGAACTCCGGCCGGTTGCCCATCATCAGCGCGACCGTGTCACCGCGGCCGACCCCGAGCGCGGCGAGTCCGGCGGCGAATTCGCGGACCTGCCGGGCGTACTCACCCCATGTCACGGTTCGGGTATTGCCGGGCGTGCGGAGCGCTACTGCGGCGGGGTCCACGGCGGCGATATGCTGGAACGCGGCGGGCAGGGTTTCGGAACGAACTGTGCTCAACGGGAGAATCTTTCGGATCAGACCGCGGCTGCGGTGGTATCGAGAGCCGCGGCGACGAAGCGGGCCGCGGACCGGTAGGCGAGCCGCGATTCCGGAATCAGGGCGGGCAGCACCTGGAAGGCATGGATCTGGTCGGGCCACACCTGCAATTCGCAGACCGCACCGGTTGCGGTCCACCGCTGCGCGAGGGCGACGGCGTCACCGCCGAAGAATTCGGTATCGCCGGCGTGGATAAGTGCCGGTGGCAGCGGTTTACCACGGGCGGGCAGCAACTCGTAGGGGTCCGGGGTGAAACGGGTGACGGCGCGGCGCGACAGCCCGGCCGACAGCAGGCCGCAGGCCCGCGCCCCCTCGTAACCGGTGGCCACACCGAGGCTCAGATCCACCATCGGCGAGAACAAGACCACACCGCCGGGCGCGGGCAGCCCGGTGCGCGCCCGGTCGATGACGAAATCCGCGGCGAGGAACCCGCCCGCGGAATCGCCCGCGACGACGATCCGGCCGGGCGGGTGACCGCGGCCGGTCAGCCACCGGAATGCGTGGTCGAGGTCCTGTGGGGCCGCCGGGTGCGGATGTTCGGGCGCGAGACGGTAGTCCAGGGTGAAAACGGGCAGCCGGGTCGCGGTGGACAGCCGCGCGGCCACTCCGCGATATCCGGACGCGGACCCGGCGACGAACCCGCCACCGTGCACATACAGCACAACGGCATCGGTCCGGCCGGCCCGCGGCCCACGCACCCATTCTCCTGCGACACGGCCGTCGCGAACATATTCGACCGTGGTGCCGGACACGGTCGGTGCGACCGTACGCAATGCCTGATCGATCAGGGCGCGGGCGAAGGGGAGTGTGCAGGCATTCACGGGCGCGGCCGCGGCGAGCCGGCGTGCGGTGAGCGCCGACACCTGCCGGACGGTGCGCGCCTGCCACGAACCCCGCATCCGCGGTGCGGTCATCGCCGTTTCTCGATCGCGCGCACGATGTCGTGCACCGCCGAATCGCCCGCCAACCGGCTGTCGAGAACGGTGTTGATCACCCCGCGGAGCAGGGCGTAGGGCTGCCACCCGCTGGGGGCGATGGTGCGTGGCGCGCGCCGGGAGATACCGTCGGCGATGGTGCGCGCGGCCTGTTCGGCGGTGATCCGCACGCTCAGCGGCCACGGCAGCAGATCGTTGATCCGGCGGCCGAGGTCGTCGGCGTCGAGCACGGCATGGGTCATCGGCGTCTCGACCAGACCGAAGTAGGCGATTCCGGCGGTGGCACCGGAAGCGGCCAGTTCGACCCGCAGCGCCCGCCCCAGCTGCTCGACCGCGGCCTTGCTGATCATGTACGGCGAACCGCCCATCCCGGGCGCGAATGCGGCGCAAGAGGACACCACCACGACATGGCCCCGGCTGCGGACGATCTCGTCGAGCGCCGGATGCACTGTATTGAACACACCGGTGAGGTTGATGTTCAGCACCCGGTCGAAATCACCCGGTTCCATGGTGCGCAATGTCGCCGGTACCGGCGTGACACCGGCATTGGCGACCACGACGTCGAGGCGCCCGAACCGGTCGGACACCTCGCCGACCACCTGTTCCATCCGATCCCGGTCGGTGACATCGGCGCCGATTCCGTGCGCCCGGGAACCCAGCTCGTCCGCGGCGCGCCGGGCGGCGGCCTCGTCGATATCGACCGCCACGATCACGGCACCCCGCCGGTGCAGGATGGTCACGAGTTCGCGCCCGATCCCTTGTCCGGCGCCCGTGACCAGTACGACCTTGTCCTGCACCGCGAACACCGGTCCGGTGAGCCGGTCGAGGGGAGCGGGTAACGGTGGTTTCATACGGTCACCTCATAGGATTCGGCATCGAAATGCCTGGTGCGGCGGCGGTATTCGAAACTCCAGCTCGGATACAGTCCGGCATTGCGACCGTCGGGAGTGGTGTAGTAGGTCTGGCAGCCCCCGGTGAGCCACACCGTGTCCGCGCTGCGCCGTTCCATTTCCCCGACGAAGGCGTCCTGGGTTTCCCGGCGCACCTCCACCCGGCGGGCGCCGCGTTCGCGCAGAGTGCTCAGCGCGTCGACGATATAGGCGATCTGCGATTCCAGCATGAAGATGGCGGACTGGTTGCCGGCCGCGCCGAACGGGCCGAGGGTGCAGAAGAAGTTCGGGAATCCCGCCATGGCCGTGCCCAGATAGGTTTGCGGTTCTTCGTAGTAGAGTTCGGCGATCGAGCGGCCGTGGCGGCCGGTGATCCGCTCGAACGCGGTGGGGATGGGGGTGAACCCGGTGCCGTAGATGATCGTGTCGACCTCGATCTCGTCCCCGGTGCGGGTGACGATCGACCGCGGCCGCACCTCGGCGATACCGTCGGTGACCACCTCCACATTGTCCTGGTCCAAGGCCGGTAGATAGGCGTCGGAGAAAATGGCGCGCTTACAGCCGATGACGTAATCGGGGGTGGCCTTGCGGCGCAGCCGCGGATCCCGGATCTGGCGCAGCAGTTGGAGGCGGCCGAGGACCTCGAAGGGGTGCCGGAACCGGTTGTCGACGAAACCGACCAGCCCGAAACTCTCGATCAAGCCGTACCAGGTACCGCGGATCGCCTTCTGCGCCAGCGGGATACGACGCAGCAGGCTGCGCTCGAGGCCCAGCGTGGGCCGGTCCATCCGCGGCACGATCCACGGCGCCGAACGCTGGAATACCGTCAACGCCGCCACCCGCGGCTGGATCTCGGGAATGAACTGCACCGCGGACGCACCGGTGCCGATCACCGCGACCCGCTCACCGGTCAGATCGTGATCGTGGTCCCAGTGCAGAGAGTGGAACGCGGTGCCCTCGAAGCCGTCCAGGCCGGGCAGATCCGGATACTTCGCTTCGGCGAAGATACCGGCGGCGGAAAGGAAATAGTCCGCGGTGAGGGCGCCGCGCGACGTCGCTATCCGCCACAGCGACTCCCCGTCGTCCCAGCGAGCGTCGGTGAGTTCGGTGTTCAACCGGATATGGCGCACCACATCGTGTTCCGTGGCGACGCGGCGGAGATAGCCGAGGATCTCCGGTTGCCGGCCGTAGGTCCGGGACCAGTCCGGATTCGGGGCGAAGGAGTAGCTGTAGAGCTGGGACGGGACATCGCAGGCGCAACCCGGATAGGTGTTGGCCTGCCAGGTGCCGCCCAGGTCGGCGGCGCGTTCCAGCAGCACCACATCGTCGAAACCGGCCTGCCGTAGCGCGATCGCGAGCCCGATCCCGCCGAAACCTGCCCCGAGCACGACGATGCTGTGATGTTCGGCGGCCGCGCGGGCGCCGTGGGAATCCGCCGGGGTCATCGCCGCGCCCCCACCGATTCGGCGCGGACCCGGCCGGTGATGCCTTCGGCGATGGATTTGGTGACCAGGCGGTTCACCGGGCTCGCCGCGGCCAGCACAGGCCGCAGCGGCGCAGCGCCTTCGAGCGCGAAAGTCCAGACCAGCCGGGTCGCGGTGCCCAGCGGCAGCAGGGTGAGATCTTCGGCGAAACGGCGCAGCCCCGGTACGGACGCGGAATCGACGGTAAAGGTCATCCGGGTCTCCTCATCCCAGCGGTAGAAGCGCTCGGCGAGGCGGAGCGCGCCCCCGAGGGTCACCTCCCGGGTGGTGCCGACGCCGAACGGACGCGGCGCGGTCCAGCGGGCGGTCGTGATCACCGGCGACCACGACACCAGGGCATCGTCGGCGGTCAGGACTTCCCAGACCTGCCGGCGCGAGGCCGGGATATCGACGATATGGGTGTAGCGCCGGTCCGCGGTGTCCAGGAAGGCGTCGTCCGCCGATTCGAGTGGGAAGCTGTTACGCATTGTGCTGCTGGGCCTTTCGCTTCAGAGGTCGAGAACCAACGGCCCGCCCGCGGACCGGGAGACACACGGAAGCATGTGGCCGGGGCGTTCGGCGTCGGTGAGGGTGCGGTCGCGGTGGTCGATATCGCCCGCGAGAACCTTGGTCTTGCAGGTACCGCAGAAACCTTGGCGGCAGGAGAAGACGGCGTCGGGACGGATCCTCCGGATGGCGTCGAGCGTGGGTTCCGCCGCGCCCACACGCACCTGCCGGCCGGAGGCGGCGAGGGTGAGGTCGAATTCCCGGCCGTCGACGATCGGCGGTGCCGAGAACCGTTCGGTATGCAGTGAGCCCGTCGGGTTCAGCGTGAAGAAGCTGCGCTGGGCTGCTTCCAGGACGGGCGGCGGGCCGCAGACATATACCGCCGCGCCCGGCGGCGCGGCTGCCAGGATCGCCGGGATATCGGGGGTGCCGAATTCGTCGTCGGGCCGGATTTCGGCGCCGGTGGGGAGTTCGCCGAGGAACGGCATGGTGTCGCGGGAACGACCCAGATACATCAGCCGCCCGCGGTCACCCGCTGCCCGCGCCATCGGGAGTATCGGAGTGATACCGATCCCGGCGGCGACGAACAGGTATGAGGGCGCGGTCTCGACGAAGGTGAACGCATTGCGCGGGCCGCGGATCCGCAGCGCGTTGCCGGGCGCGAGCGAGTGCGCCTCCGTCGACCCGCCGTCACCGTCGGGCAGTCGGCGTACGGCGATACGGTAGCGGGAGAGATCCCGCGGATCACCGCAGAGGGAGTACTGGCGTTGCCGCCCCGAGGGCAGGAACACATCCAGATGGGAACCGGGACGCCAGGCGGGCAGTCTCCGCCCGTCCGGGCGCAGCAGGGTCAGCGAAACCACGTCCTGCGCCTCGGTCCGTACCGATTCCACCGTGACATCTATGTCGAAACCGCCGCGGCGTACGGGGTTCGGTGGAGACAGCGCGGGTGTGGTGAACACCTTTTTGTAGACGTCCACGACCACACCCAGCAGCTGCAGCCCTCGCGACGGTGCCGGTCCGAGGGTGTTCATCCGCGGGCGGCCGGGGAGTGCGCCAGATAGCGCAGGGCATTGTCCATCGAACCCAGTTGCGAGGGGTGGAAACCCGGCCGCAGGTAACGCGGCATCTCGGTGAAGAACGTGGTGAAACTGGGAATCACACCGCGCACGGTCGCGCTGAGGAACTGCTGTCCCCAGAAGCGCCCCTTGGCCGGGCTCGGGTCCTTGCGGTAGAGGTAGGCAGTGGAGACGACGAACAACGGCAACAGCAGCCCGCTGGCGAGCAGGCCGGTGCGGACCCGGCGCGCATAGCCCCCGTCGACGTGCATATAGGCGTCGAACACCACGCTGCGGTGCTCGACTTCCTCGGCACCGTGCCAGCGCACCAGGTCCAGCATTGTCGGGTCCATCCCGAGTTCCTCGAGTACTTTCGATTCGAGCAGCCATTCACCGATCACCGCGGTGAAATGCTCCATCCCGGCGAACAGGCCCAAGCGCTCCTTGAGCCACTCCTGTTCGGCGCGGCCGCTGAGCCCGTGGTCGCCGAGCACCCGGTCGACGAGCCAGGCGATCTTGGCGACGTAGTTTTCGACATCCAGCCCGATCGACTGCAGATGGTTGCGCGCGCCCTCGTGGCTGCCGGCGTGCATCGATTCCTGGCCGATGAACCCGGTGACCTCCTCGCGGAGCCGTTCGTCGTCGATATACGGCAGGGCCTCGGCCAGGCAGGCCGCCATGGCGCGTTCGCCTTCGGGGAGGACCAGGTGCATCACATTGGTGACATGGGTCGCCAGCACTTCGCCGGGGATGTAGTGCATCGGGACGCCGGAGAAGTCGAAGTGCACGTCCCGCGCGTGGATCGCGTGCGCTTCCTCGCGATAGGTGCGCGTCGGTGCGCTGTCATCAGCCATGCCCTGAACCGTACAATGCAACATATTCCCTTGCAATGTGGTCGCAACAAATTCTTCCGGATTGTTGCCGACGGGGTATCCGCTGCTAGCGTGTCCGGCGTGCCCGCTACCGCCCCTACCTCGAAAGACCCGTTTCCGGACAATATCGAAGACCGTATCCTCGACGCGGCACGACGGCAGTTCGAACGCCTCGGCGTGCGGAAGACGACGATCGGGGATGTCGCCCGTGCGGCGGCCGTCGACCGCGGCACCGTCTACCGGCGCATCGGGTCACGCGACGAGCTGGTCCGCGCGGTCACCACGCGTGAGGTCCGCACGCTCCTCGCTGAACTGCACGGGATTGCCGCACAGCACGCGACGGTCGATGCTGTCGTTGCCGATCTCTTCGTCACCGTTATCAGCCGGTGGCGTAATCATCCCCTGGTCAATCGGGTGCTCGCGGTGGAGCCGGACCGGTTGCTGCCGCAGCTCACCACCGAGGGTGGTGCGTTCTTCACGATGGCGATCACCACGGCCACCACCGTGGTGGGCGATGCGCTGCGCCGGTTGCGGCTACCGGATATCTCCGACCTCGCGACGCGGATCGAGATTGCCGCGCGGATCGTGCACTCGCTCATTTTGCAGCCGGTAGGTGCGGTGGATCTCGACTCCGAGGACCGGCTCACCGAATTCGCCCACCGGCATATCGTGCCGCTGATCACCGGCGGGTATCCGGCCCGTTGAGGGAGCCGGCCATGGCAACGGCCGGACGGGCCGGCGGAATGGGTATCCGCCGATCGCGCGGGACCGCCGCGGCGGATCCGGGCATTGTCGGACTGGTGCGGCAACAAACGTGTGATCCGCGACAGCAGGCGGAATTACCCGATGGCCGAATACGATCCGGCACCCTCGTTCGGCTACCGGTGTATCGCGGTAGCCCAATGTCCCAGTATCGAAAAGGGCCTGTGGAATTCGGCGGGTTCGAATACGGCAGCTGGATGCGGTCGACAGCAGCGGAGCGGTGGAGAACCCGGCTCGCCGCCGGGCGCTCACGCCGCTGACGCCCATGCGTCCGGCCGGGTGCCGCACACGACCTCACAGGGAGGGCAACCGATAGGTTCAGAAAAGGTGAGCCCCGGCCGAAACCGGCCGGGGCGCAACCGAATATGCCCGAACCGGGCGCGCCCGGGGGGGGCGGGGGGGGGTAGGGGGGGGGGGGAAAGACGGCGCGGTAGGGCCGTGACCGGGCCTGCCGTCCAGGTTGGGCGACATATCGCCGGCGTTGGTCTGGGCGAAGGCCGCCACGAAATCGGGGTCGGGATCCGCCAGATAGTTCA
>NZ_JARWOV010000212.1 GCF_029868855.1 Nocardia carnea | reverse complement strand
CCCGGCCGGGGGCCCCGCGGGCCGCGGTGCAACCCCCGCCCCCCCCCCCGCGGGGGGTTCCAAACCGCAACCGGGGGGCCCCCCGGGGCCCCGCCCAACACAAACCCCCCCCCCGGCGCCCCGCCCGGGCCCCGCGGTAAGGGTGAAACGGTGCGGTAAGAGCGCACCAGCGCCCCGGGTGACCGGGGCGGCTCGGTAAACCCCGCCCGGAGCAAGGTCGAAGGCCGCACCCCACGGTGCGGTTGCGCAGGTGTTCGAGGGCTGCTCGCCCGAGCCTGCGGGTGGACCGCTCGAGGTACCCGGCGACGGTGTGCCCAGATGGATGGCCGCCACCCGGTGCGAACCGGGGACAGGATCCGGCTTACAGGCCGGCTCATCCGCGCCCGGAACGTCCGATGACCAGTGTGGATCCCCCCGTTGGAACTGCTGGAACCAGCGATTCCGACTCGGTACTCCGCCGAATCCGCGCCTCCGGCGACCCGCGCGACGGCAGGTCGAAGGGCGCTCCTGGAGACGGAAATCGACGGGACACGGGACCCCGGCGGGACAGTGGTCGACCGGCTACCGCAGGTCCCGATCCCGGGTTGTGCGGCGGCTCGAATTCGCTCTCTTCCGGTGGAGCAGCGTCACCGAACCCGGCTGACCTGGGGAGTGGGAGTACGAATCGCGGGTGCGGTGGTGGCCCGTGTAGAGGGGAGCTTGCGCATCGCGGTGGTGCTGCCCTCCGTATCGGATGTGGTGACTGCCCGGTCACGTGGCCGGCGCACGGGTGTGGTCCCGACTCTGCCGTGGGCCGTTTCCCATCCCGCGACGAACGCCCTCCGCACCGCATCCGCCTCGGCGGCGCCGATTCGGTGGGTTGTGCGGTACTCGTCCCAGGCTGCTTCGCGGGCCGCCCGGGCCCGGCTGTGGATACCCGCCCGCAACACCTCGGTGGCCAATTCGGTGACGGTGCGGCCCTTCACGGCAGCTCGGTCCATGAGGATCCGATGGTCCGCGCTCTGCAGGCGGACCAGGACGTCGATATAGCTCATCGGAACTTCCTCGGGGCTGAGCCTTCGCCGGAGCTGTGTCCGCTTCGGTTCGGGCGGGCGGTTTCGGTGGCGGACGCCTGGGCGTGTTACGGGCACAGGTGGCCGCCGGGCAACCTGTCGATGCGCTGCAACGACGCGGCTGTCTGTGTAGTCGCGCCGGTCTGTTCGGGGGTTACGACCCGAGGTGTCCCAAAAAATAGGGGTTGGACAGCCGCACCCGCACGAATTAGAGTCCCCGCGGTCGGCACGTCGCGGTGGACGGGCCGGAGTAGTACCGGTTATCGCCCTTTCCCGGCGGAGGCGTAGGTTCGAATCCTGCCGAGAACTTCGGTTTTCGTCGTCCAGCGGTCCAGGACACCCGAATACCGGCCTGCACACCACGCCCGTCCACCGTCCGGTGCAGGCGGGTGGATTTCATGGGGACGGGAGGGTTATATGACGATTCTGGTCACCGGGGCCACCGGCAATATCGGCCGGAAGGTGGTCGACGAACTGCTGTCCCGCGGCGTGGAGGACATCCGCGCACTGACCGTGAGCCCGGACAAGGCCGCGCTGCCGAAGAGGGTTGCGGCCGTTCGCGGGTATGTGCGCAAACCGGAGACGTTGCGCGGGGTGTTCGACGGCGTCGAGCGGATGTACCTGGCGCCGGCACCGGACACCGTGGAGGAAGTGGTGGCGCTGGCCAGGGCCGCCGGTGTGCGTCATATCGTCGACCTGTCCGGCGAACCCGACAGCTGGTGGGGCACGGTGTCGAACGCGGTGGAGGCGAGCGGCCTCGCGTGGACGCATCTGTGGCCCGGGGATTTCATGGAGAACACCGAGGTCTGGGCCCGCCAGATCCGGGAGACCGGCACGGTTCGCGAACCCGACCCCGACGCCGGGAGTACCCCGATCGCCATGGCCGATATCGCGGCCGTGGCCGCCGTGGCGCTGACCGGCGACGACCATACCGGCCGCGCCTATTCACTGACCGGGCCGGAGAAACTCACCCGAGCGCAACTGCTGGCGCAGCTGTCGTCGGCATTGGGCCGGGAGATCGAGTTCGTGCGGGCAACCCGTGATGAGACGATCCGGGTGCTGACCCCGACCATGGGGGATACCGCCACCTGGTATGTCGACAATGTACTCAGCGGCCTGGACGCGATCACTTTGCCACCGAACCGGGTAGCCGAAGAAATCCTCGGGCGCCCGGCGATGACGTTCGCCGAATGGGCGGCGCGCTACGCCTCCGGGATTTTCGGTCCGGAAACCGGAACGCGGGATTGAGCAAAAGGGAATTCCGCCCTCTCCGGAGTAATTCGGGCGGGTGTCTCGGCCCGGGTCGGAGACCGATCGCGGGATAGTTCGGAAAGGTCCGGTATAGGCGGTTGTTACTGCCGGCTGCACATCGCCGCGACCATCTGGTAGACGGCTTGGGTCTCCTGTGATGCCGGTGCGGTGCCACCGGTAGCGAGGCGTGCGGTGAGTGCGGTGGTGGTCTCTTCCTCGGGTTCACCGGACCGGATATCGGCACAGGTCTCGGTGAAGATCGCCGTGATCGCGGCATCATCGCGGCCCTCGGCCAGCCCGGGGAAAGCGCCGCGGAAGCCGATGACGAAGGAACCGGCCTTCACCTGGTCGATTTTCGCGGTATCGGGGTTCGCGACGGACGAAGTCGCGGTGGTTTCCGGCGCCGCGCTGTCGCTCTGGCAGGCGGTCGCGCCGACTGCGAGCACTACGAGGGCGGCGGGCAGGAGAAGTAAGGGTCTTTTCACGGCCCGGATGGTAACTCCACGAGGTGGACACCGTCCCCCGCCGGGCGGGGGACGATGTTCACCCAGTGGCACGTTCAGGCCGTGGGTCCGACGACGAACATCTGCGCCAGTGCGGTGGCCTGCTGCGGGCCGACGAGGGGGAGCAGATAGTCATAGATGAGAGTGGACATACGTGAGGAAACTCCAACTCGGGTTCGTTGAACGCTTACGGTCCGCCACAGTAGCAGTTGCGGGGGAGGGGCGAACTTTTCGCGAGAGATTCGTGCAGAGGTGGCATAAATGGTGATCGGCGTCATAAGGTATGCGCGTCGGCAGGTTCGCCGGCGCCCTCTTATGCGCTGTCGAGCCGATTCATACCTATCGAAGACAGGTCACATCACATATGCGGGTAGCACGTACCTTGGCAGCCGGAGCCTTCATCGCCGGGGCCGCATCCGTTCTCGCCACTGTGGGCGCCGGTTCGGCCGGTGCGGTCGCGGTGACACCGATGCCCGATGTCGGTGGGGTGCGGGTCGACCTCAGCCCCGCAGACACCCAGTGGGTGCACAACAGTAATTTCGGGCATGTGCTCGCGGCTATCCCGCATCCGTCGGCTCCCTCGTTCGGGATGGCGCTGGACGCGGCCGCGGCGGTGTCGTCGGCGCAGCCGAACGGCCGGGTGGTTTTCACCGTGTTCGGTCCGTTGCACGAACTGAACGGGTCGATGCTGGCAGTGCAGTAGCGCGGCAACGATTTTCGTGGGGGGGGGGGGGGCGCGGGCGGGCGGTTGGGGCCGCGCCCGGGGGGCGGCGGCGGGGGGGGGGGGGGGGGTGGGGTGGG
>NZ_JARWOV010000211.1 GCF_029868855.1 Nocardia carnea | reverse complement strand
GCGCCCCCCCCCCCCCCCCAAATTTGGGGGTGTCACCCCGGCCCCCCCCCCCCGGGGGGCGCGCGGGGGGGGGGCCCCGCCCCCCCCCCCCCTGAAACCGCCGAGTTCCAGAGTGCGGCCGCTCGTGGGCTCGCGGGGCGGGTGGGTCAGGGCACCGCGCAACCCGTGCCCGCGTTCATTCCGGTGCGGACCTCCACGGGCGCGCTGGTCACCGTGACGCCGCCTTGTTCGGCGCTGAGGAAATGTGTTCCCGGGTTCGCCGGGGTCCACGTCGTCGACGCGACAATGCCGTTCGGCGTCACGACCGACGGATTGAATCCGACCACGACGTTGTTGTCGCGGAAGGTCACCGGTTCTGTGGTGTTGTCGACCGCTGCCCGCACCTGATAGGTGCAGGTGGTGCCGAAGGGCGTGCTGATGCCCATGCTCCGTCCGGGGTCGGCGCCGACGTTCTGCGGTACCGCCCCGGCGCCGGGGGCCGCCAGGACGAGCGCGGTGGCGACGGCGCCGAGGCCGGTGACGGCGATCGCGGACCGGCCGGTTCGGTGGCAGATACGGGAGCTGCTGTCGGAGTGGGTCGTAGTCATCGTTGATCACATCCCAACTGGTTCCATCGTGCGGACCCGGATGGCCCGCTCGCGAGCTGTGTTCGTGGAACTGTGTCCAGCGTTTCAGTGCTGCGATGGTCGTTGTCGACGGCGCTCAACGGCGGTACCCAGTTTATCCGCGGGTACACAAGCCGAGTCCACGGCTTCGGCGGCATCGGTGTGATAACAACGCCGGCTCCGGGACGAGCCGCCTATAAACCGGGGAACTTCTCGGAGGTGCCGAGGTCCACGGGCAGGGCGATTCCGGTGATACCGCGGCCGGAGTCACCGACCAGGTACAGGACGGCGTCGGCGATCGCCTCGGCCTCCAGCCACGGCTGCGGCAGCAGGTTGAGCTTCTGCATGGTCTCCGCCGTGTCCTCGAGGACCGGGTTCTCGAGGTCCGGCCGGAAACCGCGCACCATCGGCTCGTTGTCGATCATGTTCGTGCGGATGTTTCCGGGGTGCACCGAATTCACCCGGATATTCGCCCACGCCAGTTCGTTGGCCAGCGATTTGGCCAGACCGCGGACGGCATGTTTGGCGGCGGCGTAGTGCGCGATACCCGGTACCCCGCGCAGCCCCGCCATCGAACTGATCAACACGATGGAGCCACCGCGATCGCCGGAGATGATATGCGGTACAGCGACTTTCGTCGTCTGCCAAACGCCCGTGACATTGATGTCCAGCATCTCGCGGAATTCGTCCGGGGTGAGTTCCCAGGACGCCTTCGGCGATGCGGCGATACCCGCGTTGGCGACGACGATATCCAGCCGGCCGAATCGCTCCACACCGGCATCCACGGCCTGCTGCAGCGGTTCCAGGTCGCGGGTGTCCGCGACCGCCGTGACGACGCCGCGCCCCTCGGCTTCGACCAGCTTCGCGGTCTCGGCGAGGTCGGCCTCCGTCGCCATCTCGTAGCCCGCGGTCGCGACCGGTGCACAGCGGTCGACGGCGATGATGTCGGCTCCCTCCGACGCCATCTTCACCGCATGTGCGCGTCCCTGCCCGCGCGCAGCACCGGTGATGAACGCGACCTGGCCGGTGAGCTTGCCCATGATGCTCCTCTGTTTGTCGAGACTGCTGGGTCGCCCTGTTTCCGCAGGGCGAGAACCGATATCAGCAGGACGAAGTCGGCGGCGCAGCCTTCGCCGGCCGGATTCAGTTGACCTGCCGGCCTTCACCCCAGTATTGGGCGCGCAGCGCTTTCTTGTCCGGCTTACCGAGCGGGCTGAGCGGGATGCTGTCGGCGAAATCGACCGTCTTGGGCGTGTAGACCGCACCCTTGCGGTCCTTCACCAGAGCCTGCAATTCCTCGACCTCCACCGACTGCCCGTCGCGGAGTACCACCACCGCCTTGACTGCTTCGCCCCACTTCTCGTCCGGCACACCGATCACCGCGGCCGCGCTCACCGCGGGATGAGCCGACAGGACGTCCTCGACCTCACGCGGATAGACGTTGAAACCACCGGAGACGATCATGTCCTTCTTGCGGTCGACGATGTAGAGGAAACCCTCCTCGTCCTGGCGGGCGATATCACCGGTGTGCAGCCAGCCGAATTCCGTTGCCTCGGCGGTCTGCGCGGGTTTGTTGAGGTAGCCGTTCATCACCAGCGGGCCGCGCACGCACACCTCACCGGGTTCGCCCGGGGATACCTCGTTGCCCTTCTCGTCGAGCAGTGCCACAGTGAGCCACGGCACCGGCCGGCCGCAACTGGCGAGGCGTTCCGGTTTGGTCAGGTCGTGATCGGCGCGGCGCAGCACCGAAATGGTCATCGGGCTCTCGGCCTGGCCGTAGAACTGGAAGAAGATCGGGCCGAACTTCTCGACGGCCTCGGCCAGCCGGGTCGGCGAGATCGCGGAGGCGCCGTAGAACACCGTCTGCAGGCTGGACAGATCGTATTTGTCCAGGTCGGGGCTGTCGAGCAGCGCGTACAGCATGGTCGGCACCAGCATGGTCGCGGTGATCTTGTACTTCTCGATCGCCTCGAGCACCTTGGTGGGGTGGAAGTAGGGCAGCACCACGATGGAGCCACCCTGCTGGGCCGTGGGGTTCCAGAACGCGGCGCCGGCGTGGCTGAGCGGGGTGCACACCAGGAAACGGACCTCGTCCGGCCATTCCCATTCGGTCATCTGGATGCGCAGCATGGTCGCGCTGCCGCGGAAACTCATCTCGACGCCCTTGGGCTTACCGGTGGTGCCACCGGTGTAGGCCAGGCTCATGGTGGCGTCGGGATCCACGAGTGGCGGTTTCAGCGGGCCTGGGGTGAATCCGGCGGCCAGGTCGATCAGATCGGTTCCGGCCTCCGAGGGCCCGAACGAGAACAAGTTCCGCAGCCCGGGGACCTTATCGCGCAACTGCGCCGCGCGTTCGTCGAAACCGGCCGGGTCGAAGATGAGGGTTTCCACACCGGCGTCCTCGAGCACGTAGGCGTGGTCGTCGAGGGAGCCCATCGGATGCAGTGCCATGGCCCGCGACCCGTTCACATTGTTCGCGCCCTGGGCGAACAGAACCTCCGGCCGGTTGGCCGACAGCACCGCCACCGGTGACCCCACACCGAGCCCGGCCGCGGCGAGCGCCTGCGCGAACCGGCTGATCTGATCCCGCACGTCGCGGTAGGTCAGGGTGGCGTCGTCGATATGGACCGCCGTGCGGTCGGCATAGCGTTCCAGGGCCTTGCCCAGCAGATCCACCGAGAGGGGCTCGCGGTGCAGCAGGTCGGTGTCGTCGACGTGCGGTTCAGTGTTCATTCGTCTGCCTTTCGGGCCCGCTCGCACGAGAGGCCCTGCGAAGTGACCGGCGCTCCGGTGCGGGGGCCGGGCCCCCGGCGACCCCGTCGGGCGCCGCGGCCCGGCACCCGTGCCGGAGCTCGCAAACCGCAAAAAATATAACACGTTCTACTTTAGTCGCGCGGCGTATCCGCGCTCACCCGAGCAGTCCTGCCCGGTATGCGCGCCCAGGGTTCGGGCGCCGTCGTCATGATGAGCAGCGCCGGAGGGCAGCTCTCGTTCGCGGGCTTTTCGGCCTACAGCGCCACGAAATTCGCACTGGAGGGCTACACGGAAGCGCTGGCCGACGAGGTCGCGCCGTTCTGGATCCGCGTGCTGGTGGTGGAACCCGGCGCATTCCGCACGGGTCTGTTCGGGCCGGGTGCGGCCTACTTCAGCACAGAGACGCCGGCCTACGCGGAGACGGCGGGCGCCACTCGCCGCATGGTCGAGAACAGCGACGGCACCCAGCCCGGCGACCCGGCGAAAGCGGCGGCGGCCATCCGCGCCGCACTCGAGGCCGACCGCACTCCGCTGCGCCTGCCGCTGGGCGGTGCTGCCGTCGATGCGGTACTCGGACATCTCGACGAGGTCCGCGCGGATGTCATCGACTGGGAAAAAATCGCCCGGGCAAACACTTTCGATTGATTCCGGAAGCCGGGCCGATCGCCACCGCCGTCACAGTGACACCGGACCATGACCCGACGCAGCAATCGCGAATTCCCTTGCCTCCAGAGCCTCAGCTTGCCCCGGATTAATCGGGACATCTAATATCCCTGTTATGAAAATGGGCGAAGGCGTCGAGTGGAGCCTGCACTGCTGCGTCACCCTGGCCTGGACCGAAGAGCAGTGGCCGGTCTCGATCGCCCGGCTCGCCGCGTGGTTCGACCTCCCCGTGGAGTACCTGAAAAAGCGGCTGCAGGCTCTCGTCCGCGCCGGGATCCTCACCTCGGCCCCCGGGGTCCGCGGCGGATTCGGCCTGGCGCGGCCACCGGAGAAGATCACCCTGCTCGAGGTCGTGACCGCCATCGAAGGCGGTACCGACCCGTTCCGCTGCACCGAGATCCGGCAGCGCGGGCACAGCGGTCGTACCGCGACCACAGATTTCGCGCAGCCCTGCGGTATCGCGATGGCCATGCGCCGCGCGGAACTGGCCTGGCGGCGCGAACTGGCGGCGCAGACCATCGCCGATCTCGCCGCCGCGGCACCGGCGGGCTCCGCGGAACGCACCCGTCGCGAGATCGCGAACGCCCGTACTTGATCGTTCGCGAGCCGGCGGTATTCCGCGAGCGCCGCATGAAGTTATCGATATTTCCAGCCGACGAGGAGGCCTGCGTGTCCGGAATAGTTGTAGTGGGCGGCGGATTCGCCGGGGTGTGGAGTGCGGCCGGTGCGGTTCGCGTGGCCCGGGCCGCGGGTCACGATCTGCCGGTCACACTCGTCTCCCCCGGCGGCGATCTGGTGATCCGTCCCCGCCTGTACCAGGCAGAGCCGGATCGGATGCGGGTCTCGCTGGACCGGATCCTCGGACCTGTCGGTGTACGCCTGGTCGCGGCCACCGTGACCGGAATCGACACCACCGGACAGACTCTGACCACGGTCGACGGAGCGGGCGAGACCGCCGAGATCGGCTACGACCGGCTGATTCTCGCCACCGGAAGTGAACTCCTCCGGCCGGAAATGCCCGGCGCCGAGCTGTTGTTCGATGTGGACACATTGCCCACGGCAACAGTGCTGGACGCCCATCTGAACCGGCTCCCCGAACTGCCGCCCGGTGACGGCCGATTCACCGCCGTCGTGGTCGGCTCGGGTTTCACCGGCCTCGAGATCGCCACCGAGCTGACGGACCGGCTCGGCACGATCACCGCAACCCGTGCGCCCGGTGAAAAAGCCCAGGTGATTCTCGTGGAACGGGCAGACAGCATCGGACCGGAGCTGGGCCCGGGTCCCCGGCGGGAGATCACCGACGCCTTGGCCGCCCTCGGTGTGGAATACCGGCTCGAGGTGAGCGTGGCCGCGGTGGAACCCGCCCGGGTCGTGTTGTCCGATGGCACGCCCATCGCCACCCGCACCGTGATCTGGACGGCGGGGGTGCGGGCCAGTGGGCTCACCGCAGGTATACCGGGGACCCACGACCGTCTCGGCCGCCTGGCAGTGGACACATACCTGGGGGTTACCGGCGTACCGGCGGTCTACGCGGCCGGCGATACCGCCGCCGCGGCGGCCGAACCGGGACACCAGGTCATGCAATGCTGCCAGCACGCCCTGCAACTGGGTAAGTTCGCGGGCCACAACGCCGCCGCCGACCTGCTGGGGCTCCCCACGGTGCCGTTCACCGCGACCCCTTACGTCACCTGCCTCGACCTGGGCTCGCACGGCGCGGTGTTCACCAACGGGTGGGACCGCCGCGTCGTCGCGACCGGCGCGGTCGCCAAGGAGCGCAAGCGCAAGGTGAACGAACTGTGGATCTATCCGCCCACCGACGATCCGGACGAACTCCTGCGCCAGGCCGACTATCGGTTTTCGGTCCGCCGGATCACCGAGTCGCGGGCGGGGTAAGCAACGGTGCGATGCCCGGAGTTCGCTCCGGTCGCCGAAATCACGAAACCCGGCACGGTGCGGCGGGGATGACACTTCCGTGCCTGCCGGGACAGGGAGCTCGGGTGGCCCCTGCGCCCGAGCACCTCGGCCTCGGCACGGACCGATCGGACGCTCGAATTCGGTCTCCGGGAAAGCCCGGCGAGATGGCCGGCCGGATATCGACCGATGGGTGGTCGCCGGCGGCGGGCACGAGCGTGCGCCGGGCACAGTCGCGCCGATCATCCAGCGGGAGCCAGTTCTTTCTCGTTTTTCCCGGCCGGCGCAGGCGCGGGCAGATGCGCCCGGGAATGGCGCAGGATCACCGCGGTGCCCGACAACGCCACCAGCACGAGGGCGCCGAGCAGAACGGGATAGCCGGCTGCCGGGTTCAGCAGGCTCAGCAGCGACGGCAGCAGGAAACCGAGGTAGGCGAGCGCGTAGTAGGCGCCGGTGAGGGCCGCGAGTTCGTGCGGCGCCGCCAGCCGCTGCAATTCCAGCAGGCCGGACACCAGCGCGATCCCGTACGCACAACCCAGTGCGATCGCGGCGACGAGCGCCAGCGCCGGTGACCGGACGATCGCGGCGAACATGCTGACCAGCAGACCCAGCGGCATCAATGTCATCGAAGCGATCACCGCGCGGGCGCTGCTGGTGCGGTCGAGCCGTTTCGCCAGCGGTTGCACCAGAGTTCCGGCGATCAGCGTGCCGACGGTCAGAGTGGTCGAATACAGCAGACTCCACTGCCCGACCCGGTCACCGACGAGCTGCGGCATGATCGCGTACGCCACCGCCGCCGACCCGAAGATCCACGGTGCCATCGGCATGATCACCCGGCGGAAACGCGGATGCCGCAAACCGCCGAACTGGCCGCGGGCCGGGCTGCCCACCGTGCCGGTCTCCGGCACCCGGAAGACGAACGGCAGTACCGCGAGCGTGAGCACCGCGTGCACCAGATAGGGGGTGACCATGGGCGCCGGCCCCCATTGAGCGAGCCCGCCGGCGACGGCCGCGCCCAGCGCGAAGCCCGCGGTGAGAAAGAGCGCGGCCAGGCGTGCGCCGGTACCCGGTGCGGCGTCGGCGCGATCGCTCAACTCGGTGACCCACGTCGTACCGACGGCCATCGCCACCGCGACCCCGAATCCGGTTACCAGCCGCCCGGCGGCGATCCAGCCCGCCCCGAACGTCCCGGCTGCCAGCAGCAGACTCGCGACAAGGGATGCCGACACCCCGGCGAGGGCGACCGGGCGGCGGCCGAAACGTTCCGACAGTGTGCCGGTGAGCAGCAGGCCGGGGACGAGGCCGAGGACGTAGGCGCCGAGCAGCGCGTTCACGGCGAACGCCGAATAACCGGCGGTCCGGTACATCACCAGAAGCGGAGTGAATTGGTTACCGCCCCACGCACAGACGAAGATCGCGGCCAGAACCGCCGGTATGGACCCGTTTCTCACCGCCGGTGGGTCCCGTCCAAATGGGCCCGCAGGGCGGTGGTGAACGCGGTGGCATCCCCGGATTCGATGATCTCGATCAGTTCGCCGTGCTCGCGCAGGACGACCTGGATATGGTCGGGCACCGGGCCCAGCGCTGCCACGTTCATCCGCCGTTGCCGGTCGGCGAGCCCCGTGTAGAAGCGGATCAGCAAGGCATTACCGCCTGCTTCCACCAGGGTCCGGTGGAAGCGTTCGTCGGCCTCCGCGAAGGCGTGCAGATCAGCGCTCTCCGCCCGCTCGCGTTGCACGTCGAGCGCGGCCCGCAGGTTTTCGGCGGCCGCCGGTATCCGTTCCGGAGTGCGTAGCAGCCGGCGCACCGCGGCACTCTCCACCGCTTCCCGGGCGTCCAGTACATCCTCGGCCTCGCCCGGCGGGACGGGCGCCACGATGGCGCCGCGCTTCGGTACCAGAGTCAGCAATTCCTCGGCCTGCAACCGGACGAACGCCTCCCGCACCGGAGTCCGGCTCAGGCCCAGCCGACCGGCGATCTCGGTCTCGCTGAACAGGTGGCCACCCGGGAGTTCGCCGGAGAGCACCAGTTCCTTGGTGAGCTGGTAGGCCCGATCGGCAGCACTTGCCGGGGGCTCGGAGGGGCTGGAAGTGGTCGGCACGCAGCCACTCTATCGGATAGATACAAGCTTGCATGCAAGTATGTATCTCAATTCACCGACTGCACCGCGGGAGCGGTCGACGCGCTGGTGCGATCTCTCGGTAACGTCGGGACCGGTACGACCCAGCGGCGACTGCCGAGCAACGAACGGACAACCACGTGAACGAGGCCTTCTACCTGCCCGACCCGGCGGACCCGCAGCGGTTCGTCTCCACCGAGCTCACCCGCGGTCCGTGGTCACCCGACGCCCAGCACGCCGGCCCGCCGTCCGCGCTGCTCGGACATGTGATCGAACGCTGCGATCCCCGGCCCGGTTTCCAGGTCGGCCGGGTCGCGGTAGAAATCCTCGGCCCGGTCCCGCTGGCCCCGCTCACCGCGGAAGCGCGGGTGGTTCGGCCAGGCCGCAGCGTCGAGCTGATCGAGGCCACCCTGTCCACCGAGCGCGGACCGGTTATGCGGGCCAATGCCTGGCGGTTCAAACTCGCGGATCCGGACCTGGACCTGCCCACCCGGTTCCTGCCCAGTGGGTCGCGGCCCGGACCCGAGCAGGCCCCGGAACCGGAACGGTTCCCGTCCAACCAGCCGGTGGGTTTCCACACCGGTATCGAATACCGTTTCGCCGCCGGTTCGTTCTCCGAACCGGGACCGGCAGTGTGCTGGATCCGGCTGAAGTACCCGATCGTCGCGGGCACCACACCCAGCCCACTGGAACGCACGCTCGCCGCCGCCGATTCCGGTAACGGAGTCAGTTCCGTACTGGATTGGAACAGCTATCTGTTCATCAACACCGATCTGACGGTCACCCTGCACCGCCAGCCGGCCGGCGAATGGGTCTGCCTGGACGCGGTCACCCACCCGCAGCCGCACGGGATCGGCCTGGCCGAATCGGCACTCTTCGACGAGAAGGGCCCGCTGGGCCGCAGCACCCAGACCCTCTTCCTCGGACCCCGCTGAGCACGCACCGGACAACCCGGTGAAAGATCCGGCCGCCGCGGACCCGGCGCCGCCGACCCATCCGCAGCACGCCGCCACCCGAGTCCCAGTCGCCTCGTACCCCGCGCGGCCGTTACGACCGCGCGGCCGCCTCCACCGGCAATGCAGCGGAATCGGCGTGCTCTTCCGGGAGTACGGATATCCGAGGCGGATGCTGGGATCCGGTTGAGGACCTGTTGTTCACCAGCCCACGGGCATAGTCGACAACCGGTCCGGTACGTGCCGGGGCGGGATCGGTCCACGGCGTACGGCCGGGCGCAGCGGTGGCCGGGACGGCACCGGTCGCGGCGGGGGGCGGCGCCGGGCCCCCCCCGGCGGGGGGCGGGGGGGGGGACAGGCCGGGGAGAGGGGGGCCGGGCCCCCCCCCCGGCCGCGGAGGTAAGGCCCGGTGCGGCGGGGGGGAAACAAAGAAAAAAAGAGAGGCACCACCCCACCCCAGAACGGCGCGGCGCGCCGCCACCCCGC
>NZ_JARWOV010000210.1 GCF_029868855.1 Nocardia carnea | reverse complement strand
ACCGATCCTCACCGCACTCTTCGAGCGGGCGGATCCCACGTACGTCGAAGACATCTCGCTGGTGCTCAACAACCTCACCTACGCGCTGATCGGACGCTTCGCCGACCACAACCACGAGATCACCGAAATCCTGCCCATCCTCGATCGGGCGGTCTACCGCCTCACGCACCACACCCACGCCGACGCAGCCGCCGCCGTATCGGGTGGGGCGAACCGGCAATCCGGCCCGGATTCGACGGTGATCGCCTCCCTCGCAACACCTTTCCGGGCACCGGTGTTACCGGGCTGTGTACCCCGCGCGGCCTGTAAACGACTCTGGTCCCCGAGCGCGGCTATCCGCTCGAGCTGATCCCGCCGGTGCCGCTGCCGCGGAAACCGAGTACGGATCTGCTGCGGTTGCCGGGCCGGGTCCGGGCCTCGGTCGCGCGTACCCGGGAGATCATCGACGCGGTCGGCGCCGATGTGGTCGTCGGCTTCGGCGGTTATGTCGCGCTGCCGGCGTATCTGGCGGCCGGGCCCGGTGTGCTGCGCCGCCGGCGCGCGGTACCTGTGGTGGTGCACGAGGCCAATGCCAAGGCCGGTATCGCGAACAAGGTCGGCGCCCGCCGCGCCGCGCGGGTTCTCGCGGCGGTACCGGATTCGGGACTTCAGGCAGAGGTCGTCGGGATCCCGGTGCGGTCGGCGATCACCTCGCTGGACCGAGCCGGGCTGCGGGCACAGGCCCGCGACCATTTCGGACTGCCTGCCGAGGGACCGGTGCTGCTGGTATTCGGCGGCTCGCAGGGTGCGCGGTCGATCAACGACGCGATCTCCGGTGCCGCGCCGCAACTGGCCGCGGCCGGTGTCTCGGTATTGCACGCGCACGGTCCGAAGAACACGCTCGAGGTGCCATCCCCGGACCCTCGCGCCCCCTATGTCGCGGTGCCGTATCTTTCGCGGATGGATTTGGCCTACGCGGCCGCCGACGCGGTGGTCTGCCGCAGCGGCGCGATGACCGTCGCCGAGGTGTCGGCGGTGGGCCTGCCCGCGGTGTATGTGCCGCTACCACACGGAAACGGCGAACAGGAACTCAATGCGCGCCCCGTTGTCGCCGCCGGTGGTGGCAGAATCGTCGGTGACCCGGAACTGTCCGCGAAGTATGTGATCGATGAGGTGATACCGCTGCTCACGGATCCTGCACGCATTGCCGAGATGGGCCGCGCCGCCGCCGGTGCCGGTCATCGCGACGCCGCCGACGAGGTCGCGCGGATCGTGCTGCGGGCGGCGGGCCGGTGAGCGAGGACCAGGTGACGGCGGCTCCCGCCGGGCCGGGCACGCTCCCGCCGGAGCTGCTCCGGGTACATATGGTCGGAATCGGCGGCGCCGGAATGTCGGGGATCGCCCGGATCCTGTTGTCGCGCGGGGGTGCGGTCTCCGGCTCCGATGCCAAGGAGAGCCGCGGTGTGCTGGCTCTGCGGGCACGAGGGGCGCAGGTGCGCATCGGTCACGACGCCGGTGCCCTGGATCTGCTGCCCGGCGGCCCCACTGTGGTGGTGACGACCTACGCCGCCATCCCCAAGACCAACCCCGAACTGGTCGAGGCGCGTCGCCGCGATATCCCGGTGCTGCTGCGCCCCGCCGTCCTCGCGGCCCTGATGAGCGGCCATCGCACCCTGCTGGTTTCGGGGACGCACGGGAAAACCTCCACCACTTCCATGCTCATCGTCGCGCTGCAGCATTGCGGGCTGGACCCGTCGTTCGCGGTGGGAGGTGAGCTCAACGAAGCGGGCACCAATGCCCATCACGGCAGCGGCGACACCTTCGTCGCCGAGGCCGACGAGAGCGACGGATCGCTGCTGCAGTACGACCCGGATGTCGCCGTGGTCACCAATATCGAATCCGACCACCTCGACTTCTTCGGCTCCGACGATGCCTATGTGCAGGTATTCGACGATTTCAGCGATCGGCTCGCCGCGGGCGGCCTGCTGGTGGTGTGCCTGGACGATCCGGGCGCGCGGGCCCTCGCCGAGCGGGTCGGGCCGCGGCTGGCCGAGCGCGGTGTCCGGGTTCTCGGTTACGGTTCCGGTGATCTGCCCGATGCGCCGGTCCCGGTCGGGGTCCGGCTGCACAGCTGGGAACCGCGGGATGTGGGCGGTATCGCCCAGTTCCAGCTCACCGGTGAGCCCGCGCCGCGTACCCTGCGGCTCTCGGTACCGGGCCGCCATATGGCGCTCAACGCCTTGGCGGCGCTGCTGGCGGCGCGTGCCACCGGTGCCGATATCGACGAGATCATCCAGGGGCTGGAGGGTTTCGGTGGCGTCCATCGCCGGTTCCAGTTCGTGGGCCGGGAGAACGGTGTCCGCGTTTTCGACGATTACGCGCACCATCCCACCGAGGTCCGCGCCGTACTGGGCGCCGCCGCCGAGCTGGTCGAACAGGAGGCCCGCGACGGTGCACGGTCGCGCCGCGGCCGGGTGATCGTGGTCTTCCAGCCACACCTGTACAGCCGCACCGCGACTTTCGCCGCCGAATTCGGGTCTGCCCTCGATCTGGCCGACGAGGTGGTGGTGCTCGATGTGTACGGCGCCCGGGAAGAACCGCTACCCGGTGTCAACGGTGCCCTGGTCGCCCAGGCGGTCGCCAAACCCGTGCACTACCAGCCCGATATGTCGCGGGTGGGCCGGCAGGTGGCCGGTCTGGCCCAGCCCGGTGATGTGGTGATCACGATGGGCGCCGGGGATGTCACCATGCTCGGCAGCCAGATCCTGGACGGACTACGCGCGCGTCCGCAGTACGGGCGGTGACGCGGAGTGCGGTCCGGGGCGCGGCGATTCGGGGTGTTCGGATCACGGCGGTTCCGGTTGTGGGCTGTGCCCGCGGTGGCGTTGGTGATCACGTTCGCCGCGCTGGCATGGTTCTCGCCGATGCTGTCGGTCCGCGAGGTGCGGATCGAAGGGGCGGGCGCGATCCCCGAGGATCGGATCCGGGAGTTGCTGCAGATTCCGGACCAGGGCTCCATTCTGCGGATCGATACCGCCGCAATGGCCCAACGGGTGGCGAGTATTCCGAAGGTGCGCAGTGCGCGTGTGCAGCGGGTGCTGCCGTCGACGGTGCGGGTGCGGATCGAGCCGCGAACTCCGGTGCTGTACTACGACACCGCCGAGGGTGCGCATCTACTCGACGCGGACGGAATCGAATACGCGATCGAGCCCGCGCCGATCGGTGTTCCGAATCTGGTGACCGCGAAACCGGGCAGCGGGGATGTACTCACCCGGGCGGCGATTGCCGTGGTGAGAGCGCTGCCAAAGGAATTGACCGTGCAGGTGGACAGTGTGCACGCCGAAACAGTCTCGGATATTTCGCTGACACTGCGCGACGGTCGCACGGTACTCTGGGGCAGCAGCGAGGACGGCGAGCGCAAATCGGCGGTGGTGCTACCGCTGCTGACGCGTCCGGGAACCGTGTTCGACGTCTCGAGTCCCAGTCTGGTCACGGTAAAATGAGCTCCAGCAATCTTGTTCGGTTCGACCCTGTCCGGCTCGCCGCGCCGCGGCGTCCCCGGGCGTACCCGCGGCGATTACCCGCCGCGGGTGCCGGGGGCGTACCACGATGTGAACGCGGGCCGTACGGCAACCGTTCACGATACGACGGGCATCGTCCCGCCGGCGGCGAGTTCGCCGAAGAAACTGCTGATCGTCTCGGCGCGCCTGCGAGCGGATCGAGACGGCGGCGAATAGCGTTCGGCACCAGTCGGATACTTGACATAACTCCAACCCTATGGTTGAGGTTCAGGGTTCGCCCGGATCACGGTTCGCGGATTGCGATCACACGGACCGGTACGGGGTATCCGGAAACGACAGACTTTGGATCGAAGGAAGGCGAGAGCTCATGACGCCCCCGCACAACTACCTTGCCGTGATCAAGGTCGTCGGTATCGGCGGCGGCGGCGTGAACGCCGTCAACCGAATGATCGAGCAGGGCCTGAAGGGTGTCGAGTTCATTGCGGTGAACACCGACGCCCAGGCACTGCTGATGAGCGATGCCGACGTGAAACTCGATGTCGGGCGTGAGCTCACCCGGGGACTCGGCGCCGGCGCCGACCCGGAGGTCGGCCGCAAGGCCGCCGAGGACCACAAGGACGAGATCGAAGAGGTGCTCAAGGGCGCCGATATGGTCTTCGTGACCGCGGGCGAGGGCGGCGGTACCGGTACCGGTGGCGCTCCCGTGGTCGCGAGTATCGCGCGCAAACTGGGTGCGCTGACCATCGGTGTGGTGACCCGGCCGTTCTCGTTCGAGGGCAAGCGCCGCGGCAACCAGGCCGAGGTCGGCATCAATATGCTGCGCGAATCCTGTGACACCCTGATCGTGATCCCCAACGATCGGCTGCTGCAGCTCGGTGATGCGGCGGTGAGCCTGATGGACGCCTTCCGCTCCGCGGACGAAGTACTCCTCAACGGTGTGCAGGGCATCACCGATCTGATCACCACCCCGGGTCTGATCAACGTCGACTTCGCCGACGTCAAGAGCGTGATGTCCGGCGCGGGGAGCGCACTGATGGGTATCGGTTCCTCCCGCGGTGAGGGACGCTCGGTGAAAGCGGCCGAGGCGGCGATCAATTCACCGCTGCTCGAGGCATCGATGGACGGTGCGCACGGTGTACTGCTCTCGATCGCCGGAGGTTCCGATCTCGGTCTGTTCGAGATCAACGAGGCCGCGTCGCTGGTGCAGGAAGCCGCCCATATCGAGGCCAACATCATTTTCGGCACGGTGATCGACGATTCGCTCGGCGACGAGGTACGGGTGACAGTTATCGCCGCCGGATTCGACGGCGGCGGCCCGACCAGACGCACCTTCGATACGGCGAGCAGCCGGGGATCGCTCGGTTCGGGGCGGACCGCGGATATCTCCGCGCAATCCTCGCGCAGCGCCGAACTGGGCCACTCCCGTACCGCCGAACTCGGTGCGGCCCGCGGTCACTCCGACGAGCCCGCGTCCATCCGGTCCTCCGATTCCGGCTCGTCGGTTGCCCGGGGCCCGGCGCCGAGCTACCGCGATTCCGAGCGCAGCCGCCCGCCGGTGGACCCGACGTTCACACACAACAGCCGTTCGCATATCCAGCCGTCGTCGGAGCTGCCCGACGATGACGACGATGTCGACGTCCCCGATTTCATGCGCCGCTGACCCACTACCGCGGCCTGCCGGATATCCGGTGTGGCCGACAGCGGCGCCGGAAAGCGCCGGGCGTACCCCCGAGGCGCGCCCGGCACATCGTCTCGTGCCGTTTCTTCGTCGGTGCTCGGGGGCGGTGCGCTGTCGGAGAATGGGCTACACACGCTGTGCCCATTAGGCTCGACATCATGACTGCGCCACCGGTACTCACCGTTCGACGGGTAGTGACCACGCGCGCGGGGGGATTCTCCGCGCCGCCCTACGATTCGTTCAATCTCGGCGACCACGTCGGTGACGACCCGGAAGCGGTGCGGCGCAACCGCGCCCGCCTGGCCGCCTCGCTGGACCTGCCCACCGATCATCTGATCTGGATGGATCAGATCCACGGGCGTACGGTGGCCACGATCGACGGCCCGCGCACCGAACCGGTGCCGGGTACCGATGCACTGGTCACCACACGGCCCGGCCTTGCTCTGGTCGTACTGACCGCCGACTGTGTACCGATCCTGCTCTCCGATGAGGAAGCCGGCGTGATCGCCGCGGTCCACGCGGGCCGGGTGGGGGCGCGGATCGGGATCGTGGGCCGGGTGCTGGAGGCGATGATCGCCGCCGGGGCGCGTCCGGAACGGATCGGGGCGCTCATGGGGCCGGCGGCCAGCGGTCGGCAGTACGAGGTTCCGGCCGAGATGCGCGCCGATGTCGAAGCGCATCTGCCGGGCAGTGCCACCACGACGGTTCGGGGTACGCCCGGACTGGATCTGCGTGCCGGGATCCGGCGTCAGCTCACCGCGGCCGGTGTCGGCGCCGTCGCCGAGGATCCGCGCTGCACCATCGAGGACGCCACTCTGTTCAGCCATCGCCGAGGTGCGCCCACCGGCCGCCTGGGCAGCGTTATATGGATGGAGCCCACCACATAGGTGTTCCGGCACGGTCCGGTGGGAATCTGCTGGGTACCCGGCATTGTGCGGAGGTGCGGCGCCGGGCCGCGGATCCGGTAGCCGAGTGCGGAGGAGGAGATTCATGATCACAGCTATAAGCGGTGGGAACCGGATCGGCGGCGGCCGGTGAGCGGCCTCGGGTGGGCTGCTCGGCGCGAAGGCATCTGGGGCCCGGGTGATTCGGCGGGCGGTATGACCGGTAGTGGACCGGAGGAAGCGGCCGGGCCGGGTCGCGGAGCCGCCGACCACACTGTCCCGGACAGTGGACGGCCGGAAGTGGGGAGCGGCAGCCGTGCCGATGTGCTGGGCCGCCGGCTCACCGGCCTGCTGGCCCGCATCGATGCTGCGTGCGCGGCCGCGGGACGCGATTCCGGCGAGGTGCGCCTGCTGCCGGTGACCAAATACTTTCCGGCCTCGGATATCGCCGTGCTGCATCGTCTGGGCCGCCACGACTTCGGCGAGAACCGGCCCCAGGAGGCGGCCGCCAAAGCGGACGAACTTCGCGATCTACGGCCACTGCGCTGGCATCTGATCGGCCGGTTGCAACGGAACAAGGCGCGGCAGGTTGCGCGCTGGGCGTACGCGGTCCATTCGGTGGACAGCGAACGTCTGGCGACCGCCCTGGAAACGGCCGTCGCCGCGGCGCTGGACGCCGGTGAACGACAGGAGCCACTGGAGGTACTGATACAGGTGAGTCTGGACGCCGACCCGGCTCGCGGCGGGGTGGAGCCCGCCGGCGTTCCGGCGCTGGCGGACCGGATCGCGAAATCCGCGGAACTGCGTTTAGCAGGGATTATGGCTATTCCGCCGCTGTCGGCCGATCCGGATGCCGAGTTCGCCCGGCTGGCCGAGGTACATACCCGGTTACGAGCCGCGCATCCCACGGCCACGGAGCTGTCCGCCGGAATGTCCAATGATCTTGAAAGAGCTATTGCCCATGGATCGACGTGTGTGCGTGTCGGTACCGCCCTCATGGGCGAGCGGCCGATAACCTCGGCGTAGCAAACAAACCTCATCAGTCACATTCGACACATATGCTGGGACACGACGAGGGCTGAGCAAGACTTCAACACCCGGCCGCCACCGGGGCCGAAGGAAGGTCGACCAGAAATGAGCGAGCGCAGCGAGCGAATAATCGACGCAGCCACGAGCGTGCTCGTGACGGAGCCGAGCGACAGCGAGGCGGAGTCACGGAGTGAGCGCAGCGAGCGAATTATGGGCGCAGCCACGAGCGTGCTCGTGACGGAGCCGAGCGACAGCGAGGCGGAGTCATGAGCACGCTGCACAAGTTCAAGGCGTACTTCGGCATGGTTCCGCTCGAGGATTACGAAGACGACTACGTCGACGATCGCACCCCGCGTGGGGTCGAGGATCGGGGGGGGGGCCCCCCCCCCCCCGGGGGCCCCCCCCCCCCCCCCCCCCCCCCCCCCGACCCCCCCCCGGACCCACCCCGCCGCCCCGCCGCGGAGGGCGCGGCCGCC
>NZ_JARWOV010000209.1 GCF_029868855.1 Nocardia carnea | reverse complement strand
TCCTCTCCCCCGCCGGGGTGGGGGGGGGGTCCGTTAACACCCCCCCCCCCCCCCCTCTCTCATATCCCGGGCACCCTTCGCGACAAGGTCTACCCGGCCGGCTCCACCGCGATCCGGCCCCGGCCCTGCGCAGCCTCGATCACAACTACCGTCACTTCCGTGACCGACCCGTCACCGCGCCGCACCTCGCCAGGGCGCACAGGACGGGTTCACCGAGGCACACAGCAAGGTGAACACCGAGCTCGAGGACACCCTCCACAAGCTCGATCAGCTCGCCATAGCGGTCGAGCACACGCTGAACCGCGCGCTGGAAACCGATACGAAGATCGGCCACGGGTTCGCGGCTTTCGCCTGACAGCGGGTCGAACATCCGCCGAAACGGCCGACTGGATCAGACGGGGATCCAGCCGGCCGTTTCGCATGACCGCCGCTTGTCCACGTTTTCGTGCACGATAGTGGGCTGAAGGTCAGCAGGGCTGCCCGCGGCTCGGACCAGGAGCCGTTCGCGTCGAATCGGCACCGTATTCGACGCCAACAAAGCCGGAAAACGCGTCAAATGCCTCCTATTGTCGCGTGATGGCGCAGGATGCAAACGTACTGGCGGGACTTCCGATGCCTGCCGGGGCATTCGTCTCGACAGCGCTGTTGAGCGGCGGCCGCCGAACCCACGTAAGGAGGCAGCAGTGAAGCTGAACTCGTATCAGAACCTCCGTGTCGCGAACTTCAGCGTCCACGCGCTGCGCCGAATTCTCGAAGAAGCGGGTCTCGACTGGCGAACCGCACTTGTCAACGCGGAAATCGACCCCGATGCGGTGAACCGCCCGGGTGGCACTATCCCGGCGAGGAAAGAACTGGCCTTTCAACTCGAGTTCGTTGCGCTGACCGGAGATCGCGTCGATCTCTGGCTACGCGCCGCACGGGCCTACACCACTGCCACGGTCGGCGCGCGCGGAATGGCTCTCGCGACCGCGCCGACCATTGCGTCCTGGGTCGAAGCCGTGAACGCAGTCGACTACTCACCCGGACTGCTCGAGATCGGGGCGCTCCGGACATCCGATGGCACGGTGACAGGTGTTCAGTTCACCTACCCCGACACCGCGAAAGAGCTGATCCCGTTCAGCGCATATCGCGACCTCTATGTCACCAGCCGTTCGTTCGAGTGGCTCTACGGCGGCCGGTTCCCGTTCACTCGCATCGAATTCCCGTTACCGGAAGTCTCGCCCGAAGCATTGACCTACGTCTCCAGCGACGTGGTCGAATGTGGCTCCGAAACGCTGCGGCTGTGGTGGGATCCCGTGATATCGACAGAGGAACTCCCTTTCGGGAACGCATTCCAGCACGCGGCATGGATCAAAGCGGACACCGAAGTTCTCGACTCGTTCCGGGCGACCGGCGACTGGCCCGACACCGTCGCCAAAGCCATCAGAGCCGCGCCGGCACTGAACCGGAAACTCGCGAATGTGGCTGCCACGCTGCAGGTCTCACCACGCACTCTGCAGCGCAAGCTCGAACTCGCAGACCACGATTTCGCCGAGCTACGAGACGAGACCCTGTGCGACCTCGCCTGCGATCTGCTCTCGAATTCCGACCATTCCATATCCCGGATATCCCGGACGTTGGGCTACAAGGACGCAGCCAGCTTCACGATCGCCTTCAAAAGATGGCGGGGGATGCCGCCGTCTGCGTACCGGGAGGCCTCTCATTACCGACCGGGCAGCGGATCCGCGGAGTAGCCCGGTCCGGCCGGGCCGCAGTCGTGCGTAGACAACGACCTCCGGTCATACGCCCGTGCGCCCGGCTGCCTCACGACCGGCGATCCGGCCGAAGGCCAGGGCGTCGGCGATATGGAACCCGCCGTCCTTGGCCCAGCTGTATGTCGAGCTCACCTCACCGGCAGCGTAAAGGCCCGCGATCACCGTGCCGTCTACGTCCACGACCCGCGCCCGCCCGTCACGGCGCGGGCCGCCGTTGGTCCAGCCGAGCAGGGGCGCAACGTCCAGCACATAGAACGGCGGCTTCGACACCGGCGCGAGAGTTCCGGGTGAACGGCCGAAACTGTCGTCGCGGCCGATTTCGCAGGCGTTGTTGTACCGCGCGACAGTGCGTTCCAGCGTCGTCGGATCCACACCGGCGAGTTCGGCGAGCTCGGCGATCGTATCCGCGCGCCGGATCAGTCCGGACGCGATCTCCTCGCTGTTGTCGGCGCTCCAGGCGAAGTTCTGCATCAGCAGCTTCCACCCCACCGGCAGCACCTCCCGGGTTGGACTCAACGGACCCGCGGCACGCATTCGCTCGTCGAAGACCAGCTGGAAAGACCTCAGCGGGAAGAGTTCGAGAGTGCCGTTGCGGTAGATGTGACCGTGCCGGTTCTCGGCGGTCTCATCGACGAATCGCAGGCCGTCCGAGCCGATGAACAGGTAGTTGTGGGCCGCCCAGGGCGCGAGGAAAATACCGGGCCCATCGTCGACACGCACACCGGTGATCGTCATCATGTTGTCCATATGCCACAGGTCCGCGCCGATACGCTGCACCATACGGTGACCGTCACCGGTCGAATGCGGTGATCCCCAAATCGGCGCATCGGTCAGCCTGAGATAGTCGCGAACCATTCGAGTGTTCGCGGCGAACCCTCCGGTCGCCAGAACGACGCCGCCGCGGGCACGGATCCGTCGCCCGCCGGCGGTTTCCACACCGGTCACCACGCCGGACTCGGTGATCAGTTCCGCGGCCGGTGTCGAGAAACGCACCTCGATACCGGCGTCGGTGAGGGCGCCGAGCAAGAAGTCGTAGAGCCGGAAATCACCCATCTGCGCGCCCACGGTGTCCATACCCGCGTAGCAATCACTACCGTCGAGGGTGTGGTACTCGGGCTCGGTGTGATACTCCGAGCTCATACCTACTTCTGCCCCCAATGCGCGCAGCCAGTCGGAGTTCAGCGCCGTTTCGCGCGACCACGCCTCGACGACATCGTCGGCCACGGGATAGGGACCGCACAGGGAACGCAGGAATTGCGCGGCGCGCTCCGGATCACGGTTGATGAACCACCCTGCCCCGGATACCCGGGTATTGCCGCCGGCTGTCGCGGCATCCGCTTTCTCGAGGACGACGACGCGCGCCCCCGCCGCCTGCGCGCTCAACGCCGCCGCAGAACCGGCCGCCCCCACCCCGACGACCACGACATCGCATTCTTCATCGAAGCGCACAGCGCCCATTGCGAATTCCTTTCCTCAACCCGTGCTCACCACGGAGTCCACGCCCATGGTGCTGGGCGGCCCGGCACATCGGGCTCGAACAATCCCTCTCAGTGGGAGCCGCCACCCCCGACGATGCAGGAGTACCACGGCACCCGCCCGCAGGAACTCGGCCGCGTAGCTCACCTCGCCCCTGCCCTCGACCAGCGTTCTCCTGTTTCGAGGGTGATCGCACAGGCGAAGTCGTCCGCGACCGACCGCGGGCTGCCGGACGCCGCTCGTGCCGGGCCGCACCCTTTGACAATCCGGAGACTTCCTCCGTATTGTCGGTCACTGAAGCGGATAATCCCTCCGTTTCGTTCCGAATCGATCAGAGGAGCGGCTATGGCGCATACGGCTGCGGTGTTGCAGTCCCGTTCGGAAGAACTGGAGACACGTCGAGCCGACATAGCACAGCTCGACGACGCGCCGGAAAGGCTTCGGCGATGGCTGCGCGTGATGGAGGAATATTTCAGCGCGTTCAGCGGATTACCGGAACCGCTCATGGCTGCCGCGAGAGCATTGGAACCGGAAAACCCGCTGACGGTGCCCTGCGAGAAAATCATCGCGACCACCGAGGAGTACGTGCGCGCCGCGCTGCCCACGGGGAAGGTGCGGGCCCGGTAACGGGGCACAACAAGCAGTAGAGCAGCCGCCCCCGGCGCCGGGTGGTCCGCCAGCCTGAACGGCACCTGCGAAGTGTTCGCACAGCCTTGCCCGATAAAAGAAATCGATAAACAGAACCCGAGGAGTTTTGTATGAAGGTAGGCATTCTCGGTGTCGGCCATATCGGTAAGACGCTCAGTCGAAAGTTGAGCGCGGCCGGACACGACGTGGAGGTGGCCAACTCGCGCGGGCCCGAAACGATCGACGCCACGGTCCTTGCCACGGGAGCCCGCGCGGTGCCCGCGGCCGAGGCCGTGCAAGGCGTGGACGTCGTCATCATCTCCATCCCGCTGAACCGCGTTCCCGAGATCGCGCCGCTGCTCGCCGGTGTCCCCGCCGAGACGATCGTCATCGACACCTCGAACTACGTTCCGGGGCGTGATTCCCAGATCGCGGCCATCGAGGCCGGCCAGGTCGAAAGCCTTTGGGCCGCAGAACAGCTCGGCCGGTCGATCGTCAAGGCATGGAACGCCATCGGCTCCGGCTCCTTTGCCCTGAAAGGCACGCCTCCAGGGACTCCGGGCCGGATCGCCATCCCGGTCGCCGCCGATGACGACAGCGACCGCGCGGTCGGCATGGCACTGGTCGAGGACACCGGATTCGACGGATTCGACGCCGGACCGCTGGCGCAATCATGGCGCCAGCAGCCCGGAGCACCCGCCTACTGTACGGATCTCACCCGGGACGAGATGCCGGCCGCCCTGGCGAGCGCCGAGGCCGAAAAATTGCCGACGCGGCGCGACCTGTCGGGCGCCGCAATCGCCGAAAGGTTCGGCGTTGGAACGAATCCCGATTCCGAGTACCACGTCCGCCTCAGCCGCGCGCTGTTCATGTAGCTGTCCGGACACGAGAGAAAGGAAGGAACACGATATGAGGATTTCCGTTATCGGCGCCGGAGCCATCGGCGGCAATATCGCACGCCGGCTCAGCGAGGCCGGACACGACATACTGGTCGCGGACGCCCGTGGCCCGGAGGCCGTCGCCACCGACGTCCGCGAGGCAGGCGCCCGCGCAGTCGGCCTGGAAGCCGCGACTCACGACAGGGAGGTCATCATCCTGTCGATCCCGTTCGCGAAGCAGCCCGAGCTCGCCGGCGTCCTGGCCGGGGTTTCCGGCGATACCGTGATCGTCGATACGTCGAACTACTATCCCGGCATGAACGGCCACGTCGAGGCGGTGGACAACGGTCAGGTCGAGAGTGTGTGGAGTGCCGAGCAGCTCGGCACACCGATTGTGAAGGCGTGGAACGCCGCGCTCGCGGGGACGCAGCAGACCAAGGGAGCACCCGCCGGAACGCCCGGCCGCATCGCCATCCCCGTTGCCGCCGACTCGGAACGAGCACGCCGGATCGTCATGCAGCTCGTCGACGACACGGGCTTCGATCCGGTCGATGCCGGTGTTCTGGCCGAATCGTGGCGGCAACAGCCGGGGACTCCTGCCTACTGCACGGAACTGGATGCCGCGCAGTTGCGGCGGGCCCTGGCAGCGGCCGACAAGGACGAAGCTCCCCGTACTCGTGACCGGCTCGGGGAGCAATTCGCGAGCCTCACTGCGGCACCCTCGCTGGACGAGACCGTCGCGATCAATCGCGCCGCACACCACTGACCCAGCGCCCGCGGGCCGCCGATCTCTCCGGTAGAAGAGGCCACCGGCCCGCTGCGGTGGCGCCATTTCGCGCGGCCGTCCGCACACCGTCGGACGGCAAGCCGCGCGCTGGAAATTACAACTGCAGCGCCTCGGCAAGCTCACGGAGCGCGGGCCGCGGATCGGTCGCCGGTGTGTCCGTCAGGACCTGCACGACGACGTGGTCCGCGCCGGCGTCGAGATGTGCGGTGAGCGCAGCGGCGGCGGCGTCGGCCGAACCCACGCCGACCAGTGCGCGGGCCAACCGGTCCGATCCACCGGTGACCAGGTCGGACTCGTCGAAACCTTGGCGTAGCCACGAGTTCCGGTAGTTGGGCAGCGTCGAATACGCCGTGAGATGGTCGTGCGCACGGCGAAGTTGATCCTCGGAATCGTCACCGATCGCTACGGCTTGTTCGGTGACGATCCAACGATCGGGGCCCAGGATCGAGCGGGTGACCTGTGTCTGTTGGGGCGTCACCAGGTAGGGATGGGCGCCGTCGGCGTGTTCGCCGGACAGTTCGATCATCTTCGGTCCCAGTGCGGCGAGCAGGCGTAGCGGCCTGGCGCCGGGCTCGATCTCCGGGGACAGTGCGTCCATGCGCTCGAGATACGTCCGCATCGTTGCCAGCGGCTTGCGATAGGCGGCCCCTCCCAACTGTTCGACGAACGGGCCGTGGCTGACACCCAACCCGAGCACGAACCGTCCCGGATACAGGGCGCTGAGGATGCGGCCGCCGGATTCCGCCGCTGTCGGTATCCGGACGTGGATATTGGCGATGCCGGTACCGATCACCAGCCGGTCGGTGGCCGCGAGGAAGGCCGCGGATTCCACCAGCGCGTCTTTCCCGCCGCCCTCGGGCATGAACAGTGAACCGAACCCCAATGCTTCGATATCGCGGGCGATGTCCTGCGCCGCACGTATCGGCCACGCCTCACTGTTCCACCAGACGCCGACCTTGGACGGAAACTCCACACCGGTTTTTCGATCGGACATAGTTGTTGACCTACTCTCCTGGTTCGTCGGTTCTGCTGCCTGTACCGAAGTAGCGCGCCCGATACCCATGTCGCCCGGAATGCCGGCTCGATCGCAGATCGCGCGGGGACCGGCCGCTTTTCGATCGGATATCGGCCTACTCGTTCTCGGCCCGCGTGAAGACCGGGACATACTCGTCGGTCTCCGCCGGACCCGACTCGAGGAACACCGCGCGGACTCGTAGTCCGGCAGCGAGGGTATCGCGGTCGATATCGACCAGCTGGGTCCACCACCACGGCCCCTCATCGAGCTCCACCAGGCCGATCGTGACCTCGACCGGGGCATCCGAACCGCGGCCCCGCCGGGGGACGAACGCCCACGATACGACCCGGCCCCGACCCGAAGCCTGCACCCATTCCAGATCGGTGTTACCCAGACTGTCCTGCACTGCGGGCGGAGCCAGGATTTCCCCGGTTTCGGTGGACCGTCGCAACAGGAAGACCCCTCGTGCGGCTCCGTCGAAGAACTTCGAGGTGGCGGCATCGCGGACAACAGGCTGAACGTTCATTGATGTGGGAATCCCTCCGCTTCTTCCGGCCGGGCCCGGCTCACGAGCCCAGGATCAAGGTCGAGTGGTGGTCGAGAATTCCCCCGTTACCCGAGACCAGGACGAGCTCGTGTTGTTCCACCTGCCGGGCGCCGGCCTGCCCGCGCGCCTGCAGGATGGCCTCGGACAGCGGGGTCATACCCCACATGTAGTACGAGGACAGCTGTCCCCCGCCGGTATTCATCTTCACCTTGCCGTCCGGGCCGATCATTCCCGGCGTCGCCACGAACTCGCCTCCTTCGCCTTTGGCGCAGAATCCGTAGTCCTCGAGACTGACCAGAGCGGTGTAGGTGTAGCAGTCGTAGAGTTCGGCGATATCGATATCGTCGACGGTGACGCCGGCCATCGACATGGCCGCCGGCCCGGAGCGCGCCGCGCCGGTCACCAACCCGAAGTCGTCGTTACGACGCAATCTGGTGCCTGGATGACACTGTGCCCATCCGAGAACGCGAATCGGAGGCTGCGCCAGGTCACGGGCGCGGTCGGCCGTGGTCACCACGACGGCGACGCCACCGTTCGATACCAGGCAGCAATCGTAGAGGTGGAACGGATCGCTGATGATGCGGGATTCCTGGTGGTCGGCGAGGGTAATGGGGGTACGCATCTGCGCCAGTGGATTGAGCATGGCCCAGTCGCGCTGGGCAACGGCGATGGCACCCAACTGTTCGGAGGTCGTCCCGTATTCGAGCATGTGGCGACGCGCGGCCAGCGAGTACAGCACGTTCGGAGTTACTGCTCCCGTCGACCGCTGCAGGCCCGCCCATCCGGAAGGCGTCCGGTGACCATCCGAATAGGCCCGGCCCGCCCCGGCCCCTTCCACGAGCGGAGCATCACCGAACACGCACACGATGACTTCGGCCATCCCGGCCTGCACCGCCATCGATGCGTACTGGACCATCGCGCCGGCGGTAGCGCCGAATGCCTGCATCTGGGTCAGAACCGCCAGGTCGCGCAGGCCCAGGTCGACCTGCAACTCGAGGCCGACATCATTGGTCACGCCGCCCGAGACCAGTAAACCGTCGACATCCGCCAAGCGCAGACCGGCGTCGGCGACGGCCAGCCGGGTGGCCTCCGCGGCGAACTGGCGGGCGCTCTTGCCGTAGACCTTCCCCATCGCGGTCATTCCGAGACCGGCGATCACCGGTGATCGCGAGGTGCTGTGTGTCATTGTCCTGTCCAGTTCGGTGTCCGCTTCTCGACGAAGGCCCGCAGGCCCTCCTGTGCGTCTCGCGAATGCCGGACCCGTCCCGCTTCGAGGCGGTTGCGCGCCCAGTCCGCGGCCTCGCGCTCGACATGTCCGTCGGTGATGCCGCCCGCGATACGTTTGGTGGCCTGCACCGCAAGCGGGGCATTGGCGGCGATGGCATCGGCGAGCTCGAGTGCTACCGAGAGAACCTGATCCTGCGGCACGACCCGAGTGACCAGCCCCAGCTCCGCCGCCCGCGCCGCCGAGATCGGCTCGCCGGTGAAAGCCATCGCCAAGGCGACTTTGCGCGGAATCTGCTGCGCCAGCCGGAACGCACCACCGGCGGCGGCCACCAGTCCGCGGCGCACTTCGGGCAGGCCGAACTCGGCGGTATCGGCCGCGACGACCATATCGCTGGCCAACGCCAGTTCGGTGCCGCCGCCGAGCGCAAATCCGTTGACCGCGGCAATGGTGGGTTTGCTGACGGGGTGATCGACATACCCCGCGAAACCCCAGCGGGCACGAGCCCCCGCGGGGTGGATATCTTCCCCGGCGGCCAGCGCTTTGAGATCTGCCCCGGCACAGAATGCCCGGTCGCCCGCTCCGGTGAGGACAATCGCCCGCACCGCCGGATCGCGCTCGGCGGTCTCGAGCGCCTCGCCGATCGATTCGGCGACCATCCGGTTGATGCTGTTGCGGGCTCGTGGCCGGTTGATCGTGATCAGCAGGACATTGCCGCGCTGTTGTGTCAGGACCGCGTCGGTGTGCAGGTCGTGAGCTTCTCCGGTCGCCATGGTTGACCTCACTGCTATCGGACTCGGGACAGTCGCCGACGGCGGCATGAACGTTTGCTCATCGGGCACCTCGTTCTGGCTGTCGAGCGGATGACTCCTCGAAATCCGGTCGTCAACCGGACTACGGATATACTGACACATATAGTCCATATTAGGAAATGGACTGAGGGTGGCGCCCCGACCACGCCGGGGCACACCCGAGACGAACCCTGCGCCCGCCCCGGGATACGCCTCGAACCGCGCCAGGCCATCGGATAGCCTGGTCCTCGGCGATAATTCGTCCTCATTCGCGTTCCCGCAGTTCCACCGACAGTGGCCGCACCGGTCTCGAAGCACCCACATCAGGCGGCCGCGAAACTTGCGCACAGATACAGAAGCCATAATACTGACATATACCGTCCATATTAAAGATCAGGCCGGACCGCAGTGAGCCTTTGCCCGACAGGACCTCACTCCCATACACGGAGGTATGAACATGCAGGTGTCCCTCGAAGGGAAAATCGCGCTGGTGACCGGCTCGGGCCAGGGTATCGGCGCCGCGATAGCCACTCAGCTGGCATATTCCGGCGCCCAGGTGGCGGTCTGCGATCTTCGCGGCGACCGCGCCGATGCCGTCGCACGGGAACTGTCGGATCAGGGATTGCTCGCCCACGGGTTCACCTGCGATGTCACCTCGCCCGAGGAGATCGCGGCACTGAACCGCGCCGTCACGACCACCCTCGGTCCCATCGATATCCTGGTGAACAATGTGGGCTGGGCGGGTGATGACCCGTTCATCTCCCTCGGCGTCGAGCAGATCCGCAACCTCGTCGATGTCAATCTCATGTCGACGATCTTCGTCTGTCACGAAGTCGGCGCCGGGATGGTCGAACGCGGCTCCGGACGAATCATCAACATCGCCAGCGACGCCGGCCGGGTCGGTAGCGGCGGGCAAGCCGTCTACGCCGCCACGAAGGGCGGCGTCATCGCTTTCACCAAATCGCTGGCCCGGGAGTGGGCCAAACGCGGTATCACCGCGAACTGTGTCTCCCCCGGCGCCACCGATACCCCGCTGTGGGCCGACGATACCTCGGACCGCATCAAATCCATGTTGCTGTCGACCATCCCGCTCAAACGAGTCGGCCGGACCGAAGAGATCGCCACCGCGGTCACCTTCCTCGTCTCCGACAAGGCCGATTACATCACCGGTCAGGTACTCAGCGTCAGCGGTGGCCTGACCATGGTCGATTAGCGGCGACGAGTTCGCCGGCCGGAGCGCTGCGTACAGCAGGCAGCTCTGTGGCGACAGGGTCGTCGCCACAGAGCTGTACCGGAGGCCGGCCGAGGTAGTCCGGCGTGACAACACTGATCCGGGCGCGGCCTGTGATGCGCCGTCACACCTCAGTACCTATCGCCGGAGCACTATCCCGAGGCGCGCGGCGCCTGGCCGACCTGCTCGGGCTCGAAGGTCTTCACCAGCACCCGCTTGGAGATCAGCCATGTGGAGTCGACTTTTCTGTATTCGTCCTCGTACCGAACGTTGAACCGCACCCGAGGACCGCCACGTGCATGCTGCACGTCGCAGATACCGAACGCGACACCCGTGGCGCGGGTGTCGGACAGGATGGTGATCACGTGGTTGGTCATGTGGTGAACGACGTGTTCCACCATGTCCACCAATTCGTCCCCGTAGGCCGCAATGGCCTCGCGGCCTACGTGGAGACCGAAATCGACCTGGCGTTCATCCAAACAGCAGTCCTCCGTGAACACTTCGGCCGCCCACCGGGCAGGCTCGCCCGTATCGAGAAGCAGGGCGTAGCGATGGTTCAGCTCGGTGATGACATATTTGTCTTCGATGGACATCAGTGCGGACCTTTCATCAGCCGGTTCTGCGCCGCCGGCCGCTCACCGGTGCGGAATCTTGTTGGGGGCCATGGCTCCCGCGTCGAGCACATGGGTGGTGCCGGTGACGTAGCGAGCGTCGTCGGAGGCGAGGTAGACCACCGCATTGCTGACGTCGACGGGTTCGATCCAGGGCACGCGCAAGCCCTGCAACTGAACGAAAACTTCTTCCACCTCGGCTCGCGTCGGGTTCGCCACGTGGGGAAGAAAGACATTGTGCACCACCGGGTTGTTGATCATCGGTGTGTCGACGTTGCCGGGATGCAGTGAATTGACCCGGATGTTGTGTGGAGCGAGCTCGACCGCGAGCGCTCGCATGAGACCGGTGACGCCGTGTTTCGAGGCTGTGTAGTGGGAGAGATCGGCGTAAGCGATCAGACCGGCAAGGGAGCTGGTGAGGACGATAGAGCCGCCCTGTTTCCGCTCGATCATCGACGGCACCGCCGCCCGGACGGTCTTCCAGGTGCCGGTGAGGTTGACGTCGATCATGTCCTGCCATTGCTGCTCGGACATCTCCCAGGAGGGCGCGAAACCGGTGATGCCGGCATTGGCGACGACGATATCGATCCCACCCAACTCCGCGACCGTCTCGGCGACAACGGCCTGGAGTCCGGCCAGATCCCGGGTATCGCACTGCCGATGGATGATCCGACGGCCCGTCTCCCTCCCCAGTTCGGCGGTGTGCGCCAGATCCTCGGAGGTAGGCAGCGCATAGGGCACGGTGTCCACCGGTGCGCAGATATCTATCGCCACCACATCGGCGCCTTCCTCGGCAAGCCGCAGGACATGTGACCGTCCTTGACCGCGGGCGGCGCCGGTGACCAGCGCGACCTTGTTGTCGAGACGTCCCATGGTGGTCCTCCTTGTTCGATATACCGGCGGATACCGGCGATAACTGGTTGCCGACGGAGCGCCGGACCGTCTCTTATGCCGATTCGAGGGGTCGGCTCGCGGTCTCCGGGACCCGCAACGTCGTCAACAGCACCACCACGGCAACAGCCATCAGGTAGAAGGCAGGAGCGTAGGTGGTCCCCGTCTGCGCGACGAGGAATGTCGAGACGTATGCCGCGGTACCGCCGATCAGCCCGAAGACGTTGTAGCTGATGCCGAACGCCGTGTATCTGATGCTGGTGGGGAAACGCTCCAGCGCGGCGGTGACGTATACGGCTTGTCCGGCAGAGACCGGTATCGCGAGCAATATCAGCGCGCCCACGGCCGCGAGGAAGTTACCGGTGTCGAGCAGCAGGAAACTCGGGTATGTGAAGACGATCAAGCCCACCGCGGCGGAGACGAGGACGCGCCGGCGACCGTACCTGTCGGACAGTATGCCCATCGGCGGTCCCAGGACGACGATGGCCGCGCCGCCGGCGCAGATCGCCAGGAGACCGTCGCCGGAGTCGAAGCCGAGCTCGCTGGTCAACAGCGTCGGCATGTAGATCATCATGATGTAGTAACCGAGAAAGGCACCGGCACCGAGCAGCCCGGTCACCGCCATCCGGCGGTACATGGAGGCCTTTCCGAGCACCTCGGGAAGTGGGCTTCGGAAAGTGGCCTCGGCTTTCCGCGCGAGTTCGAACGCGGGGGATTCGTCGAGCTTCACCCGGATGTAGAGCCCCACCAGGCCGAGTGGCAGGGCGAGCAGGAACGGAATACGCCAGCCCCAGCTGTTCAGCGATTCGGTGGTCATGAGCGCCGCGAGCAGCGCGGCGGTGAGCAGACCGGCCAGGGTCGCGCAGGTGATCGACACCCCGATCCAGCTCACGAAGTAGCCACGCCGGTGATTCGGTGCGGATTCGGCGACGAAGATCGTCGCACCCGGAAGTTCACCGCCCGCCGAAACACCCTGGAGGATACGCAGAATCACGAGCAGCAGCGGTGCCAGCACGCCGATCGTTTCGTAGCTCGGAAGCAATCCGATGGCGGCTGTGCTGACCGACATCAAAAGGATGACCGAGACCAAGGTGGTCTGCCGTCCGATCTTGTCGCCGAATCGACCCCAGACCAGCCCACCCAGCGGCCGTGCGACGAATGCGAGGGCGAAGATGCCCAGTGTGCTCAGCAGCCCGCTCACCCGGTCCGTCGCGGAGAAGAAGGTGCTCGCGATGGCGGGGGTCAGGGCGGCGTACACGGCGAAGTCGTAGTACTCGACGAAGGAACCCGCACAGCTCGCGATCACCGCGCGACGGAGCATTGATGGGCTGATATCGGTCCCGGCGTCGTGCCCGGTGGGAGTTTCCGGCAGTTCCGCTCGGGGCGCACCGGGCTCGTTGCCCGTCTTCTCGGTCGTCACACTGTCGTCCAACCGCCATCGATGACGAGCGTCTGCCCAGTCATATAGGACGACGCCTCGCTGGCGAGGAACACCAGGGCGCCGTTGAGTTCGTCTTCCCGGCCGCCGCGCCGCATCGGCATACGCCGGAACCGGCGTTCACCGGCGCTGCTGGTGAACAGCTCCTCGGTCAGCTCGCTGCGGAAATACCCGGGCGCCAGGGCATTGACCCGGATACCGCGATCCGCCCATTGCGCCGCCAGTTCGCGCGTCAGGCTGATCACCGCACCCTTGCTGGCGCAGTAGCCGGCCTCCGGAATCGACCAGCTGGCGACCAGGCCGTTGATGGACGCGATATTGATAATTGTGCCCCGGCCCTGTTCCAGCATCCGGCGACCGGCGAGGTGACAGAGACGGTAGAGCGCGATCAGGTTGACGTCTATCACTTTGCCGAAGGTTTCCGGGTCTTCGTCTTCGGCCGGTTGGATCGAGGTGATACCGGCATTGTTGACGACGATATCGATGGCGCCGCGCCATTCCACGGTGCGGTCGATGACATCGCGGATCTCGTCGTCTTTCGTGACATCCGCCGATACGGCAAGGATGTGCTCGGGAAACTGGTCGACCAGCGCGAGGAGCGGGTCTTTTCGCCGCGCCACAGCGACGACATAAGCACCCCGTTGTGCCATCGCAGTAGCGAATTGCCGGCCGAGACCAGAACTCGCTCCGGTGACAATCGCGACCTTGCCGGCGATATCGAACAGCGGATCCACACTGCGGACCGCTGTCGAAGTGATGTCGTTCATGAGGAAATATCTCCTGAGGTCGGTCGGTGCGTTTCTCCACGGAAATTTCCGCGCGCACGCATCGGAGAGCTGGAGGCCCGTACGCCTCCGCTCGACCGAGGGGCGGGTTACGCGTTTCTCGAGCCATCCTGTGGGGTTCCGGATATGCGGCATCCGGCGCGTGGCCCGAGATCGGCGTGACCCGCCGGTGTCGGTCGTCGGATATCAGGCGTGCTTACCGAGTGCGCCGAAAGCCTCGTAGGCGAGTCCCATGCCGAGCATTTCGAGGACCTGTTTCTTGAGGGGCTGGACGATGAGGGCACGGGTGAACCGCAACGTCGTATCCGATTTCTCGGCGATCCGGCCCGCGATCTCCCGGGCGCGGTCGAGCACCTGGTCCGGGGGAAGAACCTCTTTGACGAGGCCCCAGCGCAGCGCCTCGTCCGCGGTGATCGTTTCACCGGTGAGCATGTAGGCACGGGCCCGGTTGATGCCGAGGAGCATGGTCATCCAGATCTGGGATCCGTCGCCCGGCGCGATATCTTCCAACTCGAAATGCGCCGAATCTTCGAACGAAGCGGTATCGGCGGCGATGATGACGTCGGAGAACAGGGGGATCTCGCAGTGCCGCGCAACCGGGCCGTTGACCGCGGCGACCACCGGTACCTGGATATCCAGGATCGCGTTGACCAGTTCACGCTGGTCGGTCCAGGCGTCCTGTTCCCACACCGCGTATTCCTCCGAGAAGGAGGGGATCACGGTCATGATCTGGCCGCCCTCGGCATCGGCGCGCGGTCCCATGAATTCCACACCGGTGCCGGTGATGAGCACGACTCGATTACCGCGATCGAGCGCGACGTCACGGAATGCACGCGTCAATTCTCGATGGGTATGCATCCCGATCTGGAAGGGGCCGCCGTCGGAATGGAGCCGTAACTCCAGAATTCCGTTCTCGTCCCGGGTGAATTCGCAGTGCGGATACTTGTCACGGTAGTCGTCCAGTACGGTCATGGAAACCATCTCCTTTGAGGTTGCCGAGTAGAAATCTCTGCCCGGAAAATATCGGGGGCAGCTGGTTGTCGAGCTTCAGAATTGAGCGCTGCGGCTTCAGACGAGATTGCCGAATAACTCTCTGAGCAGCTTCTTGTCGAACTTGCCGGTACTGGTCCGCGGAATATTTTCGATCACCCGGAAATCGTCCGGGATCCACCATTTCGCCACGCGCCCCGACAGGTGTTCGCGAAGTTCGTCGATGCCGACCGCGCCGTCTGTCACGACGAACGCGGCGGGGCGCTCGCCCCAGCGGTCGTCCGGACGCCCGACGACGGCCGCCTCACGAACCGACGGGTGCGCCATCAGCGCCGATTCCAGGTCCAAGGAGCTGATCCACTCGCCCCCGGATTTGATCGCGTCCTTGAGCCGATCGGTGATCCGCACCCACCCTTTCGGGTCGATGGTCCCGACATCCCCGGTCCGCAGCCAGCCGCCGTGGAATGTGTCCGCGCCGACGCCGGCTCCCAGATAGGCGCCGGCCACCATCGGCCCGCGGATCTCCAGTTCGCCCACGGTGATCCCGTCTCTGGGCAACTCCGTACCGTCGCCGGCGACGAGGCGCATTTCGTAGAGCGGCGAGATCCGGCCGGCCGAGGTGCGCGACCGCCACCCCTCATCGGTGTCGGTCATCGCTGCCGGCGTCACCATGGTGGCTCCCGGGAAGACTTCGGTCATACCCCAGCCCTGGACGAAATCGATTCCGAGGGTGCCGTAGGCGCGCATGAGGGACTCGGGAACCGCGGTCCCGCCACCGACGACGGTGCGCAGGCTCGACAGGTCGATCGGTACGGGGCCCGATTGCCGCTCCCGGATGACTCGCAGCAGGTCCATCCACACCGTGGGAACGCCACCCGCCCAGGTCACGCGATGCTCGGAGATCAATTCGGCAACCGCCTCGGGTTGCAGGTTCGGCCCGGGCAGGACCATATCGGCGCCGGTGAGACCGCAGAGGAAGGGCAGACCCCACCCCATGGCATGGAACAGTGGAACCAGGCCGAGAACGACGTCTTCCTCACCGATCCGGAAGACGTCACGACCTGCCATGGACAGGGCGTGCAGGACGATCGACCGGTGGGAGTACAGAACTCCCTTGGGATCCCCCGTCGTACCGGAGGTGTAGCAGAGGGCTGCGGCAGTCCGCTCGTCGACGTCGACCGGCGCGAGCGGCCGATCCGCCTGCGCGATCAATGCCTCGAAATCGAGTTCACCGGCACCGAGATCACCGCCGGCGGCGCCGATGACCACCACATGCTCGAGTAGCGGTAGCCGGCGCCGCAGACCGGCGATCCGCTCCCGGAAATCGGACTCCACGATCAGTACGGTGTCCCGCGCGTGGTTGATCGTGTACACCAACTGGTCCTCGTGCAACCTCGGGTTCGCCGTGTGCAGCACCGCACCCATCCCGATGACCGCGTAATAGGTCTCGAGGTGCTCCCGGGTGTTCCAGGCCAGGCTGCCGACCCGATCTCCCGGCCGGATTCCCAGCTGCGCCAATGCCGCGGCGAGGCGCTCCGATCGATCCAGGACCTCGGCGAAGGTGGCCGACCGCGAAGGACCGTCCGGGTGGCTCGCCGACCGCGAGTACACCATTGCTCCGTGATGGATGGCGCGCATCCGCCGCAGCAGCAACGCGACGTTCAGGTCGACGTCCATCATGAGGCCCGGCGTCGGCGCCGGTTCGGGCGGTGTCACTGCCGGGCCGCAGCCGCCGCGCGCCGGCGATCACGGGCTTCGAGCGCCGCGCCGACCAGACGCTGATGATCCTCGGACACGGCGGAGACGCGCTCGGCCTGGAACCCCAGATCCAGTGTCACGCTGGACAACATGTGCAGGATGGCATTGAGCGCCTTCTTGGTGCCCTGCACCGCGACATGCGGCGAGGCCGCCATCCGCTCGGCCCAATCCATGGCCCGCGGCAGCACCTCGTCCACCGGGCACGACTCGGTGACCAGCCCCCACTCCGCGGCTACCCGTCCGACCACCGGATCCCCGGTGAGCAGGAACCGCTTGGCGCGCGCCATACCCACGAGAATCGGCCACATCATGGCCCCGCCGTCACCGGCGACAAGACCGATCACCACATGCGGGTCGGACAATCGTGCATCCTCGGCCACGATGCTGAAATCGCTCATCAACGCCATCGTGAAGCCGTAGCCGGCTGCGGCACCGTTGACGGCCGAGATCACCGGCTGCGGGAGGTTCAACAGATCGTCGACGATCTTCTTGGCTTCGAAGAACGTGGTCTCCCTGGTCACCGGGGTCTCCCCCGCGATCCACTCGAGATCACCCCCGGCGCAGAACGCCCGGCCCGCACCGGTGAGGACCACTGCCCGCACCCGGCGATCCATGCCGATATCGGCGAACACTGTGGACAATTCACGATGGAAATCGGCATCTATCGCATTCAGCTTGTCGGCACGCAGGAACGTCACCGTCAGCACACCGCTGCTCGACAGATCGAACTTCATCGTCTGATACCGCTCATACATTGGCAGCTACTCCTTCGGGATTGATCGCCACAGCCACATCGAGACCAGGAGCCACGTCGGTCCGTTCCAGCGCGATCCGGGCGGCCGGCTCGCGACGAACGCGCCCTCGGAGGGCGATCACCGCCTGAGAACTGTTATCCATCAACGTGACTCCGATCATACTGACACATATAGTCCAAAATAGGAAGAAGGTGGTCCCGGCCTTGATCACCGAGGTCGGCGAGCTCTACTCGACCCGGTCGAAGCGCCAGCGACCCGTGAAGGTCGGCGCCGTCCTGGCTTTGAAAGCCCGGAAGCCGTTGTCGATGTCCTCGCCGGCGAAATTCACGGCCTGCGCCACCGCTTCGGCCTCGAGGCTGCTTGCGAAGTCGGCGCCGGCCGCACGGTGCAGGAGAGACTTCGTCAAGGACAGTGCGGCCGGCGGACCGGCCGCCAGCCGACCGGCGAGCGAGTCCACGACAGCATCGAGATCCTCGGGCTCGACCACCTGGGTAGCCAGTCCCAGCCGTTCCACCTCCGCCGCGCCGAGGACATCGCCCGTCATCGTCAGCAGTTTTGCCTTCTGCATCCCGATGAGACGAGGCAGCAACCAGGACCCACCGACATCGATCGACAACCCACGCCGCGGAAACACCTGCGCGAATGTCGCGTTGCTCGAACAGATCACGAGGTCGCAGCACAGTGCGAGGTTCCAGCCACCGCCGATCGCCGGGCCCGGCACCTTCGCGATCGTCGGCTTCGGAAACTCGTGCAGGGCAACCGCTGCGGCCGAAATGATCCGCATGCGGTCCAGCGGATGGTGCGGGCCGTCGGCCCCCAGCTGGCCGCCGGACGAGAACACCCCGTGCGCACCCGTCAGGACCACCGCGCGCACACTCGTATCGTGCTCCGCGTCGTCGAGCGCCGCGGCCAGGCGCCGCCACTGGGCGGAATCCAGCGCGTTTTTCACCGCGGGCCTGTTCATGGTCAAGGTCCGGACCCCACCGGCCTGCTCGACCACGAGCGGGGCGGTCTCCGGTTCATTCGATTTCGCCATAGGACTTCCTCTCGGCAGACGGATTCCGCGCACTCATTACGTCCCACCGGCCCGCGACGGCGCGGTACATTCTGGACGGAATCGCTCGGTAATTTGCTGTGCATCTCCCGCGGCCGGACGAGATCGCTTCGGCGACGCCGCGAGGAGCGGTATGGTAAAAGCCATGACGTCTACTCCGCGCACGGTCGGCCGACCGCGTGAACCCGATCTCGATGACCGGGTACTGGACGCCGCCAGGTCGGTATACGGCGAGCGCGGCTGGAGCGGATTCACCGTCGACGAGGTCGCGCGGCGCGCGGGTGTCGGCAAGGGCTCGTTGTATCTGCGCTGGCCCAACAAGGCCGCACTGCTGGTCGATGCCGTGCGTTCGGCCGCGCCCTCGGTCGGCAACATCAATCTCGGAAACCTCGAGCTGGACCTGCGGGAGTTCGCCAGACAGTGGATGGCCTTCGTTCAGAGCATCGAGGGCACGATGGTCAGCCGGCTGATCATGGACCGGCATTCCAACGAGGAGCTGGCCGCGGTCGTCGGCGAGCTGGACTATCCGGATTACATCCGGTCGACCCGGGCTCTGGTCCGGCGCGCGGTCCGGCGGGGTGAGATCGACCCCGGCATCACGCCCACACTCATCGCCGATCTCGTCGCGGGCGCCATCACCACGCACGTCCGTAGCACGCCTCCGGGCCTGGCCGAGGTCGCGCACACGGAGGCCTACCTGACGCAGCTCGTGGACACGGTGCTGCGCGGGGTGGGCTATCGGCATCCTTCCGCGCAGGACTCCCCCGGCGACGACACCTGACGTGCCGCCGGGGCGGTCCGGCGCCGAGATCATCGGCACGCACCGCCCTCGGACGTCCGGGCCGGCGCGGATCGGGCACGTTCCGGGCGGGCCCAGGTGCGGGCACCCCGGCCACGTTCACGGAGCTCGGCCTTGCGGACCCGCTCGGTCGCCGTCTTCGGTAGCAGGTCGACAATCTCGATGAAGCGTGGCCGCATGAACTCGGCCAGCCGGCCGGACAGGAATTCGTCCAATGCGGCCTCGTCCAGATGGCGCGACTGTTTCGGGACCACGAAGGCCATCACTTCCTGCTCACCCCACTCCGAGTCGACCCCCACCACCGCGCATTCCAGTACGTCGGGATGCTGGAGCACGGCCGCCTCGACCTCGACCGAGGAAATGTTCTCACCGCGGCGGCGCAACGAATCCTTGAGACGATCCACCAGGTAGTAGTTGCCCTGCTCGTCACGGCGGAACTGGTCACCTGTGTGGAACCACAGGTTGCGCCAGGCGGCGACCGTCGCCTCCGGGTTGGCCCAGTAGCCGGAGGCGAAATGCCACGGTTCGCGCGGACGCAGGACGAGCTCGCCGAGTTCACCGTCGGGCACCTCACGATCGAATTCGTCGACGATTCTTGCTTCGAACCCGTCGCGCAGGCGACCGCAACTCTGCGGAATGCTGACGTCGTAGTCGATCGCGACAATGGGTGCGCATACTTCGGTCATGCCCCACTGGGTGGTCACCAGTACGTCGTGCCGCTTCTTGAAGTCCTCCACCTCCGGAATCACGGGAATCATCTGCACTCGTCGCAGCGGCGTCGATTCGGGCCGGATATCGCTCTGGTAGATGAAGTTCGCCATCGCGCCGAGGAGCAGCGTCGCGGTGCATTGATACTTCTCGATATCGGCCCAGAATGCATCGGTGGAAAAGCGCTCGCGGAGCACCGCCCGTCCACGCACTCGCGCCACAGATATCAGGTTGGCGCGATAGGTGATGTGCGACGGTGAAAAGGGTAGGTAGATGGCATCCTCGTGGCCGAGGACGGTCGGCGGGAAGACTCCGGCCGCCGCCTCTTTCAGCTGTGCGAATGGCACGACGACCCCCTTCGACAACCCCGTCGTACCCGAGGTGTAGAGGATGCAGGCCGGCGTATGTCCCGGTATCCGCCCCTCGGGCGCGCTCTCCGCGGAATCGCCCAGCGCGGCCAGAATGTCGTCTGCCCGGACAATAGCGGTCGAATTATCGGATCGGAGATCGTCGTCGCCGCCGATGACAACGACCTGCTCGATATTCGGCGCCTTGATCAGCGCCTCTCGAACGGCCGGAAAATACCGGTGGTCGACGACCGCGACCCGAGCCCGGGTATCTCCGACGATGTGATCGAGAAGTGCGCCCCGATAGGCGGGGTTGGCCGACGCTTCGATCGCGCGGGCGTAGGCCACTCCGCACCACAACTCGACCGACGCCACCGAGGACGCCACAAAGGTCAGGACGGTGTCACCCGCGGCCACCCCGAGACCGGCCAGCGCCCGGCGCCATCTCCGCGCGTTCGCGTGGACCTCGGCATAGGTCCTGACCGGGCCGTCGACCTCTTCCAGACAGATTGCTTCCGGCGACTCGGCCGCGATCTCGGCAACCATATCCGGGTATGCCTCGGCCGTCCGCACTATTTCGGGACTCACTAGCTCTCCTGATAAATGTTCGTTCTCGAAAATCGAGTCGGGTACAAACACACATGGCTTTGCGGAGTGGATCAGCCGAATCCGTGGTCGGCTCTGATCAGCACTCGAACCTGTGTGTCCGGTCCGCTCGACAGGCCCGGAGGTTCGATCGGTTGGCGATGGCCGGGCGGTGGTGTGGCGTGTGCGGTTTCGTAGTCGTCGAGGCCGGCGAGATCGTGGCCCATACGGTCGCGTTTGGTCCGCAGGTAGGCGAGGTTCTCGGCATTGGCACGCAGCGGCATCGGGACACGTTCGGTGACGCGCAGTCCGTGGCCGTCGAGACCGACCCGCTTGGCGGGATTGTTCGTCAGCAACCGCATGGTGGATATCCCCAGGTCGACGAGGATCTGCGCGCCGATACCGTAGTCGCGGGAGTCGGCGGGCAACCCGAGCTGGAGGTTCGCGTCGACCGTGTCCGATCCCGCGTCCTGCAGCTGATATGCCTGCAGCTTGTGCAGCAGGCCGATACCGCGGCCTTCATGACCACGCATGTACAGCACGACACCCCGCCCTTCGCTCGCGATCATTTCGAGGGCTGCGTCGAGCTGGGGCCCGCAGTCACAGCGCAGCGATCCGAACACATCACCGGTCAGGCATTCGGAGTGCACCCGGACGAGGACATCGCTACCGTCGCCCTCCGGCCCGGCGATATCTCCGCATACGAGGGCGACATGCTCGACCTCGTCGTAAATGCTCCGGTAGCCGACTGCCCGGAACGTGCCGTGCGCAGTCGGTATCCGCGCGTCGGCGATGCGGACCACCTGCTTCTCGTGCCTCCGGCGCCACGCGATGAGGTCGGCGATCGAGATCAGGGCGAGGCCGTGTTCGTCGGCGAAGTCCCGGAGCTCGCCGGTCTGCGCCATCGCGCCTTCGTTCTGCCGGCTCACGATCTCGCAGATCACGCCCGCGGGGCGGAGGCCGGCCATCCGCGCGAGGTCGACGGCGGCCTCCGTATGGCCGGGCCGGCGCAGGACACCACCGTCCTTCGCGCGCAGCGGCACCACGTGGCCGGGCCGGGTGAAATCGCCGGCACCGGCGGTGGGGTCGGCGAGCAGGCGCATGGTCGCGGCCCGGTCGGCGGCGGAGATACCGGTTCCGATGCCCGCACGGGCATCGACGGTCACCGTGTACGCGGTACCGTGTTTGTCCTGGTTGACGGCATACATCGGCGGTAGGGCGAGCCGGTCGCAGTCCTCGCCGGCCAGCGGTACGCACAGATATCCCGACGTATGGCGGACCATGAACGCCACCAGTTCGGGCGTCGCCTTCTCGGCGGCGAAGATCAGGTCGCCCTCGTTCTCCCGATCCTCGTCGTCGACCACCACCACCGGTTTACCGGCGGCGATGTCGGCGACCGCGCGCTCGATATCGTCGAACCTTGTCACGTCGTGTGCTCCATACTCTCGTGCCCGCACCGGGCCGTACAGCGGTGTCGCCCGCGGGCACGCACCTCGCTGATCACCTCGGCTACTCGACGTCGATCGTCCGAGCGTCGACCAGTTCGCGGAACTTCGCGCCGTGCCAGATGAGCGGCTCGTTCTCGCCGATGCCGAGCTTGTTCACCTCGAGCAGGACCATCCAGTGATCGCCTGCCTCGGTGACCTCGTGGATCGAGCATTCGAGCCACAGCGCGGCGTCTTCGATGAACACCGCACCCGCTTCCCCGACTTCGATCGCGACCTGCCCGAAACGGGAAGCGCGATCTTTACTCGCGAGCTTGCGGGTCAGATCGCTCTGCCCCTTGCCCAGGATCGACACTCCGAGGGAGCCGGCCTTCTCGAGCACACCCCATGTCTCGGACGACTTCTGTACCGCGACCGCGCCGAGGCAGGGTTCCAGCGATACTCCGACCATGAACGACGAGGCGACCAGCGCATGCTTGCCACCGGCTACATCGGCCGCGAGAACCGCTACACCAGAAGGGAATTGCGCAAAAGCGTTCCGCACGACCGTCGGGTCGCCGCCGAAACCACGCACTTTGGTCTGACTCATCAGTTCTCTTCCTGCCCCGGTTCGAAGCACGGCACCAGCGCGCTCCGAACCGTGGACCGATTGCTCGGTCCGGCTACTCAGTTGCCGGACACATCTGCCGCGTCCGCGGGGATTTCGGACTCCATCTCCGGCGCCAGGAAAACCATCTGCGCGCGGAGTGACTGGCTCGCGTTGAACAGCGGCGTGAGATCACCGTCCGCCGTGAGCTCCGACGCCTTGTCCGCCCAGGCTTCGGGGGTGGTTTCGGCGGCCTTGATCCGCGGCATCGCGGTGATGACAGTTCTGGCGGCCGCCAGGCCACCGACCTCGAACGCTTCGCCGTGCACAGTGGTGTCCTGGTGCGCAAGCCAGGTGACAAAAGCCGCGACGGCATCCGCCGGGAACTGCTCGCGCATGAGCTTCTGGATGACCGGGCTGCCGTTGCCGAACGCGTCTTCTGTCATCGGTGTCCAGGCAACCGGCAGCAGCGTGGTGACCTGTACGCCGACCTCACGGGCCTCGCCGACGAGAGAATTGCCCAGCCCCCAGACCGCCGCTTTGGCCGCTCCATAGGACGTGTCGTTGGGGATGCCCATCAACCCGTTCGAAGAGATGTTGATCAGCCGTCCGCTTCCGGATTCGATGAGGTGCGGCATCGCGTGGCGCGCGACCTCGACGACACCGCGGAAACTGGTGTCGAAAACTCGCCACCACAGATCGCTGTCCATTTCCCAGAAGCGGCCGTACGCGTTGATACCGGCATTGTTGACGACGATATCGAGGCGCCCGAAACTGTCGATCGCCGTCTGCACCAGGCCCGCCGCTTCGGTGACGATATCGTGGCTGTCGGGGACTGCCGTCCCGCCTGCCTCGGTAATTACCTGCACCGTTTCCTCGGCACGAGCTGTGGCGATATCGTTCGCCACGACTCGGGCACCGCGAGAGGCGAGCATGATGGCGTGCTCGCGTCCCATTCCCTGCCCTGCTCCGGTAACAATGGCCACTCGACCGCCGAAGTCGAGTTCGCTCTGTCCAGTCATTTCATACACCTTTGTAGAGTTTGTGGATTATCAGCGCGGGTCGATGAATTCGACCGCTAGGCATTGGGAGTATTGACGTAATCGCGTCGGGCTTCCGGCGGAAGATATCTTTCCTCCGTGCTCTGCACGTATTCCGGCGACGGCCGTCCGAGGCGAGCACCCCATCCGAAGTCGTAGGCAGTGCCTTTCGCCTCGTTCATTTTCTCCACATATGCCGCGAAGGGGGTGGCGTCGCCGGCTTCCTTGATATCGAGGAGCAATCGCCACACCTCGTGGACCCCGGGCAGGACGAACGGCACTGCCTCGATCGATTGACCCACCGCGGTCAGCTCGGCGAGCGGACGACGCCCGATGAGATCGGCACCCATCACATAGTTGGAACCGGGTGTTTCTTTCAGCGCCAGCTCGGCCTGCTCCCAGGTATGGAAGCCTTCGAAGAAAATGACATCGACCCCGGTCTCCGCGCGGTAGAGCTGTGCGCGGCGGATCGCCTCGTCGACACTGCCGCCGGCCGCACCGAATCCGTCGGTGCGCGCGACGATCACGAAGTCGGCATCCAAACGATCCCGGGCGTCGACCGCCGCATTGAGCCGCCCGATCGCCTCCGCATCGGATACGAGTTCGATTCCGGTCGTCCCACCGGACTTCTTGGGCTCCCGCTGATCCTCGATATGGATTCCCGCCACGCCGGCATCGATGAACTCCGCGACAGTGCGCTGGACATTGATGGGGGCGCCGAAACCCGTATCGGCATCGCAATATACGGGAATATCGGTGCTTCGCGCGACGCGTTTCGCGTGCGCCACCACCTCGGTCAACGTCAACCAGCCGACATCGGAGGCGCCCTCGGCCCACCATGCCGACATCCCACCCGAGAGTTCGAAGGCCTCGAAGCCCGCGTGCTGGGCCATCTGAGCGTGGATCGGCAGCGATCCGAACGGTACGACCACGGTCTCGGGCCGCTGGAATATCTCGCGCAGCGCCGCACCCGGCGAACTCGGACCCATGATTACTCCTTCATCCTGATTGCCTTGTTCGAATTTCTGGGTTGCGGTCGCTATGCGCCGGCCTTCGAATCGTTGTAGCCGATCGTCACCACGATGTAGACGCAGTCCTCGTCGTACGGGTTCTTCCAGGCGTGCGGTACGCCGCCCATGACGAGGAGGTCACCCGGTCCGAGGGTTCGCACTTTTCCACCGGGGAGCTCGAGGTCCACTTTTCCCGAGATCACCACTTCGTAATCGATGGTGTCGCTCGCGTGCATATTGGGATCGCCGTCGTCACCGGTACCGGCCATACTCGGGTCGAGCTGTTCGGGATCCAGTTCGTTTCCGGCCGAACGTGCCGGGAAACTGCTCACCCCGAAGGTCGAGCCATTCGGCCCGGCCAGTTGAACGCGGCTGGGCGGCCGTCCGATGTTCTCTTTACTGTGTCCGCCTTCGACAGCCCAGTAGAAGGCCCCCTCGGCGATACCCGGCATACTTATCTCGGCAGGGCCGCCGACCTCGAGAAAATCCGCTTCGCCCGAGTCGGTGGTTCCCGCGACTATCAGGCGGAATTGTTTGGGATCCGGAAAAGTCATCTACCTTCACTCCTTTGTAAAGGATCCGAGCCGTTGTCAGGCACGAAGTCCGGCACTGCGCATCAGCGGGAAAATCTGCTCGTTGAGCCGGTCCAGGCCCTCGTCGTAGTCGACGAGCCCGGTGCAGACACCCGCGATACCCGCATCGGACAGCTTCTGGAGCCCTTCGACGATCATCTCCGGCGTGCCCACCAGCGGAACCAGGCCGGCCCGCATGAAGGTGCGGATGGATTCGTCCTGCTTGAAGTCCTCATTACGTTTGAAATCGTCCCAGCGCATACTGCGGGCATCACCCGAGGCGATGATCTGCTGATACCGCACGGCGCTTTCCCAGTCGCCCTTTTCGTCGACGACGTATTTCACGTAGTCCTGGGCCTCTTTCTCGGTGTCTTTGCAGATGATGTGCACACCCGCCCAGAGATCGAGGTCCGGCCGGCCCGCCTGGTCGGCGTTCGCCCGGACTTTCTGCGTGACCGGTTTGCTGTTGTTCACATCGGTGACCATGATGAACAGGATGTTCGCGTGCTGGAACGCGAATTTCTGGCCCGCCGGGCTCGCGCCGGCACTCATCACCATGGGTCCGGGTGATTGCACGGGCTTGGGATAGGCCTGCGCACCACCCAGCTTGAAGAACTCACCGTCGAAGTCGAATTCGAATTCCTCGCCCTCGTCGGCCCAGAGTCGCTCGACGATCGTCATCCACTCTTCGGCCATCTCGTAGCGCTTGTCGTGCTCCGGGAGTTCGAGACCGAACATCTTGTACTCCGGCTGGTGGTAGCCGGCGACGGCATTCAACCCCATCCGGCCGCCACTGATGTGATCGACCGTCGCGCTCATTTTCGCCGCCATGAGCGGATGGACGAACGGGACGTGACAGGTGGCGAAGATCTGGATGTTCCGCGTGGCCGCCGCCAGTCCCGCCGCCCAGGTGAAGGTCTCGTGCTGCCGGCCCCAGGGCCGGTCCGGCCCGGAAAGCCCCTGCCAGCGAGCGATCGGAATGAACCCTTCCACGCCGTAGGTGTCTGCTTTTTCGGCGAGACCGCGGACCTCGTCCCAATTACCGAGTTTGATCGTGTTCTCGGCGAGTGTCAGGCCGCCCTGACCGGTGGAGACATTTGCCCCGAAGATCGCGAACTTGAACTTGTTCGGTCCGTCGATCATGGGCCGCTGATTTCGTTCCACTGTGTGATCGGCGACGAATTCACGCGGTACATCGCTCTTGATCAGTTCGGGGGTACTCATCGAGTTTCTCCAGATCTTCGTGATTCCGGGCGCCGGAAAGCACCCGTGGTGGGTCGGATTGCGCGATACGCGTTCGCCGTCGCGACACAGGGCTGAATGCCGGCGAGTCCGCCCGCTCGTTTGGCGCTCGGTGCACGGCGAGTCATATCGCACGTCTACTGGCTCGTAGCCGAGCGCCTGGGCGGTGCCGATGCACTCCGTCCGTCGATCTTCTTCCGGGCCGGTGCGTCGGTGTCTCAGCTCACATTCGCTGTGTTCAGGTTAGGAGCGGCCGCCGCCACACCGGCACGGTATTCGACGCCAACAAGGTGAGAAAGTGCGTCAAGTACGGCCCTTCGCCGCCCGCTGGCGCGAGATACAAAGCTTCTGGCGGGACTCCATATGGCCGACGCACGCAGGCTCGCAGCAGCATCGAGTGGTAGCCCCGCCGGGCGACGGGCCGCCTCCCTTTCCAATTTGGACGGAACATGTCAGTATGGTCGGCGTCACATGGCTGAGCGACTGTGCTCGCCGAGTGCTCGCCCCATACCCGGTCATCGCCGGGCGGCGAGCACTCATTTCCGGTTGCGGCAGCAGGACGCCGCCTCGGTTTCTCTCTCAGAATGGAGCATCAGCAATGGCGGGACGTATGGAAGGCAAAGTCGTCTTCATCACCGGTGCGGCGCGCGGTCAGGGCCGTGCCCATGCCGTCCGCCTTGCCGAAGAGGGCGCGGACATCATCGCGGTCGATATCTGCGCGTCGATCCCCACCGTCGTCCAGTACAGCGGTGCCACAGCGGAGGACCTCCAGGAAACGGTCCGTCTCGTCGAGGCGCTCGGCCGGCGGATCGTCGCCGAGCAAGCCGATGTCCGCGACCTCGAGCGGCTCCGGCAGGTCGTCAGCGCCGGCGTGGCCGAGCTCGGCCGGCTCGACGGTGTGGTCGCCAACGCGGGCATCGAAATCTTCAAGCCCTGGGACAAGTTCAGCGAGCAGGAATTCCGCGATGTCATCGACGTCAATCTCTTCGGAGTGTGGAACACCGTGCAGGCGACCGCGCCGGTACTGGTCGACGCCGGGAACGGCGGATCGATCGTTCTCGTTTCGTCGGGCAACGGGCTCAAAGGGGGTCCGTTCAATCTCCCCTACACCGCCTCGAAGTTCGCTGTGACCGGGATGGGCAAGACCCTCGCCGCCGAGCTGGGCAAGCACCGGATCCGGGTCAACACCGTGCATCCCGGCCCGGTCGACACCGAGATGTCGCGGTATATCGCGCCCCTCTTCGGTGAGATCGCCGCCGGCAACGAAGCCCTGTTGGGCACCTACGCCCATTTCCACCCGGACAGCATGATGGACCCGGCCGAGATCTCCCATGCCGTCGTCTACCTGCTGTCCGATGAATCCACCTGGACCTCAGCGCTTTCCTTGGCCGTCGACGGTGGCGTCACGGCGTTCTGACGTGGTGACCGACCACAGGAAACGAACAAGCTGGAAGGGACTCGGCCGACACCATGGACCTAGTCGTCGAGAAGAACCTCAGGGTCGCGATGCGCGACGGCGTGGAACTCGCCACCGATGTCTACCGTCCGGCCACCGGCGGGCCGTTCCCGACTCTGCTCGAACGCATTCCGTACAACAAGGAAAGCTACGGGATGATCAGCGGCTGGGTGGATGTGCTGCGCGCGGCACGGGAAGGGTTCGCGGTCGTCGTCCAGGACACCCGTGGCCGCTATCAGAGTGACGGGACCTTTCGTCCGTTCGCCGACGAACGGACCGACGGCGCGGACACCATCGCGTGGGCGGCCGGCCAGGCGTGGTCGACCGGCTCGGTGGGCATGTTCGGCAGCTCCTACACCGGCGCGACGCAATGGCTGGCGGCGGCCGAGCGGCCACCGGCCCTGGCCACCATATCGGCCGCTGTCACCTCTCGTGACTACTACGACAGCTGGCTGTACCAGGGGGGTGCGTTCCGCCTGGGATTCGCCTTGCAGTGGGTCACTTCGGCACTCGGCCTCGGGGAGCTGCTCCGTAACCCCTCGGTCGAGGAGAATCGTCTCGCCGATCTGCGGCGAATGCTCGACAACATGGACGACGTGTTCCGCACGCTGCCGGTGCGCGATCACCCCACGCTGACCGCCATCGCGCCGTACCTCACGCAGTGGCTGGACCACCCGGACCGCGACGGTTACTGGGAGCACTTGTCGGCGGCTGTTCCGGACATCCCGGTGCTGAACATCGGCGGATGGCACGACCTGTTCCTGGGCGGCACGATCGACAACTATCTCGCCCTGCGCGCACGCTCGGACCGGCCGGACGCCCGGCGCCAGCGGTTGATCATCGGCCCGTGGGCCCACGGAGCAACCAGCGGTGTGTTCCCCGAGCGGTCCTTCGGGGTGCAGGCGGGGGCGGACGCGGCCGATATCACCGGGGTCCAACTGGCGTGGTTCAAGGAGCACCTGGCGGGCTCTACCTCGACAGTTCCGCCCAGCCCGGTGCGAATTTTCGTCATGGGACCCGATATCTGGCGCGACGAGCCGGACTGGCCCCTGCCGGACACCGAATACGTCGACTACTTCCTCGGCAGCACGACCGATGCCCGAACCAGCGGCGGCGACGGCACGCTGTCCACCACGACCGGCTCGGCGGCGGCCTCCGACAGCTTCGTCTACGACCCCGCCGACCCGGTCACGACCTGTGGCGGCGCGACATTTCTGCCCGGGCTGTTCATCGGCGCCAACGCCGGCCCCCGGGACCAGACACGCACCGAGTCCCGTCGTGACGTGTTGTGTTACACGAGCGCGCCGCTCGACCGATCACTCGAGGTGACCGGCCCGGTCCGGGCGAAACTGTACATCTCGTCGAGCGCGGCCGACACCGACTTCACCGCGACGCTGGTCGACGTCCACCCGGACGGCCGGGCCGAACTCGTCTGCGACGGCATTCTGCGGTGCCGCTACCGGACATCGACGACTCGGCCGGAATTCCTGGAACCCGGTGCGGTCTACGAAATCGACATCGACCTCGTCGCCACCGCGTACATGTTCGGCGCCGGGCATCGGCTGCGGCTGGACATCTCCAGCAGCAATTTCCCGAAGTACGACCGCAATCCCAATGCGGCGATCCCGGTCGCGGATGCCCGCCGTGAGGACCTGGTGGTTGCCACCAACACCGTGTGGCACGACGACACCCGGCTGTCGAGGCTCGTGCTTCCGGTTGTCCGGCGATCGGCGTGATGGGTCCTGCCCGTCACGACAAAGGCTTGTAATGATGCATTTCGACCTGAGAAAGGTTCGGTTATGAATTCGGTGGACTATGACGCTGTTGTGGTCGGTGCCGGTGCGGGCGGTATCTACGCGGTGCACAAACTGACCCAGGAGGGGTTGCGGGTCATCGCGTTCGAGGGTGCGCCCGAGGTGGGCGGGGTCTGGTACCACAATCGCTATCCCGGAGCGCGCGTCGATATCGAAAGCTACTTCTACTGCTTCCCGGACGAGGAACTGTATCCGCGGTGGTCGTGGAAGGAACGCTATCCGGCGCAGCCCGAAATCCTGGCGTATCTGAATTTCGCCGCCGACACCTGGGGCGTCCGTCCGCATATCCGATTCTCGACCTGGGTCACCGGCGCTCGGTGGGAGCCGGCGGCGCACCGCTATAGCGTCACCACCAGCAGTGGCGAATCGGTCACCGGACGCTACCTGATCATGGCGTCGGGCCAGCTCTCCAAAGCCCGCACACCGGCTTTCCCCGGACTCGAGGACTACCGCGGCCGCTGGGTCCAGACCTCGCACTGGCCGACCGACCATGTCGAGACCGCGGGCAAACGTATCGCCGTCATCGGCACCGGGTCCTCGGGCGTCCAGGCGGTACCCGCGCTGGCGCGTGACGCCGAGAACGTCACGGTGTTCCAACGTACCGCGAACTACTCGGTGCCCGCCCAGAACGGTCCGCTCGATCAGCAGAAGTACGCCGACCTCGCCGGCCGGGTCGCCGAGATGCGGGAGGCGATCCTGCACCATCCGACCGGCTCGGATATCCCCCTCGGTGCCGGTCCGGCCGGCTCCTTCACCCCGGAGGAACAGCAGGCGCTGCTGCGGGAGCGCTGGGCCCGCGGCGGGCACACGATGAATGCCGTTTTCAGCGATCAGGGCACCGATATCCACGCGAACACTATCGTGGCCGATTTCGTGCGGCAGCATGTGCTCGATACCGTGCGCGATCCCGTAACCGCCGACATACTGACGCCGCGCTCGTATCCCATCGGCTCTCGGCGCCTGTGCGTGGATACCGGTTACTACGAGGCTTTCAATCAGAGCAATGTGGATCTGATCGATGTCAAGGCCGACCCCATCGAACGGATCACCCCGCAGGGAATACGGACTCGCGATCACGATCTGGAATTCGATCTGATCGTGTTCGCTCTGGGCTTCAGCGCGTTCACCGGAGCCCTCGACGAGGCCAATATCCGCAACGAATTCGGCGAGCGACCGACCGACAGGTGGGCTCGCGGGCCGCGCACTCTGCTCGGGCTGATGACACGCGGGTTCCCGAATCTGTTCCTGCTCACCGGACCCGGAAGTCCCTCGGTGCTGGCCAATATGATCCTGGACAACGTCCAGCATGTCGACTTCGTCGCCGATCTGCTGCGGCATATGGGCGAACGGGGTCACACGAAGGTCGAACCCGAGGAAAAGGCACAGGACGAGTGGACCGCACACGTGGCGGAGGCCGCGTCCAACCTGCTCCGGCTCAACGTCGAAAACTATATGGTGCACGTCAATCGCGATGACGGCAGCAGGGTTTTCATGCCCTATGTCGCGGGACTCGACCGCTACGTTGCCGAATGCGACAAAGTCGCAGCCGACGATTTCGCCGGATTCGCACTCTCCTGAGAATTTCGCCGCTCGACCCCGGCCGGCGCCGCTCTTCACCGTTCGTCCATCGATCCCCAGAAAGGACGTAAACCCCATGAAATCTTGGCGATTTCACGGCACCGGCCGGCCCCTGACCCTGGAAGAGGTGGAAACACCACGCGCGGGCCCGGGCGAGGTCATCGTCGATGTCAAGGCCGCCGGGTTGTGCGCCTCCGATATGGGGGCACTACACGAGCCGGAATGGATGGCGTCGTTCCCGCGGCTGCCGATGACACTCGGGCACGAGAACGCCGGCGTGATCAGCGAAATCGGCCCCGGGATGGACCGATGGCAGGTCGGTGACCGAGTAGGGCTGGCGCCGATGATCCCCGACGGCGATGCCATCGGCTACGGCACCTGGGACGGCGGCTACGGACCCAAAGTGCGCGCCACCGAGGCGAACCTCGTCCGCCTGCCGGCCGAACTGTCCTTCGAGCTGGGAGCGGTGGCGACGGATGCGGGCCTGACGGCCTACCACGCCATGGTCGCGCTCGGCGGCGCGACGGAGGGTATGCGGGTCGGAGTGATCGGCCTCGGCGGTCTCGGCTACCTCGGTGCCCGGATCGCCGTGCTGAAAGGCGCCGAGGTGTATGCCGCCGAAACGAACCCGGCCACGAGGGAACTGGCTGCCGAGATCGGGCTCGCGGGCGTAGCCGAATCGATCAGCGAGTTCGCGGACAAGGATTTGCCGCTGATCGTGGACTACGCCGGTTTCGGGACCACCACCGCACAGGCAGTGGAGGCACTGCCCGAGTCCGGGGCCCTGGTGCAGGTCGGCCTGGGCCGGCCGGAGGCCACGGTGAACACCCAGGCGATCATCTTCAAGCAACTGAAGATCCTCGGCTCCCTCTCGGGCACCCGGCAGGACCTCACCGAGTTGTACGAGCTCATGCGCGGCGGCGAACTCGAGCCACCGATCCACCGCATCACACCGGATCGCATTCCGGAAGGACTGGAACTCCTCCGGCAGGGTGGGGTCGTGGGTCGCCTCGTCGCCTGCTACGAGGACTGAACGGCGAATTCGGCACCGAAGAGGAGGAGGACCATAGATGAAGATCGGCATTCTGGGCACCGGGCATATCGGAAAAACCCTGGTCGCCACGTTGAGCGCTGCCGGGCACGAGGTGAAGGTGGCGAATTCTCGCGGCCCGGAGACGATCAGGCCCGACGTACTGGCACAAGGTGGGCGCGCGGTGACCGCGGCGGACGCGGTGCTCGACGTCGATATCGCGATCGTCTCCGTTCCCCTGAACCGCCTGCCGGATATCGCCCCGCTCATCGGCCGGTCGGGATCGAACACAGTCGTGATCGACACCTCGAACTACTATCCGCAACGTGATGGGCGTATCGATGCCCTCGAGGACGGTCGTACCGAGAGCCTGTGGGTCGCCGACCAGCTGGGCCGGCCAGTGGTCAAGGCATGGAACGCAATCGGCTCGGATTCGTTCGCGAAGAAGGGTAAACCGGCGGGCAGCCCGGATCGGATCGCCATCCCCGTTGCCGCCGACGACGAACGCGACCGAAAGATCGCCTCGGCCCTGGTCGAGGACACCGGGTTCGACGGGTTCGACGCCGGGGTTCTGGCCGAATCGTGGCGGCAGCAGCCCGGCACGCCGTGTTACTGCACGGACCTTTCCCGCCAGGAGATGCCGGGTGCGCTCGCCGCCGCAGACCCGGCTCGTTCGCCGAAGCGCCGGGATCTGGCGTTCGAGGCCGTCCTGGAACGGATGAGCGGTAGCGGCGCGCGGGACCCGGGTGCCGACTATCTCGTCCGCCTGAACCGAGCGCTGTTCCTGTGAACCCGTACCCGGGTGAGCGGATATCGATCGCGGTTGTCGATCGCTGCTCACCCGGGTACTCGATATCGATCCGGCTACGGATGCCGGCCCGGCTGTCGCGGGAACTCGGTCGGCGGGCTCTGAACCCAGTCCAGATAGATCGGATCTTCGGGATACCAAGCGCCCCAGTGCGATACGCGTGGCACATCGACGATATCCCAATCGGAGTCGATCGGCCGGACATCGATCCAGTCCCAGACACACGTGCGGTGCAGGATCTTCCACACACCGTCCCGCTTCTCACACAGATCGCGATAACGGCCGGCCTGGAACATGGTCACTTCGGGCTCTCTGAACGGGACCACACAGACGAACATGCTCTCCCGCTTCGCCCGGTTGCCCTCGATCTCGGACAGGACGTTCGAGACATGATGGTTGCAGCTGTAGATCTTGTCGTGCCAGGTCATCGCCGCATCCGCCCATCCCTGGCCGCCTCCGACGTAGGCACCGTGGTCGTCGAATGAATCCGGCCAATACGTCGACCGCATCAGCTCACGGTCGTGCCGGTCCGCGCCCCGCACATACATCATCAGGTTGTCGTGCAGAGCCTGCTTGTCGTACAGCTCCATCAGCTGTGCGTCTGTCAGTGCCATCTGTTCCATTCCTCCCACGTGCGGCCACCCGATGCGGCCACGGCCGGCTGTTTCAGGGTCATCGCACAAGGCGCGGCGGAGCGCAGTACCGGCCGAGGTCGATACGCCGGAATGTCGAGCGCACTACCGCCGCGACCTGTTCGCAGCTATTTGATGAGGGCACCCGCATCGACAGGCAGCGATACACCCGTGATGTACCGGGATTCGTCGGAAGCCAGGAAGAGTACGGCGTTGCTGACATCCACCGAGTCCACCCAGGGGATCGGCAGGGCGTTCACCGTCTGGGAGGCCGGTGCGAAATCTTCCCTCGTCGGGTGCTCGAGATCGGGCCGGAACAGGCGGCGCATCGCCTGGTTCTGGATCATGGGCGTATCCACCTGCGTGGGATTGACCGCGTTCGCACGGATGCCGTGCGGGGCCAGTTCCAGCGCGAGCGAGCGCATCAGCCCGATCACCCCGTGCTTGGCCGCGACGTAATGCCCGATATTCGCGTACGCCTTCACGCCCGCCGCGGAGCTGGTGAGAATGATCGAGCCACCCTTGTTGGCAATCAGGTGGGGAACCGCAGCCTTGGCCGTGTGCCAGACGCCGGTGAGATTGATATCGATCATCGTCTGCCATGTCGCGCCGTCGTATTCCCAGACGGACTGCGGCCGGCTGGTGATCCCGGCGATGCCGGCGTTGGCGCAGACGATGTCCAGCCCGCCGAACTGCGCGGCGCCGTCGTCGACCACTTTCTTCAGCCCGTCGTAGTCACGGACGTCGACCTTCCTCGCCAGGATGTGCCGGCCCAACGCTTCGACGTGCTGCACAGTCTCGGCGAGATCGGACTCGGTAGCGCCCTCATACGGGCTGTCCGGAATGTTGTCGCAGATATCCACGGCGATGATGTCCGCGCCTTCTTGCGCCAGCCGGATCGCATGGCTGCGGCCCTGGCCCCGTGCCGCGCCGGTGATGAAGGCGACCTTGCCCTCGAGCTTTCCCATGACGTTGCGCTCCTGTTGTCGGGTCCGGTGATAACGCGCGGCCTCGTACCGCCGCTCGGAACGGCCCCTCGAGAGTGCTTCACCTCATCGAGGGGCGATCCGGATGTGACCCCCACCATACTGACATATATCGTCCAAATTGGGAAGTGCACCGATCCTCTTCTCTCAATTCCGCAGACAGTCGCCCCGCCAGAAGGCAGATCGAATCTCGAACTGATGTTGATTTGGACGGTTTTGGTCCGTATTGTGACCTGGGGCCGCCCGGCCGGGCATCTTGTCCGTCGGCGGGTCACCTCGACCGACAGGAGATTTTCACGATGGAACTGGACAACACGGTTGCGCTGGTCACCGGCGGTGCGTCCGGCCTCGGGCTCGCCACCACCGCGGCATTGGCCAGGGCAGGCGCGCATGTCGGCGTACTCGACCTGCCTTCCTCGTCCGGGGCCGGAATTCAGGAAGAGCGCGCGGGGGCAGTGACATTCGTGCCCGGCGATGTGACTTCCACCGAGGACGTGACCCGGGCACTGGATATCCTGTCCGAGCGTGGTCCTCTGCGCGTCGTGGTGAACTGTGCGGGAATCGGTCCCCCCGGAAAGGTTCTCGGCAAGAACGGGCCGCTCCCCCTCGACGACTTCGAGCGCATCGTCAGGATCAACCTCTCCGGCACGTTCAACGTCATCAGACTCGCGGCCGAGCGAATCGCGGCGACAGATTCCGTGGACGGCGAACGGGGCGTCATCATCAATACTTCCTCGGTCGCGGCTTTCGACGGGCAGATCGGTCAGCCTGCCTACGCCGCGGCGAAGGGCGGAATCGTCTCCATGGCCCTGCCCATCGCCCGGGAACTCGCGAGACACCAGATCCGCGTTGCGACAATAGCTCCCGGCACATTCGACACCCCACTGTTGAAAACGCTGCCGGAAGACATCAGACAATCCCTCGGCGCACAGGTTCCGCATCCGTCTCGACTCGGAGATCCGGCCGAGTTCGGTGCGCTGGTACGCCACATCGTCGAGAACCCGATGCTCAACGGCGAAGTCATCCGCCTCGACGGTGCGATCCGGATGGCACCTCGCTGACACTCGGGCGCGAAAAGGTCACGACATGAGGAGCCGTCTGCGGTCGAATGCGGATCGCCGGCTCTTGCGGAACCCGCAGAGAACTTCGATGAAAGGCACGTCAGCATGACCGAAGCTGTGATCGTGGATATCGTCCGCACCGCATCGGGAAAGGGAAAACCGGGTGGCGCGCTATCCGGTGTCCATCCGGCGGATCTGCTGTCGACTGTCTTGTCCGCCCTGGTCGACCGGACCGGGATCGACCCGGCACTGGTCGACGATGTCATCGCCGGTTGCGTCGGACAGGCCGGCGACCAGGCACTCAATATCGCCCGCACCGCCCTGTTGAACGCCGGCTTCCCGATCACGGTGCCGGGTACGACGGTGGACCGCCAATGCGGCTCGAGTCAGCAGGCCGTGCACTTCGCCGCGCAAGGGGTGATCGCGGGGGCCTACGATATCGCGATCGCGTGCGGTGTGGAGTCGATGAGCCGGGTACCGATGGGGACCGCCGTCGGCGACGGCAGCCCGCACGACCCCTTGGCCGGTCGCTTCCCGAGCCTGCCGCATCAGGGCATCGGTGCCGAACTGATCACCTCCCGGTGGAAGTTCGATCGCACTGCACTGGACGAATTCGCGGCACGTTCACACCAGCGTGCGGCCGAGGCCGGCGCGAACGGGGCATTCGACACCGAAATCGTGCCCGTCGCCCGGCCCGACGGCACGCTGCACACGGTCGACGAGACAGTCCGTGCCACCACCTCGGCGGCGAAACTCGGCACGCTACCGGCGGCATTCCGGGACGAAGAGTTCAGCAGGCGCTACCCCGAAATCGGCTGGGCCATCACCCCCGGCAACTCCTCACCGTTGACCGACGGTGCTTCGGCAGCGCTGATCATGAGCGAGGAGACGGCCGCCCGGCTCGGCCTGGCCCCCAGAGCGCGCCTGCGCCATTTCGCGGTCGTCGGCTCCGACCCCGAGATCATGCTGACCGGCCCGATCCCGGCCACCGAGAAGATCCTGGCCCGGTCGGGCCTCACCCTCGACGATATCGACGCCTACGAGGTCAACGAGGCGTTCGCACCGGTTCCGATGGCATGGCAGGCTGCCTTCGATGCCGACCCCGCCAAACTCAATCCCCGCGGTGGCGCCATCGCACTCGGACACCCGCTCGGGGCATCCGGAACACGGCTGATGACCACGCTGGTCAACCATCTCGAAGCAACCGGCGGGCGGTTCGGGCTACAAACCATGTGTGAAGGCGCAGGCATGGCCAATGCCACGCTCATCGAGCGGGTCTGAGCAGGGTCCGGCCACGCACGCTGATTCCGCGAGAGCGCACTACCCGGCCTGTGCGTTCGCCGAGGACCGCGCCGACGCACTGGTTCCGCCCTCTGGTTGCGGTGAGCACTATCACATACCCTGGTTGTGATCGGGCCATGGCAGTGACAGGGGGAATGCCTTGCAAGAGTTCTCGGTTGCGGTCGTCGGGTCTTTCTTCGGCGCGCTGGGTGGTTTCCTCGCCAACCTCGCGATTGCACGCCGAGCCGAACGCCGGAACATCACCGGTTCGCTGCTCGCCGAGTTCCTCTCCGACAGCTTTCTCCCCCACCGCATCGCGGTGGCAAGCCTGTGGCGGCGGGTGAATGAGGGAACCGTGAACGCCGAAGAGGTCGCCGCCGGCTTCTGGTACCCCGGGACCGGCGCCTATTACACCGGCGAACTGTACGGATCACTCAACGAACATCAACACCTCACTGCCTACATCGCCTACATCGCCTACATCGTCCGTCTCTCCGACGCGCTCGACCGCGGGCAGCTGGATCGCAAAACTATACGGGCCACGCTGGGAATGCATCTGCTGTGGGCAGATTCGCTGCTACAGCAGGTATCGCAGGCCGCAGGCCGGCAAGCGCAACGCCACAACGTCCCCATTCCGTCCTGGATCGGCGCCGCCGACCGGGTCCACCAGGAACTCGTCGTCTCGGCGAACGCTTCGAGATAGAGCCAGCACCAACCGAATCGATTCCCGGCCACATCGAGTGCGAGTGGTGGCTATCGCCCGGTGGATGCGCGCTCGATCAGATCGGGGCGGTAGCAGATGTGTTCCGGTTTCCCTCTCGCGCTGTCGGCGGTGGCGACGAGCAGGTCGATGGCCGCGGAGCCGATTTCCGCGCGGGGCTGGCGGATGGAGGTGAGCGGGACGACAGCGGATTGTGCGAAGTCGATATCGTCGTAGCCGACCAGTGCGACCTCGTCCGGTACCGCGATACCGCGGAGGGCGAGGGCCTGCATCACGCCGATGGCGAGCAGGTCGTTGACGCAGAACACCGCATCCGGGCGTGCCTGGGCGGGCAGATCGGCGAGCCGTTCGCCCGCTTCCCGGCCGGCCAGGACGGTAGGCGCGGGGGTGTCGATCGGGACCAGGTCGACACCGGGGTGGTCGGCGGCGGCTTGGCGGGCGCCGGTGCGGCGGTCGGCGACCTGGGTGAGCGAGGCGGGACCGCCGACGACGGCGATGCGGCGCCGGCCGATGGCGCACAGATGCCGTACTGCCAGGTCGCCACCGGCGATATCGTCCACGGCGACCGAGGAGAAGGGGGTGCCGTGGCCGTCGCGGTCCACCAGCACCACGGGTATACCGCGCCGGTGCAGCGCGGCCAGGCGTTCGTGGTCGTGGCCCGACGGGGTGATCATGAGCCCGAATATCCGCTGTTCGTCGAAGGTGTCGAGGTAGCGGCGTTCGCGGTGGGGGTCGTCGTCGCTGGAGCCCAGCAGCACGACGAGGTCGTGGTCGGCGGCGCGTGACTGGGCGGCGCGCGCCACGTCGGAGAAGAAGGGATTACCGATATCGAGCACGACCAGGCCGACGCAGCGGGAGCGGCCCGCTTTGAGCTGGCGAGCCGCGTCGTTGCGTACGAAACCCAGCCGATCGATGGCGGCGAGAACCCGGTCGACGGTGGCGGGCGCGACCTTGTCGGGTGCGTTGAGCACATTGGAGACGGTGCCGACCGACACCTGGGCCGCGGCGGCGACCTCCCGCATGCTCACCACTGGCGCCGGCACCTCCACTGTCCGTGCAGGCATCGCTGCGGCCTGCTCATCCCCGATCTTGGTCGGGTATCGGTCGCGGGGCAAGCCTGGTCAACTGGGTGACATGCTGCGGTGTCAGTTCCTCCAGGCAGGTAACGCCGAGCAGTCGCATGGTGCGTTCGATCTGTCCGGTCAGGATTTCCACGGCGCGGGCGACACCGGCTTCGCCGCCGGCCATGAGGCCGTAGAGGTAAGCGCGGCCGATGAGGGTGAAGCGGGCGCCGAGCGCGATCGAGGCGACGATATCGGCACCGGACATGATCCCGGTGTCGAGGATGATCTCGGTGTCCTTGCCCAGTTCGGACGCCACCTCGGGGAGCAGGTGGAACGGTATGGGTGCCCGATCGAGCTGGCGGCCACCGTGATTAGACAGCACGATACCGTCGACACCGGTATTCACCACGGCGCGCGCGTCGGCGAGGGATTGGATGCCCTTGACCACGATCTTGCCCGGCCATTGGTCCCGGATCCAGGCCAGATCGTCGAAGTTCACCGTCGGGTCGAACATGGAGTCGAGCAGTTCGGCGACGGTGCCCGACCAGCGGTCCAGGGAGGCGAAGGCGAGGGGTTCGGTGGTGAGGAAGTCGATCCACCAGCGCGGCCGGGGCAGTGCGTCGAGCACGGTGGCCGGGGTCAGCGCGGGCGGGATGGACATGCCGTTGCGGGTGTCACGTAGCCGGGCGCCGGCCACCGGGACGTCTACGGTTACCAGCAGGGTGTCGAAACCTGCGGCGGCGGCGCGTTCCACCAGGGCCATGGAGCGGTCGCGGTCTTTCCACATGTAGAGCTGGAACCAGTTGCGGCCGTGCGGGTTCGCCGCGGCGACGTCCTCGATGGAGGCGGTGCCCATGGTGGAGAGCGAGAACGGGATGCCGGTGCGGCCGGCCACCCGGGCGCCGGCGTATTCGCCTTCGGTCTGCATCATCCGGGTGAAGCCGGTGGGGGCGATACCGAACGGCAGCGACACCGGTGCGCCGAGTACGTCCCAGCCGGTGGTGACCTTGGAGACGTCGCGCAGGATCGCCGGATGGAATTCGATATCGAGGAACGCCTGCCGCGCACGGTCCAGTGAGATCTCACCTTCGGCGGCGCCGTCGGTGTAGTCGAAGGCGGCGCGTGGGGTGCGGCGCTTGGCGATTCGGCGCAGGTCTTCGATGGTGAGCGCGGCATCGAGCCGGCGCGCGACACCCACGCGCGGCTTCTTGAACTGCATCAGCGGCGCGAGATCGCGGGGTTTCGGGAGTTGTCGTTTCATCAGCCTGCTTTCTCGACGGGTTCGGTGCACGGCGCGTACCGCTGCGGTGGGAATGCGGTGGCCACCTCGGCGCGCAGCACGTCGACGTCGCCGTGCAGCAGCCCGTGGGTGCGGGCCTGTACCAGTATGTTCCCGATCGAGGTCGCCTCGACCGGTCCGGCCATTACCGGGACACCGGTGTGCTCGGCCAGCAGCCTGCACAGCAATTGATTGCGGGCGCCGCCGCCGACCAGGTGGATCGTGCGCACCGGGATGCCGGTCAGCTCCGCGGCGGTCCGCACGCCGGCGGCGAAGGCTGCGGCGAGACTTTCGACGATGGCACGCACCATCGGAACCGGACCGTCCGGCACCGGCAGTTCCCGGGCGGTGTACCAGTCGGCGATCCGGCCGGGCATATCGCCGGGGGTGAGGAATACCGGATCGTCCACATCGAAGACGGCCGCCGGGGCGGGTGCGTCGGCGGCCGCGGCGAGCAGCCGGGCGAGGTCCACCGTGCGGTCGGTGCGCTGCCAGTGCCGCACCGATTCGCTGAGCAGCCACAGACCCATGACGTTGTGCAAGTAGCGGGTGCGCCCGTCGAGCCCGGCCTCATTGGTGAAGTTGGCCGCCTGCCCGGCCTCCGAGATCAACGGTGCGGGCAGTTCGACGCCGACCAGTCCCCAGGTGCCGCAGGAGATGTAGACGGCTGCCTCCGGCGCCATCGGCACCGCGGCCACCGCAGATGCGGTGTCGTGCGAGGCGACGGTGCTCAGCGTGAACGCGCGGTCCAGCCCGAAAGCCGCGGCGACACTGGGCAATATCGGGCCGAGTGTTGTGCCGGGTTCGACCACGTCCGGGAAAAGGTCCGGCAGCCCCAACCGGGTCCGCACCTCGTCGTCCCAGCGGCCGTCCAGCCCGAGCAGTCCGGTGGTGGATGCGTTGGTGCTTTCGGTGACCCGGGCCCCGGTCAGCCAGTAGCCCAGGAGGTCCGGGATCAGCAGCGCCTGATCCGCGACTTCCAGCGCACCCGACAGTTGCTCGGCGGCGAGCTGATAGACCGTGGTGAAGGGCAGGAACTGCAGCCCGTTGCGGCGGTAGAGCTCCTCCTGGTCCACCACCGCGTGCACCGCGGCCACACCGGCGGCCGAGCGGGGGTCGCGGTAGTGGTAGGGCAGACCGAGCGCCGCGCCGTGCCGGAGCAAACCGTAATCGACTGCCCACGAGTCTATTCCGGCGCCCAGCAAGGTCGGTTCCAGCCGGGCGGCCTCGGCCAGTCCGCGTCCGATATGCCGGTACAGACCGGGCAGATCCCAATGCAGCGCCTCCCGATCACCGTGCCACAGCGGTAAGGGGTCGTTGGCGAACCGGGCGACCTGCCGCATCGAGATGCGGCCGGGGCCGATCCGGGCCAGCATGACCCGTCCGCTGGTGGCGCCCAGATCGACGGCGGCGACCGCGCCGGTGCCGCTCATCGCAGGAACGCCGCGGCGACCCCGGCGTCGACCGGCACGTGCAGACCGGTGGTGTGCGAGAAATCCGAACTGCACAGCGCGAAGGCGGCATTGGCGATGTGTTCGGGCAGCACCTCACGCTTGAGCAGGGTGCGCTGCGCGTAGAACGCGCCCAGATCGGACTCCTCGACACCGTAGACGGCGGCGCGCTGTGCGCCCCAGCCGCCGGCGAAGATACCGGAGCCGCGTACCACCCCGTCCGGGTTGATGCCGTTCACCTTGACACCGTGCTCACCGAGTTCGGCGGCCAGCAGCCGCACCTGATGCGCCTGATCGGCCTTGGCGGCGGAGTAGGCGATATTGTTCGGCCCGGCGAAGACGGAGTTCTTCGAGGAGATGTAGAGGATATCGCCGCCCATGCGCTGATCGATCAGTGCGCGGGCCGCTGCCTTCGACACCAGGAACGAGCCCTTGGCCATCACGTCGTGCTGTAGATCCCAATCGGCTGCGCTGGTCTCCAGCAACGACTTCGACAGCGAGAGCCCGGCATTGTTGACCACCAGGTCCAGGCCACCGAAGGCGAGCACCGCCGCGTCCACCGCCGCCTGCACCTGCGCTTCGTCGGTGACGTCGGCACCGAATCCGATCGCCACATCGGCCGGCCCGATCTCGGCCGCGACCTCGGCGGCCTTGTCACCGTCGCGATCCGCGACCACCACACAGGCACCCTCGGCGGCAAGCCGCTGCGCGATGGCTTTACCGATGCCGGAGGCCGCCCCGGTGACCAGGGCGATCCGGGTGGCCAGCGGCTTCGGTTGCGGGCGCCGCGCCAGTTTGGCCTCCTCCAGCGCCCAGTACTCGATGCGGAACTTCTCCGATTCGTCGATCGGCTGGTACCGGGACACCGATTCCGCGCCGCGCATGACATTGATCGCGTTCAGGTAGAACTCCCCCGCCACCCGTGCGGTCTGCTTGTCCGCGCCGTAGCTGAACATGCCGACGCCGGGGATCAGCACGATCGCCGGATCGGCACCGCGCATGGCAGGCGAGTCCGGGGTGGCATGCCGCTCGTAGTAGGCGCGGTACTCGGCCCGGTATGCCTCGTGCAGCTCGGTGAGCCGTTCCTTGCACTGCTCGAGCGGGGCGTCGGCGGGCAGGTCGAGTACCAGCGGCGCGACCTTGGTGCGCAGGAAGTGGTCCGGGCAGCTGGTGCCCAGGGCGGCCAGCCGCGGATGCTCGGCACGGGACAGGAATTCCAGCACCGGCGCGGTATCGGTGAAATGCCCGACCTGGCGGCGGTCGGTGGAGGCCAGCCCGCGCAGGAACGGCGCCAGCGCCGCCGCCTTCGCCCGGCGCTGCGGCTCCGGCAGCGCCGCGTATCCGGGTAACACGGGACCGAACGGCTCGGCCTTACCGTTCGCCGCCAGGAACTGCTCGACGGTTTCGATGATCTCCCGCGAATTCGCCTCGGCCTCGTCGGAGGTATCACCCCAGGCGGTGATGCCGTGCCCGCCGAGGATGGTGCCGATGGCCTGCGGGTTGCGCCGGCGGATCTCGGCGATATCGAGGCCGAGCTGGAAACCCGGGCGCCGCCACGGCACCCACACCACCCGGTCGCCGAAGATTTTCTCGGTCAGTGCCGGGCCGTCGACGGCGGTGGCCAGCGCGATCCCGGAATCCGGGTGCAGATGGTCCACATGCGCGGCCTCCACCAGACCGTGCATGGCGGTGTCGATGGAGGGTGCGGCGCCGCCGCGACCGTGCAGCGTGTAGTCGAACGCGGCGACCATCTCGTCCTCGCGCGCCACACCCGGGTAGACACCGGTGAGGGCGCGCAATCGGTCCAGCCGCAAGACGGCGAGTCCGGCCTCGGTCAGGGTGCCGAGATCGCCGCCGGAGCCCTTGACCCACATCAGCTCGACGGGCTCACCGGTCACCGGATCGGTGTCGGAGCCCTTGGCGGAGGTGTTACCGCCCGCGTAGTTGGTGTTCTTCGGGTCGGCGCCGAGCCGGTTGGACCGGGCGATGAGTTCCGCGACCGTGGGATGGGTCATGGCGAGTATTTCCTCTTTCTGGTGGTCGGTGTGGTCAGGCGCCCCAGGAGGCGGCGGGTCCGGTGCGTTCGGCGGCGAGCCGTTGCTGCTGTCCGGAGCGGGCGTAGGCGGCCATCGGATCCTCCGGCAACCCGCGTTCAGCACGCCGGGCCGCCAGCAACGGCCGGACATCGGTGTAGAAGGCGTCCATGAACACGGCATTGGCGCCGAGCACATCCCCGGACTCCTGGGCGGCGGTGAGTGCGTCGAGATCGACCAGCGCGGCCCGTGCCGTCATCTCCTCGACATTGAGCACCGAGCGGAGCTGACCGGGGATCTTGTCCTCGATGTTGTGGCACTGGTCGAGCATCAGCGCCACACCGTTCGCCAGGTCCAGACCGCCTCCGCGCAGCACCTCGAACAGGATCCGGAACAGCTGGAACGGATCGGCGGCACCGACGATCAGGTCGTCGTCGGCGTAGAAGCGGGAGTTGAAATCGAACGACCCCAGCTTCCGCAGCCGCAGCAACTGCGCCACGATGAACTCGATATTGGTGCCCGGCGCGTGATGACCGGTGTCCAGGCACACCACCGCCCGCTCCCCCAGCGCACTCACCTGGGCAAAAGCGGTACCCCAGTCCGGCACATCGGTCATATACATGGCCGGCTCGAAGAACTTGTACTCCAGCACCAACCGCTGGTTCGCACCGACATGCTGGTAGATGGCGGCCAGCGATTCGGCGAGCCGGTCCTGCCGGCCCCGGATATCACCCTGCCCCGGGTAGTTGGTGCCGTCGGCGAGCCAGATCTTCAGATCACGGGAACCGGTCTGCGCCATGACCTCCAGGCATGCCAGGTGATGATCGATCGCCTTCTGCCGGATCCGCTTGTCGGTATGAGTCAGACTGCCGAACTTGAAGTCGTCGTCCTGGAACGTATTCGAGTTGATCGTGCCCAGCCCGACCCCGAGATCCGCGGCGTACCGGCCGAGCGCGGCATAGTCGTCCACGGTGTCCCACGGAATGTGCAAGGCGACGGCCGGTGCCAGGCCGGTGAGCCGATGCACGGTCGCGGCGTCGGCGATTTTCTCCTGAACCGTACGAGCCGTTCCCGGCGTGCCGAACACCTTGAAACGGGTACCGGAATTGCCGAATGCCCAGGAGGGCAGTTCGATGGCGAGGGCTTCCAGGGCGGTGTCGATGGACACGGGATATGTTCCTTTCGCGACGGACGGATTCGGCATATCAGCGACCTCCCACCGGAGCGCCCTCGAGACCCCGACCGGACCCCTCGTCCGGCAGCACTCCCGTGGATTCGGTGACCGGGCTGCCGTAACGCTCGATTTCGATCTCGCGCAGGGTCTTTCCCTGCGTACGCGGGGCGAAGACAGCGCCGATCGCCAGGGCCACGGTGAGCAGGCCGATCAGCAGCAGCCCGACAACGGTGAGCCCGGTGGCGGCGAGCATGGTCGGGAAGAAATAGCTCAGCAGGCCGGTTGCCGAGCGCACGACGAAGAACATGAAGCCCTGCGCGCTGGCGCGATACGGTGTGGCGAACAGTTCGCTGGTCCACAGGCTGTAGAACGCCTGCGCACCGATACCGCTGGAGATGCCCCACAGCACCGCGAAGATGAGCAGCGTCGGCATCCCGGCGTCGGTGAAGAACACCAGCACACACCAGGCCAGGATGCCGAGCGCGGCACCGGTGACGTAGAGCTTGCGCTGCGAGATCCGGTCGGCGTAGGCCATGAAACCGAAATAGGTCGCCAGCACCGTGGCTCCCCAGACCAGCACCTGTAGCAGGTTCTGCGCAACCGCGCTGTGCACGCCCGCGCTCTCGTAGACCCGCGGCATGAAAATACCCGCCTGCCCGGCGACAGTGTTCCAGAAGCCGTAGATACCGATCAGCACCAGCAACGCGGTGATGTTGATCCGCCGGGAGAACAGCCCACGCATCCCCTGACCGCCGGTCGTGGCCTGCGTCGCCGATCCGGTACCGGATCCGGTCTCGTCCTTCCAGATCTGCGATTCGGCCAGGCCCTGCCGAATCCACCAGACCACCGCCGCGACCACGAAAAGATGCAGGAAGATCAACCGGGAACCGAGCAGTTCCAGCGGCGCCAGCGCGGCCGCCAGGGCGAAACCGATCAGCGGGCCGACCGACCAGGCCAGCTGCGCGGTACCGACGTGGCGGGCGCGACCGTCGGTGGGAGCCTGCTCGGCGATATAGGTCCAGGACGCGGGCACACCCGCACCGACCGCGATACCGGTGATCACGAACGCGGCCAGCAGCATCGCGAAATTCATCGCGAAAGTCGCGAGCAGTACACCCGCCATGTAGACGAGCAGATCGTAGGTATAGATCGCCTTGCGCCCGAAGCGATCACACAGTGGCCCGCCGATACCCGCGCCGATCGCCGCACCGAACGCGTTCGCACTGAGCGCGGCCAGCAAGCCCACGGCGAAATTGCTGATGCCGAACGCGTCCTGCCAGAAAGTCAGGCTCGTAGCGATCGCGATGATCGAACCCGCCTCGATGTAATTGGACATCGCGACGGAGATCGTCGCTTTCCACCCGGTGGTGGATCGTGCGCCTACCTTCATGGTCTTCCTCGGGGGTCTAGCAGGAGTCTCGGTGTGGGTCAGGTGAGTCGCGGGCTCAGTCGAGGTGGAAGTACTCGGTGAGGCGGTGCATCGTCTCGTCCGGCCGCGCGCCCAGCTCGCCCGGGGTGGTCACAGGAGCCTGGAAGTACTCGGCCATCGTCGCCTGCCAGCGCGCATTGACCTCGGTGGCGGCCATCGCGGCCTGGGCCTTCGCGAAATCCGGCGTCTCCAGATAGCCGACCACCAGCCCGTCTTCCGGACGGAGGAACAGCGAGTAATTCGTCCAACCGGCCCCGCGCAGCGCGTCGAGCATGTCCGGCCACACCGTGGTGTGGGCAGCCAGGTAGTCGTCGATCCGGTCCGGGCGCAAGGCCAGCAGGAAACAGACTCGTTCGGTGGTGTCGGGCATCCGGGATTCCGCCTCGTCGTTGAAACGTTTCAATATGTGAGTGCGGCCACTGTATGCCTTGATCGGCGATCAGGTCAACACCCAGGGGCGGGCATACCAGTCGATCGGTCGGCGACGTGGCGGCAGCGCCTCGCATACCTGCGGTCGCGCTGTGAGCGTGCCCGATCTCTCTCGGCGCTGCCGGCGGGCTGATCGGATCGACGATCGCCCGGTCCAGACCCCTCCGACGACCGTAGGTCGGCGGGTAGCCGCCAGGCCGGTTCACGCTCCGGAGTGGAGGTGAGCGGCCCACAGCGATGGGGTGGCCGGGAAGGCGTCGCGCGCCGCGCGGACAGCGTGGTGCAGCGCATGGGGCGCGCGGCCGATATCGACCACCGTCGTATCGGGCGCGGTACGCAAGGCCGTGTAGAAGTCCTCGGCGATGCGGATCGCGATATCGTCGTCGATTGTCCACAGAGTGCCGATGACGTGGGAGTATCCGGCCAGCTGGAAGGCGGATGCGAGGTGGATGGACTCGTCGACCAATTGCGTGCCGGTGCTGATGGCGGTATCGCAGGCCGACAGATACGCCAACCGTGCCCGGTCGAGGTGGATCGGGGCCAGTGCGGCGACGGTGAGCGGTGTCGTGGCGTGATCGTGTAACAGCAGCCGACTGCGCGAAGGGTCGTCGGAGTCGGACGCTCCGTGACAGGCGAAGTGCACGATGGCGCGTTCCGGCAGCAGATCCAGCACAGCGGCCGTTGTCGGGTGGGTGTGCTCGGCACCCGGACCCGGCGGGCCGCCGAGATCGTTCCCGTCGTCGGGCTCGGTGAGGACAGTGGCACCCGGCAGATGTGTGGCGACCAGACGGGCCTCGTCGAGCACGTGGTGCAGCCGCCCCTCGATCCCCGGAGTCGTGGGCATGGCCACGACGAGGGCCGGCCCGGCAGTGTCCGGGTCTGCGGTGAACGGGCGCCGGCGCCGGGCGTATTCGAGAGCGGCGACCGTGGGCGTATAGGAAGAGACGACGCGGTCCAGCACCGTCGCCGCGTCGGATCCGGCCGAATCAGTGTGATAGCCGGCCGCGTGGATCGGCAGTTGGCCCAGCAGTCCGCCGGGTGCCCACCATATCCGCGGTCCGGACCGGTCGGGCGCAATCGGCCGATGGAAACCCAGCGCATCGAGAACCGGACCGGCTGCGTTGTCCCACAGCCATTCCAGGGTGGCGCTCAAGTGTCGTTGCGCGGCTTGCCGTTCGGAACCGGTGATACCGTGCGCGGCGGTGTTCAGCGCCGCGCGGAAGGCGCGGGCTCGATCGCGCACGGTCTCCGCGGACAGGGTAGACAGCGGCAGGCGGGAGATTCCGTCGGCGGTGAGCAGAAGTGCGTCGCTACCGTACCGGCCGATACTGAAAGCCACCACGGGCCCGTGGCCGGCCTGCGCAACCAATTGCCCGGTCGACGGTGGCAGGGCGAATGTTTCGAATCCGGGTTGCCTCCGGATGCGGGTGAGTACCTCGTCGAACTCTCGTGCAAGTCGGGGCCGATCGAGAACCGGGCCGGCGGAGCCGGCGGGATGGTGGGCGGCGCCGGATCGGTCGAGCTGCTCACGCAGCCGGACGAAGTCACCACCGAGGTCAGGATGCCGGTCCATGAGCTCGGTGGTATCCGCGCGCAGCTGGACCGTGCGGTTCAGCAGTACGGCCCGGCCGGCCTCGAGCAGACGTAGCGCCCGCTCCGCCCGGTCGTTCTCGGGTACGGCCGGATTCCGTAACGTCAGCGCCGCGGCATCGGCGGCGAAGCCGCCCCATCGGCCGATGGCGTACTGCTGATCGGACCGTTCCAACTGCCGTGGCGTGGTCTCGGGCAGCAGTCGGATCGCGTGCTCGATCAACTCGGCCGCACGGTCCGGTCGGGTGGCCGCGACCAGATCGGCGGCAGCGCGGGCCGCCAGGAGCCGGGTCGACGGTGATGCCACAGTCGAACGCTGCGCGTCGAGAAAGGCCCTGATGGCTTCGTCTCGGTCGCCCGGGGCGTCCGAGGGCAAGAACCGCATCCTCAGGGCGGCCCCGAGCTCGATCAGCCGTTGAGCGTGTGCAGGGTGATCGGCGGGTGTGATACTTGCGGCGCGCCGCAGCGTATCGATGGCCTCGTCGAGATCCGGCTGAGTTCTCGTCTTCTCGAAGCACGTCCGGAGAGCGCGCCCGAGGTTGCTCAGCATGGCCGGTAGGTCGGGGTGATCGGCGGGCGTCGCGGCGACGGCCTGCCGGAACATATCGATCGCCGCTGCCGGATCGGCCGTTTCGGGCGCCTGCTCGAAACTGGCCAACAGGGCGTTTCCGAGATTCATCAGCAGGAGATTCATTGTGCGGTAACCCGTCGGCGCCGAGTCCGCTGCGGCGCGCAGACTGGCGACGGCCTCATCCAGGTCCGATCGTGTGCCCTTGCGCTCGTATCGATTCCGCAGTGCCGTCCCCAGCGTCGTCAGTCTGCCGGCTCGCGTGCTGCTCTCCCCCGACGTCCCGGCAACAGCATGCCGAGCCATCCGGATGGCTTCGTCCAGATCGGTCATCGAACCGGTTCGATCGAACCGATCGACGAGCGCCCGGCCGAGGCTGCTCGTCCGATCGGGGTAATCGGGATCCTGCGTATCCGTTGCCGCGACCGCTTTCCGGCCGATCCGGATCGCCTCGTCCAGATCCGCCGCATTGCCGGTCCGCTCGAAGTGGATCCGCAGTGTGACCCCCAGACCGAACTGGTGCCGGGCACGATCGGGATGGCCGGCCGGGGTTGCCGCCACCGCCTGCCGTCCCGCTTCGACCGCCTCGTCCAGATCGGATATCGTCCCGGTCCGCTCGAACCGGCTCAGCAGCGCCCCGCGGAGGGTGTCCATGAAGTCGGCGCGACTCGGATCGCCGGCGGGGAGGCCGGCCAACGCCTGTCGCACGAGCCGAACGGCGTGATCGGCATCGGCACGCTCGCCGGTCAGCTCGAAACGAGACTGCAGGCTCTGCCCGAGGACGTGCCGGATTTCGGTCCGCAGACTGTCGGGAAGCGTCGCGGGCATGGCCGATAGGGTCTGCTCACCCAGCCGGATGGCCTCGTCCAGATCGGCCGCCGTCCCCGTTCGCGCGTATCTGTCCGCGTGCGCTGCGGCGAGCTGCACCAGCCGCACGCAGAGCTGCGGATCGTGCGCGGGCGTCGCCGCCACCGTCCGGTGCCCCAGCACGATCGCTTCGTCGAGGTCGGCGAGTTGCCCGGTTCGCTCGAATCGAGTCAGTAGCACAGCACCGAGACCGGCGGTCCTGTCGGCGAGCTCCGCATCGCTGTCGCCGGTGCGCAGGACCGCTGCCCGCATCAGCAGCACCGCGTCGTCCAGGTCGGCCGGGTCTCCCACGTTCTCGAACCGGGTATGCAGGCTGCTTCCGACCGCTACCAGCAGGACGGTGTGGAAGGGCATATCGGCCGGGACGATATCCAGTGTCCGGCGACCGATCAGGATGGCCTCGTCCAGATCGGCTGCCGCGTTCGTCCGGCCGAACCGGAATACCAGTCCCCTGGCCAGGTGGTACCGAATACCGGGAAACGCAGGGTGGCCGGGCGGGGTGTCGGCGACGAGCTGCCGGCCCATACAGATCGCGTCGTCCAGTTCGGCGACGGTCTTCGCCCGATTCAGACGGCTCCGGAAAGCATCCAGAGGGCCGAACGGACCGCTTCGGCCGACGCCGGCCAGCTGCTGCCAGAGACCCTTGGCAGCGCCGAGGAAGCCGGATCCGCCGATGTCACCATTGCGCTCACGATCTGCCATCACCCTCCCGACATTCGTACCGACGCTGGGCATCGTCCCCGGCCAGGACGAGACTGCCGAGCAACCGACTAGGTGCACACGCGCTCGGCGCAGGACTGAATGCACCCGGCCGCGGGCGGTTCCGTCGTACACCTGTTCCCGGGGTATCGACAGTAACTCTGTCAGCCGGCACGGTCGGCGAGTTCGCCTATGGCCCGCTGGATCCCTTCGGCGAGGGTTTCGATATCGGGGGTCGTGTCGTAGTCACCGGTGATTCCGAATACCAGCTGGTCGTGGTAGCTGAGTATCGCGATCGCGGTGCGCAGCCGCATGGCGATCGGGACCGCGGGCAGCAGTTCCAGCACCGGCCGGCCGTGCAGCCTGAGTTGTTGTCGCGGGCCCGGCACGTTGGTTGCCAGCGCGGCGACACCGCGCTGCGGAAACCGGGCAACCGCGCGCAGTGTCCAGGCGACGGCGGCGAACGGCAGCAGATGTGCCAGCCCCAGAACCGTGTGCTCGGCGCCTGCCGCACCGCCGGCCTTCTCGTGCCGCATCCGCTGGTGCACGGTGCGCAGGCGCTCCACCGGGTCGGCCCGGTCGACCGGCAGATACGGCAGTACCGCCGAAACGCGATTGTCCATAACGTATTTCGCATGCTCGGCTCGCATGGATACCGGCACCAGGATCCGTAATCCGGGTGCGGTGGGTTCCTCGCCGCGGCGTAGCAACAGCTCGCGGTACCCCGCGGCGAGTACCGCCAGGACCACATCGTTGACGGTGACGTCGTAGGCGTTGCCGATATCTCGCACCGACCGCAGCGGTAACCGCACCGCAACGTATCGGCGTTGGTGGCCGATCGGCCCGTTCAGCGACGACTCCGGGGCCGATCCGACCACGGCAGCGCCGACCGGAACGAGGCTACGGACCGTGCCGAGCACCGATCCCGGCACCGCGATCGGCAACTTCAGCATTCGGGAGATCCCCGGCCGTCGACGTCCGCGGCGGACAGCGGGCGCATCGGCCGGCGTAGCCGCCGGCCACGGATCGCAGAGCTTCTCGAACACACCGACGCCGGACACCCCGTCGACCAGGCTGTGATGGGCCTTCATCAGCAGGGCCCAGCGGTCCTCGGTCAGCCCCTCCACCACGGTGCAGGACCAGAGCGGACGGTCGCGATCCAGGCGCTCTTCGATTTCTGCGGCCACCAGCTCCCACAGTGTCGTTTCGTCGGCCGGGGAGGGCAGCGCGGTCCATCGAAGGTGGTGCGCGATATCGAACCGGGGGTCGTCCTCCCACACCGGTGCGGTCAGATCCAAGGGTGTTCGGCGCACCCGCTGTCGCAACCGCGGTACAGCGGACAACCGCCGATTCAGCGTTTCTGCCAGCCGGTGCCGCGGCGGCGGCGCTCCGGCCATGACCGCGACGACGGCGATACCCAGGCTGACCCGGGGATCGGCATCCTCCAGTTCGATGAAGCCCGTATCCAGCGGCTGCAACTCGGTCATCTCCGCCGGTCCTTTCCTGCGGGGCGGCCGGAGTAGGACACCGGGCCCGTGCGGTCCGACCGGGTAGGGCCGACAGTCCAGGAGCCGATAGCCGTACGCCTTACCGGTCTGATCTATCCGTTGATCGACGACTCCCATTGTCCCGCACCGCGCCCAGGTGGACCAGGGCGATACTCACCGATGACTGACCCGAAACCCGTGGCAGGTCCGCAACCGACCGACTCCGAGCTGCGGCTACACCCGATACTTAGGATAGGGTTACTTATGCTAACGTTCGCTGGCTTCCTCGGTTCGGGTTGTGGTTTCCGGCCTCACAATGATCGCGCGGAGCACCACCTGTCGCCGAGAAGCAGAAAGCCGTGACGAACGTGAAAACTTCCGTGGGCCGGATCGGTCTCGTGGCCGTCGCCGCCGTGCTGGCGAGCACCCTCGTCGCCTGCGGGCAATCCGAGCAGGTCGACGACCCCCGCACCGTATCCGCCGGAGAAGGCAGTACCACCTACCCGGTAGTCCTCGACAACTGTGGTGAGACGATCACCGTCGACGCGGCACCGCAACGGGTCGTGTCATTGGATCAGGGTTCGACCGAGATCCTGCTGTCGCTCGGCCTCGGCGACCGGATGGTGGGAACCGCATCGTGGACGGATCCCATTCGCGAGAACCTGGCCACAGCGAACGCGTCGGTTCCGCGCCTCGCGGAGAACGCACCGACCTACGAGGTCGTCCTGGGAGCCGATCCCGACTTCGTCACCGCGTCGTTCGGCCGGCATTTCGCGCAAGGCGGCGTCGCAGAGCGGAGCCGTTTCGAAGAGACCGGGATCGGGTCGTATCTGTCACCGACCGACTGCGACAACGGTGTGAGCGTCAACGGTGGCGGGAAGCGCACCACACCCCTGACGATGGATTCGCTGTATCAGGAGATCCGTGAGCTCGCCGCCGTCTTCGATGTGAACGACCGGGGCGCGCAACTCATCGACGAACTGCAGAGCCGCGAGACCGCGGCCCTGGCCGGCCTCGAGAAGTCGAATGTGTCGATGGCGTTCTGGTTCGCCGATACCAAAAGCCCGTACGTGGCCGGGGGGCTGGGTTCGGCGAACCTGCTCGCCACCTCGGTCGGTGCCACCAACGCTTTCGCGGAGCTGACCGACGACTGGCCCGCGGTCGGCTGGGAAACAGTCGTCGAACGCAATCCGGATGTGCTCGTCCTCGGCGACCTGATGCGCAACCGCTTTCCCGGGGACCTGCTGGCCGACAAGATCACCTTCCTCGAATCCGATCCCGTCACGCGCAACCTCGATGCCGTGCGCGACAAGCGGTACATCGCCCTGCACGGCGCCGAGATGAACCCGTCCATCCGGGCCATCGACGGACTCGAGAAAATCGTCGCCGGGCTTCGCGACGGGCAGGTGCCCAACTGACCGCCACCCGCGACCGTGCCGACACCGTCGTCCCCGAACGGGCTCGGGGGCGAGGATGGGTCGCCGGGTCGCTGATCACAGTCGGCGGGGTCGTCGCGCTCACTCTGTCGGTCCTCGTCGCCGTCACCTTGGGCCCGGCGGACATCTCACTGGTGAACGTCCGTGACGTCCTGCTCAATCACCTGGGCCTCACCGATATTCCGGTGCGGGCGGCAAAGAACGCGATCGTCTGGGAGGAGCGGCTCCCGCGCGCACTGGTGGCTGCCGCATGCGGGGCGGGGCTCGGAATCTGCGGCGTGATCATGCAGTCACTTCTGCGCAACCCGCTGGCGGACCCGTTCGTCCTGGGCATCTCGTCCGGCGCGTCGACAGGTGCCGTCATCGTAGGTGTTCTCGGCGTGGGCAGCGCCGCGCTCGGGTTGTCCGGCGGTGCGTTCATCGGAGCGCTGATCGCATTCGGGCTGGTGCTGCTGCTCGCCCGCCTCTCCGGCGGCAGCAACGACCGAGTCATCCTCGCCGGTGTCGCCAGTACACAGCTGTTCTCGGCGCTGACCTCGTTCGTCATCTTCGCGTTCGCGGACTCCGACGAGACCCGTGGTGTGATGTTCTGGCTCCTCGGGTCGCTCGAAGGCGTCCGCTGGGACGATGTCCGGCTGTGTGCGGTGGTGGTGCTCGCCGGGACGGCGGTGTGCCTGTACTACGCGTACGTCCTGGATGCCTTCTCATTCGGTGACGAGGTCGCGGGATCGCTCGGCATCTCGGTCGGGAAGTTCCGGCTCATGCTCCTGGTGTGCACGGCGATCATCACCGCGACCCTCGTCAGTGTCGCCGGTGCCATCGGGTTCGTCGGGCTGGTGCTCCCGCACGCCGCGCGGTTCCTGCTGGGGCCCCGGCACAGCCGGCTGGTTCCCGCGACGGCACTACTGGGGGCGGTCTTCATGGTGTGGGTGGATGCCGTCTCCCGCGTCGCCTTCGCACCCACCCCCCTGCCGGTGGGTGTGGGCACTGCGCTGGTCGGCGTGCCCGCGTTCATCCTCATTCTGTCGCGCAGGAGGAGAGTCCGGTGACTCTGCACGCGGATACCGTCAGCTGGAACCGCGGCGGTGCGCTCGTTGTCGACGGAGTCACGGTGACTCCGGCACCGGGCGAGACCGTGGGCCTACTCGGTCCGAACGGCTCCGGGAAATCCTCGCTGCTGCATCTGCTCAACGGTGTCGTACGCCCGACCGCGGGTGTTGTCACCCTCGACGGCGACGATCTGTCCACCATGCGGCGCAAAGAGATTGCGCGCGCGGTGGCCGTCGTCGCCCAGCACGCCGACACCGACCTCGACATCACGGTCGGTGACGTGGTGCGCCTCGGACGCATCCCGCACCGGACAACATTCGGCGGGAACCCCACCACCGATGACGCCGCGGTGGCGGCCGCGCTCGAGCACACCGGCCTCACCGCGAAAGCGAACCGGCTCTGGCACCGGCTTTCCGGTGGGGAGAAGCAACGTGTCCAGATCGCCCGCGCCCTGGCTCAGGAGCCGCGTGAGCTCCTCCTGGACGAGCCGACCAATCACTTGGACATCCACCATCAACTGGAGTTGCTGGCGCTGGTCACCCGGCTGCCCGTCACCAGTGTGATCGCCCTGCACGACCTCAACCTCGCTGCCATGTTCTGCGATACCGTCGTCGTTTTGAAAGAGGGCCGGGTCGTGGCCGGCGGAAAACCTGCGGAGGTCCTGACCTCCGAACTGATCGCCCGGGTGTACAACGTCCGCGCCGAGGTTCTTGTCGACGAGTCGAAGGGGCGGCTGTCGATCCTGTTCGAACCGGGGCCTGTTGCCGTCCCCGCGCGGTAACGGCCGGCGTGCCTCGCCACCGTCCGGCGCGGCGGCACGTACTCCCCGGGCGCTCGGGCGCCGATGGTCGCTGCTGACCGGCCTCACGGCGGCGACCCCGACCGTCCGGCTGCTCGTTCTCACCCAACTGGCGTTCAATATCGGCTTTTTCATGGTGTTGCCGTACCTGTCGGTGCACCTGACGGAGGATCTCGGCCTACGGGCGGCGTTCGTCGGCGTGGTGCTCGGGCTCCGCACGTTCTCCCAGCAGGGCCTGTTCTTCATCGGAGGCTCGCTCGCGGATCGGTGGGGTGTGAAACCCGTGGTCGTCGCCGGCTGTGTGTGCCGGATCCTCGGCTTCGCCGGGTTGGCCTTCGCCGGGTCGGTACCCGGAATCGTGGTGGCGACCGTCCTGAGCGGATTCGCCGGGGCACTGTTCTCCCCGGCAGTCGAGTCCGCCCTCGCGACCGCCGCCGGAGACGCCGAGGACGGCGGCCGATCCCGAAAGGATGTTTTCGCGCTCTTCGCCGCGTACGGCCAGATCGGCACGTTCATCGGCCCGCTGCTCGGATCGCTCCTGCTGGTGGCCGGCTTCTCCGCCGCCTGCCTGGTTGCGGCCGGCATCTTCGCCGTAATCCTGGTCGTCCATCTGCGGCGGCTCCCCACACAGCCCGGCGCCCACACTGCCGAAAGCTGGCTCGACGGCTGGCGGGAAGTGCTCGCCAACAGAACCTTTCTGCTGTTCGCGGTGGCGATGAGTTCTCAGCTGGTGGCGTACAACCAGCTGTACCTGCTGTTACCGCTGGAGCTCGACCGCGCATGGGGGTCGCAGGCGCCGCTGGGCTGGTACTTCGCGCTGGCGTCGGTATTCGTCGTCATCGCCCAGCTACCCATCACCCGGCGGGTGCGCACCGCCGCGGCCCTGCCCGGGGGTCTGATCGTCACGGCCGCCGCATTCGTCGTGATGGCTCTCCTGGCGCCGAGGCAACTCCACGGCGTGCCCGCACTCATCCCGCCCGCCGTATTCACTCTCCTCCTGACACTGGGACAGATGACTACCATGCCCCTCGCCCGAGATCTGGTGCCACGCATGGCCGCTGAACGCCGTCTCGGGTCGTACTATGGGCTTTTCGCCTCGATCGGCGGACTCGCCGTCCTGGTCGGCTCGGTGCTCACCGGAGTCCTGATCGACATGTTGCCGGCCACCACAGGCTGGGGACTCACCATGCCGTGGTGCGCTGTCGCCCTGGCACTACTTGCGAGCTCGCTGGCCTTGAAGCTCCAACTGCGCTCACATGATTCCGCATCGGCATACCTGGCGCGCGGTGCCGGATAGCACCGACGGCCGAGCGGCCGCGAAGCCTGCCGTTCTGGGGCACCTGACCTGGTGAGCCGGATGAATGGTGGCCGTATGGTCCGCCGGCGCGATTCAAGCCTGTGGCGGCGCGGCTGTAGCGTCTGGGTCACGGTCGAGTGCCGCGCCGGCTCCCCGAGGTGCGGCATCCCCCGTTCCAGCACCGGGCGTCGGCGCTTCGCTGTGTACAGCAGTGCCGGTCGAGTCCCCCGGAGCACCGGATATTGCGTCGTTACCGTTTCGTGGGTCCTGAACCGGATCGACGGTCGCTGCGACCGCCCTCCCGGCCGCCCGGAGCCTGATATTCTTCGCGCGCGGAGAAGTCGGCACGAAAAGTGTTGGCATGGACGAGAACCGGCGTATCGCGGCGGCCCCGGAGAGCCGCCGGCAGGTTACGGGTGACGGCCGGAACGAAGGGCGGATGTGGTTCTGCGCATCGGTGAGGAATTCGCGGGTTACCGGATCGATCGAGAACTGGGCCGCGGAGGGATGGGAGTTGTCTACCGCGCGGTGCACCCACGGCTGCCGTCCAAAAAAGTGGCGCTCAAGGTATTCGACCCCGCACGCGCCGACCCGCGCGGGTTGCGCATGTTCGGGCGGGAAGCCGAACTCGTCTGCGGGCTGTCGCATCCGAACGTCGTGCGGATACACGACCGGGGTGTCACCGACGACGGGCTGTGCTGGATCGATATGGAATACGTCGATGGTCCCAATGCTGCCGAGGTACTGCTCGACGCCGGCGCCGGACTGGATCCGCACCGTGCTGTCCGCTTCATTTCCGACGCCGCCGCCGGTATCGACCACGCCCATCACAACAAGGTCGTGCATCGCGATATCAAACCGTCCAACCTGCTGGTCTCCACCGTCGCCGGCGGTGAACGCGTCTTGGTCGCCGATTTCGGAATCGCCCGCAGCCTCGAAGACGACGCCACCCTCACCGGTGTCGGCAGACGTGAATACTCGCCGCATTACGTGGCCCCTGAACGTTTCGTCAGTTCGCTGCCCGACCACCGCTGCGACATCTACTCGCTCGGGGCGACATTGCACCAGCTACTCACCGGTTCCTACCCTTACCCCAACCGTGGCGACCGGGAACTGATCCACGCACACCGTAGCGAACCTGCTCCGGTGCCCACACGTATCCGCCCGGAACTGCCGGAGGCGTTCGACTCCGTTATCGCCAAGGCGATGGCCAAGGATCCCGACGATCGATTCCAGAGCTGCGCTGATCTGGCGACCGCCGCCCGCGCAGCCCTGTCGGACAATGTGGTCGTCGAGGTGGCCCGCCCTGCCCCTACCGTTTCACCGCCTCGGGCCATGACATCCGAGCCGGCCGTAGCCGGAACGGTCACAGGCGCGGAAACGATTGTCTCCCGGGACACCACCGTGCTCGACTCCCGGGTTCTCCCTCGCCGGCCATGGACGCTCGCCGCCGGGCTCGCCGTGCTGACCGTCGCGCTCGCCGCCGGCTGGGCCCTGGCAGTCCGGGCCGAACCCGACCCGCCGGCGACCCCGGTACCGATCGTGGGTCCGGGCCCGACCGGCACGGCACCCATCCGACTGACGGCACGATGTTACTGGACCCTCCGGCACTTCAGTGGCGACCGCACGTACGTGGAACTGCCGACCGGCCACAGCTCCCGAGACGAGCCGAACTGCATCCTGAACCTCGGCGACCGCACCGACAGCGTGTCCTCCGTACAGCGCGCGATCGCGCTGTGTCATCAGATTCCCGTCGATATGTCGGGAACCTACGACTTCGCGACGAAGTCGGCGATCGAGCAGCTTCAGAAGACCGCCGGCGCCATGGCCGACGGCATCTACGGTCCACGGACCCGCGCCACAGTTCTGCGATGGCCGGTGTTCCGGGAAACGGACGGAGGGTTTGCAGAAATATGCCGGAGCCTCGGCTGAGCCCGATACCCATCGATATGCGACTGCTCGGGCCGGTGCGCCTGGTGGTCGGCGGCCGCCGACTCCGCCTCAGTGGTCACCGGACGCAGACGATCCTCGCGGTACTCGCCGTCGAACGCGGGGTCGCGGTGTCCCCGCAACACCTCGGCCGGCGCGTCTGGGACGACGAACCACCGCCCACCTACCGCAGCAGCCTGCAGAACCAGATCGCGCGGATCCGCGCCGCCATCCGCGCCGCGGGCGTTTCCGATACCGACCTGCTGCGCACCGAATCCGGCTGCTACCGTCTGCTCCTCCGGCCCGGCGAGTGCGATCTGCACCGTTTCACCGAGGCCCGCACGGAAGCTGTAATGGCGCGGGACAGAGGCGATTACGAGGGTGCGTCGGGTGCGTTCCGGCGAGCGCTGGCGGAATGGTCCGGGGACGCGCTGGCCGGGCTGCCGGCCGCCCGATTCGTGGACGGTTTCCGGGTCCGCATGGAGGAGGAGCGGCGGCAGACGGTGATCGACCGGATCGATATGGATATCGCCTGCGGCCGGGCCCGGGAGGTCATCGGGGAACTGCGGGTCATGACCGGCGAGTCGCCCACCGGGGTCGCGGTGTGGTCGCGTTATGTCACCGCGCTCTACCTCGGCGACAGAGCCGAGGACGCCGCCGGGGCATGCCGGGTCATCCTGGACCGGCTGCACGACCAGGGTATGGACGCGCCGCAAGAACTCCGGGCACTACAGGAGCGGATACTGCGTCACGAATCTCTGCCCGGAATTCCTGTTTCCGGCTCAACGGTGCCGGACGGAGAGCGGCCGACCCTGCAGGAATCGCTGTCGGCGATCATGCTGGCCTCCGATGATGGCCAGGTGATCGCTGTCACCGAGGCCGGTGTGAGCATCGGCCGCGGCGTCGGCAACGATCTGCGGCTGGCCGATCCGAAGATCAGCCGCCGGCACGCCCGTGTCGACTGCGACGGTGAACGCGCGCACATCGCCGACCTCGGCTCCGCGAACGGGGTTCACGTGAACGACCGCCGCATCACCTCGGCGACTCCGCTCGAACCAGGCGACACCATCCGCCTGGGATCCACGGTGTTGAAAGTGCGCCTCTCCGAACCTGACCGGTGATTGTCAGGACACATTGGCGCGACGTGAGCGCGACGTTGGCGAGCGTGGATAACTTCATTTCACCCTGCTCGGGGTATCCCGAGTAACTGTCACCACGAAGGAACCGAAGCCGAAATGAACGAGATGTCCACCAAACGCCCAACCGGCCGCGCACTCCGAGCGCTCGTGGTCGCAGGTATCGCGCTGAGCATCGCGGGTGGTTCGAGCGCGCTCGCCCAGGCCCAGGGCGCGCCCGCAAGGTCCGCCGAGCAGAACGCCGCCCATGCCTGTGCGTCCTCGCATCCGACGCTGTCGCGCGGTTCGACCGGTGATTGCGTCTATGTCGCGCAGAAGATCCTCTACCTCATCGGTTTCCGCGGAACACCGCTGGACGGCGTCTTCGGTCCCGTCACCGAACAGATCGTGCGCGAGTACCAGGGATCGGCCGGGATCGAGGCCGACGGCATCGTCGGACCCGACACCTGGACCGCGCTCATCCGGTCACTCGAGCACTAGGACACGCTGAACCACCCGCGTAGAGCACGCATTACAAATTGGTCCCGGCCCGTGGGGTCCGGTCTGGAGACCAGGTCAGGTCCGGCACCACACCGGACCTGGCCTGGGGCTCGACGTGGTCCGGGAATTCATTGCCGGGTATCGGGACCGAGCGACGGTGTACGAGTCGCAGGCGCGATCAGGCATCGAGCGGCAGTCGGCAGCATCCTCCGCCGGCACGAGTTCGGCGCCGAGGCAGATAACATTTTCGACAATTCATCTCCGGTCCGAGAATCCCCGACCTCAGGAGTGGGAGGATTCCATCACCATAAACGGAAAGACTCTGGCGATGATCTTCGCGGCTTGGGCATTCGGACTGCGGAAGAAATCACTCCTGCGTTCCACGATTCTCCTGGCCGCGGCTTTCTTGCTGTTGCCGATCTCAACCGTCGGAAACGCCGTTCCATCGGCCGGCACCGGCCATGACTGGCCTATGTGGCAGTTCGACCTCGCCGGGTCCCGGCACAATCCCCACGAGACCGCCCTCACGCCGGCCACCGTGTCCTCGTTGCAGTTGAAGTGGGCGTTCGCGTTTCCCGACTCGATCGCCGCTTCCAGCCAGCCGGCGGTCGTCGACGGAACCGTCTATGTCGGTGGTCGCAACGGGACGTTCTATGCGCTGGACGCGTACACCGGTGCGACCCGGTGGTCGTTCCGAGCCGAAACGCCCCTCGGCGGAAATCTCCCGACCTACGGGCTGCGCAACGGGCCCGCGGTCGTGGATGGAACGGTTTACTTCGGCGACAATTCGGCCAGGATGTGGGCCCTCGACGCACAGACCGGTGCCCAGCGCTGGGTTCGCCGACTGGACAACCATCGGTACGCGATCATCACCGGTTCACCCCTCGTGTTCGACGGTCACGTCTATGTCGGTGTGTCCAGTCAAGAGCTGGGTGCCGCCACCAGCGACCTGTACCCGTGTTGCACCTTCCGGGGAAGTGTTGTGGCGCTCGACGCCGCGACCGGCGAGGTGCAATGGCAGCACTACACGATCCCGGCATCGGAGCCGACCCCCAGTGGATCACCGCCGTTTACCCCTAGCGGTGCGCCGGTGTGGTCCTCACCCACGATCCATCCCGAGTCACGCACGCTGTACTACACCGCCGGCAACGCCTACACCGGCTATCCCGAGGGTGCGGAAGCGATCGGCGCACTGGACATCGACAGCGGAACCGCCCGGTGGGTCCGGCGGATGACTCCCGGGGAGGCCCCTTGGAACGGCCGCTGCACCTACCCGCCGCCGGGCGGCAACTGCCCCGAGCCCGGGCACGATTTCGACTTCGGTTCGCAACCGAACATTTTCGAGATAGGTGACCGGCTGGTCGTCGGCGCGGGCCAGAAGAGCGGTGTCTACCATCTACTCGACGCCGTCACCGGCGAGATCGTCTGGCAGACCAGGTTGAACACGCCGGTGCCGGTGCTGCCCATCCCGGGCTCGGAATCGCTGCAAGGCATTCAATGGGGCGCCAGTTTCGACGGCCACCGCCTGTATGTCGCCACTTACCAGGGCACGCCGGGCACACTCTTCGCGTTGCACCCGGCGACCGGCGAGGTCATCTGGAGCACGCCGAACCCCGCCCACGGTTGCCTGTTCGATCCACCGCCGCTACCGATGCTTCCGCTGTGCCAGCTCGCCATGCCGAATGCTGTCACGTCGACACCCGGCCTGGTCTACGAGGGCAGTCTGGACGGCAAGATGCGCGTTTTCGCCGCCGAAACCGGTGCGATCCTCTGGGAATACAACACGGCACGGCACTTCCACACCGTGAACGGGGTACCGGGCGCCGGCGGCGGTATCAACGGGCACGGCGCCGTCGTCGCGAACGGAATGCTGTTCACCAATTCCGGTTACGGCCGGCAGATCACCACCGGTATGCCGGGCAATGTCCTGCTGGCCTTCGGTCTTCCCTGATTCTGCCCGGATCGAGAGAGCGACAACCGGGCTCAGCGCCGCGTCGGCAGCACCCGCACGATCCCCCGGCCGCGGTTTCCGGCCGAGCCCGCCGAGCATGAGCTGCGCTTCGGGTGCCCGGGCCCCGGTCGGCGGTCCCGGCGGCCACCAGTCGTCGAGCTGGGTCAGTCCAGGATCGACGAGTTCGAGCGAACCGAACAAACCACGGATCTCCTCCGGGCTCCGGAACCGTCCCGACCCCAAACCCGCTTCCAGATGCGCACCTTCGAGCCGGCGGGCCAGCGCGTGCAGCGCCGGGTGTGCGGGGCCGGGATCGCAGTAGTGGCTGATCGCCACGTACGACCCGGCGGGCAACAGGTCGATATAGCGGGAAACAACCGCAGCCGGGCACTGCTCGTCGGAGATGTGGTGCAGCACCGCGCCGAACAGGACCCCGACCGGCTCCCGCAGATCGAGATAACGCCCGGCCGTCTCCAGCGTCGTCGCGACATCGGTGAGATCGGACGGCAGGCACCACGTGTTCTCGTTGCGTTCCAACATCGCCCGCCCGTAGGCCACACACAACGGGTCGTTGTCCACATACACAACCCGCACCTCCCGGCGCCCGCATTCCTGCGCGACGACATGGAGCGGGTCGCGAGTGGGGAGTCCGGCACCGAGATCGAGAAACTGCCCGATCCCGTAGCGCTCGGCCGACATCCGGACAGCGCGGGCCAGCCAGCGCCGGTTCATGACATGAACATCGCCTTGCTGTGGCGCGATCCGTCTGATCCGCTCGAACGCCCGGCGATCCACCTCGTAGCAGTCCTTGCCGCCCAGGCTGTAGTCGTAGACACGGGCAACGCTGGGCCGGGCGAAGTCCCCGCCCACACAGTGGGTCCCGATCGGTGCGGCGCTACCGGCCACCATCACGTCTCCTCACAAACCGGGCGGTCACCCCTCATACGAGGCACCTCGACGGTAACACGGCAACATTAGTTATGGCGATGTTGCAGAAGGTGATAGGGACGAGAGCTCGACTTCCACCCGGGCGAACCTCGGCTGCCCTCGTCGGCCTACGTCGCGGGCCGGGACAGCTTGGGCTCCGCGAGCACTCGCAACCCGTCGATCTCGTGCACCAGCGGCGCCCAGCGGGCGGGGTCCTGAGCCACCCTCGAGTTCACGAGCTCATTCAACCTGGCGATTCGTTCCTCGAATGACCTGCACTCTTCTCTTGTCCACTCCCGATTTCTTTCGTCCTCCAATGCCGCCCGAGCACGCGGTGGATCGTGCCACTGCCCATCGGAGCTCCGACAGTTCTCGTAAAGGAGGTCGGTGCGGGTGCGTATTCGCAACAAATCCACTGGAACAGGTTTTGCGGATTCGACCAGCCCGACCAGCTCCGAACAGCCGAGATACAGCCTGTCGTGCGTCCGGCGTGTGAGATAGCGGCCGAATCCATCGGCTTCACGGCCGTTTACGAAGCGCTCCAGCCGAGCCAGGTCACTCTGCTCCCTCGGCAGAGCTATTACTTCCATAATCGTCCGACTCCGGCTTCCCGCTATCCGTCGAATTCGAGCGAGCGTACCCCGGGGATCCGAATTACCGCCTTCCAGAAGCACATTGTACGGCAGCGGTATCAGGAACTCCTCGAACATGTTGCGCAACTTCTGCGCCGTCGGAACCAAATAATCGTGGGCCGTGAAATCGTTTTCCTGATATAGGCGGGAATATGCCGGATGGAATTTTTCCAGCTCGTCGGCCTGAATCAACGCCGCACCACCCCGGTCGGCCAGGCGATCGCAGATACTGTCCACCAGTGTCGATTTTCCCGCACCGGGCTGCCCGCCGACCACGTAGAGGACCGGCTCTTCCACCTGTTTCAGGGGACGCCCCGGCCGGTCGTCGAGTAGCGCCGGCGTTACTTCCTCGTCGAGAATCGACCGGATCCGGCGATCATTCAGCTCGAATTCTCCGGTGCGGGGCAGCAGCTCGGGCTCGGTCGTCGCATAGTGGGCGCCGCTGCGCGAGTGTGGATCTCGCCCCGGACCGCCGGGGTCGCCGGCCGCGAGCACGTCGTGCAGTCCGGCCGGTTTCGCACCGACACCTCTCTCCGGCCGGTGATACAGCAGGCGCGCCGACTCGACCTCCTCCCGCAAACGCGGCGACCGCCGAACCGGCTTCTCCGGACCCGCAGGGGCCGCTTCCGTCACGGTGTCCGATGTGTTCGCCGCCGGTGTACCGGTCGAGTCCGAGACGCCGATGGGGCCGGTCAGCTGTCCGTTCTCGCGACCGTGCCCTGACAACCCATCGCGCTCCGGAAGTCCGAACAGGCCGGAAACCGCTTCATACAGATCTGCGACCGTGCTGTCCGATGCCCGGAAAATCGCTGCATCCAGCAAGCCGACCATCGCCAATCCCCCAACGGTTTCGTAGAGCGAGTGATGTGCCGGCAGCAGGATGGACAGAATCGCTCCCGCGAAATCGAGCTTCGAAACATCCGCAGGCATGATCCAGATGAATTTCGACGCGATTCTCGCCGCAGTTCCCGAAACTCCGGAGACAACGGGAACTCCACGCTCGACCGCAGCCTGCCGGAACCATTCACTGTCGCTTTCGAATTCGAATCGTGCCGCACCCGGCCGCCACGGCAGCGGAACAGCGAATCGCTGCGGGTCGAGACGCAGCGCGGTGGCGGCGTCCACGGGCCCTTCCTCGTGGTACGCCAGTATGCTGTCCACGACGGCGTGCCCTGATTCATCTCTCAGCCGGCGGCCGTGCTCGTCGTACCGGTAGAGCGGAACGACATTGCGAAATGCGCTGTTCTCGGCGGCGAGCCGAGTTTCCAGCGTTCTCACATCGACGTGTCCCCGAGTGCCGCGCGGTAGCGGCAGATGTGGGTCGAGCCGGGTCTTCCGGAGCGCGACCAGGCCACCGGGAATCGCTTCCAATTCCCGGACCGACAACGGCATACCGAGCAGACTCCAGTCTTGAACGGTGAGGCTCAGACGTGCTTGCTCGGGTATTTCACGCAGCATTCTGTCCGCGCCGCTGTGGGTGATCTCCTCACGTATTGCGAGGAACCCGGGGTCGCTCATGGCATTACGCCCCTGGCGGAGATCTGCTGCGACGATCGGCACGTCCGGGTCGCCGCCGGTGATCGTTTCACGCAGCCGGTTCAGCGCGTCGGCGTTCAGCCCCAGCCGCTGTGCCCGCTCGTTCCAGTCCGGTTGGTTGAGCAATCTCGACAGACCGTCGTCCAGCGTCGTGCCCGAAGGGTTGGACAGCTCCCGGCTGCGCCACATCGCATTCTGCACCGCGGCCATCAGCTCACGCACATTGCCGTCTCGCCGCAACTCGTCCAACGGCACCGACCGCAATACCATTCCGCCCGAAATCGTCTCCTCGGGCGTGTAGAAGGCATTGTCGATCTGTTCGCGAGTCGCTTGCGGATGCAGGGCCGAAAGGACTTCGCGCAACCGGTCGATCACGGCGATGACGACTTGTCTGGTCTCCGGTCGGTGATAGAGCATTCGCGCCAGCTCGGACTCGTCCTCGATACGCCGGTGCCGCCACCCTCGCTCGTCGGCCGGCGGGGTTTCCCCGGGCACCGGAGGGCTCGGGTCGCCCTCCTGACGGGTCACGGGCTCGTGGATATCCTCGGTCCCCTGCACGCGAGGCGGTTCCTGCCCGAAGAGCGGATCACCGTCACGTACCCGCGAGGCCTGCAGCTGCTGTTCGCGCAGGTCGGCTCGGTCGGCCTCGGCCTGCGCGGGTTTGACCACTTCCGCCGGGTTCGCCGGTCCGGCCGGAGCGTCGCCCGGTCTCCGAGCATCGGAGTCATCGGGTAAGACCATCGGTTGCTCGCGCCCGGCGACCGGCCCGGCCCGGGCCGGATCGATGCGCTCGGCGAAACCGCCGTCGGTGGAATTCCCGGGTCCGGCGAGGACGGCCGGGTATGGGCTCGTACCGGGCGAATGCCAGGGACTGGCGAGACGGGGCGGCGTGGTGATCGGGGCGCCGACGGCCTGGCGTGGGACATCGTCCGGTGTGGTGGCGATGTCGAGTGGAGTCGAGCGGCTGCCGGCACGAGCCGGAGTGGTGGGGGCGGAGTGCCCCGCCGGGTCACCGTGCGTGGCAGGGCGGGGGTGTGAGTCGACGCCGGGATAGGCGGTGGTGCCGGCTTCTGCCGTGGCACCGGGGGTGGTGTGCTCGGGGCTCGGAACTGTTGCCGATCTGTCGTCGGGTGAGAGCTGATCGGTTGTTGCCGCTGCGGGATCACGGTCGGTTGTGGTTTCTGCCGCCCCGGCGCCCGATTCCGCAACAGGTTGCACCGGATTCGCCGGGCCGGTCGGCGACCGGTCGGCGGGTTCGGACGGGGAGTGCGTAGGACCGGTCGCGGCTGTGCCGGGAGAGTGGGCACCACCGGACGGACCCGATGCGCGCGAGTTCAGATCGCGAGTGAATATTTCTGCCAGGTCACCGGGTTTCGGGGGCCGGGCAGTGCGGCCGAGCACCGCGGCCGGCGGCTGCGGCGGGCTGGCCGAGTGGCCGACGGTGTGTACACCCCCGGACAGCAAACCTTCCAAAGCGCCGCTGACCGCGCCCAGATAGAACTCCGACCCGGCGGGGAGCGCGGGGTCCCCGCGGTACGCACTCGCGGCCACCGCACCCCCCAGGGTGCCGGTCACCCCACCGGCTACCCCGGCCGCACCACCGGCCAGCAGCATCGCCATCGCATCGGCACCCCGGGTCCCGGTCGCCTGCAATCGCGCCAACGCCCCCGCCACCGGCCGCGTGTACAGCACTCCCGCGCCCAAACCGCCGGCCGAACCCCCGGCTCCGGACACCGTCACCGTTTCCCAGTCGATCCTGTCCCGATCCCCCCGATGCTGCTGCCACACCTGCCCAGCCCAGGTGACGCCACCGCCGAACACTCCACCCACCACGATTCCCTGACCGATCAATGCCGCACGCGACGCCGACAACCGGGCACACAGCGCCATCACCGACTCGATCAACTGCAACCACGCCAGTTGCCAACCTTTTCGTGCGGCCGCCCGTACCCCGGCGGCCGCAGCCATCCCGCCTACCGGCATCGCCAGCGACGCCAGCAACTCCACCACCAGCGCCGAACCCATGACAATCCAGGTGAACTGTCCCAGCTCGATGGCGTTGGCCGTCTCGCGGCACTCGACCGCCTTGCTCTCGCAATACACAGCCAGATCACGCTTCTGGGCCGCCGCTCCGACCAGAGCCCGCTGCGCCTCGGCCGCTGTGTCCCCGGTCGAACACTCCGGCACGGAGGATGCCACGCCCTCGAGCCCTTCGGCCTCCGAAAGACACCTTCGTGCCGCCCGTTCCCAGGCATCGCCCCCCGCTCGCAACGCCTCCGGGTTGCCTCGCGGAAACGGGCCCAGTATCGGCTCGCACACCCCCCACGGAAAGCCTTCCGGCAGAGCGACCAACCGACTCACCTCGACATGACCATCGACCCGACAACAGACTCGACATCGGCGGGGCACAAGGTCTCACACCGCACCCCGGCCACCCATCAATGAGAAACCCACGGCCCTCGACGCCTGCGGCTGCTGCGGGGACAAGTGGCGCCGATCCGGCCGATGGGTGGACGAGCCGGGATGTACGTCATCCTGCCGGTTGCGGTGTCAGGATTCGACGGTGACCTCATGGCCTGCTGCCGAGGTTCCCGGAACGAGCTCGGATAGCTCGGGCATACCGCCGGCGAGGCCGGCCAGCGGCGCCACCACGGCAGCGGCCTGCTCTTTCGCCAGCCGGGCGGCCTCACGCGCGGTATCGGTGAGCAGCCCACTCAGCTGTCCGGCGGTACCGCGCATGGCTGCGGGGGTCACGAAGACCTCGAGTACCGCCCCGGCCGAATCCACGGTCACGTGCACCGAGCCGTCGGATGTTGCGGCCTGAACCCGCAAATCGGCCAACTGCCGCTGCACCTCACCGACCTGTGTCTGCTGTTGCTCGTAGGCATCCAGTATTTCGTGCATCCGCGAGCGCATATCACGAGCGGCCGAACCGAAGTGTTCGAAGTGGTTCCGGTCCATATCGACATCCTTTCGAGCCGGATCAGGCGTCCGCGCGTCGTGCCGGGTGGACGCCGCCGAGCCTTACCGGGCCGATCCGCCCGAGCCATGATCTACTTCCGCACAGAGATATTCCGAGGTTAATGAGGGGGCGCGGATGACGAAATGCCCCGAAAGGACATAATTCGGACGGTTATCAGTGCATTGTGCACACCGGGGGTCCGGGGTGGCGAGCGGAACTGCCCGTCTCGATCCGTCACGGCGTCGCCGTCGGCCGGAGAGCAGCGCCCGTGCTGCCCTCCGCGGCATATCTTCGGGTCAGCGAGCGAGGACCATTGCCGCCGGGGTGCCGGCGCGGCCGAGGAGTCGCTGGAGATCGCCGCTGTCGGTGTCGAGGGCGCCGGCAGCGATGCCGGCGTCGGTAGCGGCGAGGAAGGCGGCCATCGGCGCGGGCACTCCTCCCTTCTCGAGGACCTTCGCATACTCGTCGCTCGGCAGGTCCTGGTAAGCGACGGACTTGCCCACAATGCCCGAGAGGACCTCGGCCAATTCCTTGTAGGTCAGTCGTTCGTCGCCACCGAGTTCGTAGACCTTGCCGGCCTGGTCGTCGGCGAGCAGCACCTCCGCCGCGGCCTCGGCGTAATCCCTGCGAGCGGCCCCGGCGACGCGGCCGGTCCCGCCGGAACCGAACAGCGAACCGGTGGCCTCGGCGGTGTCGACGGCGGAGGCATAGTTCTCCCAGTACCAGCCGTTGCGCAGCAACGCGACGTCCAGCCCGGATTCGGTGAGCAGATCCTCGGTGGCCTTGTGTTCGGCAGCCAACGACAGCGGACTGCGCTGCGCGTCGAGCAGGCTCGTGTAGGCGACGAACCGCACACCGGCGGCCTTCGCCGCCTCGATTACGTTGGTGTGCTGCGCGACGCGTTGCCCCACCTCGCTACCGGAGATCAACAGCAATTTTTCGACACCGTCGAGCGCGGCAGTGAGGGCGTCTCGATCGGTGTAGTCGGCGACGCGCACCTGCACGCCCTGTGCGGCGAGATCGGTGGCCTTCGCGGCGTCGCGAACGACCGCGACGACAGTGGACGGATCGACGCCGCGCTCGATCAGCGCGGCGACGACCAGGCGTCCGAGATGGCCGGTGGCACCGGTGACAGCGATAGTCATGAAGCTCCTCGAGTGTGAAGGTCCGATACGTCGCCATCAAATCACTTACTAATAGTAAGTGCAAGCCTTTCAGTAAGTTACTTATGTTGCGTTCGTCCGTGTATCCTGACGTGCGTGACGTCGCAACCCGCACTCGAAGCGAATGTGTTCGCACGTGCGTGCGCGTCCCGGCAGGTGCTACAGAACGCGACCGGCCGCTGGGGCGTACTCGCACTCGCCGCACTGGGCGAGGGCCCGCACCGGTTCGGTGAACTGCGCAGGCATGTCGACGGCGTCAGCGAGCGCATGCTCGCACAGACATTGCAGCAACTCGAGCGCGACGGATTGGTATCCCGCCGGGCCGAGAACACCATCCCACCCAAAGTGGAATACAGCCTCACACCGCTGGGGTCGCGCGTCGCCGAGCATCTCCTCGGACTGATCGGCGTACTCGAAGCCAATATCGCCGAAATCACTGCCGCGCAGCAGGACTACGACAGCACCCACGAATAGCGCCGAGACGCGATATCGAGCACCGAAAACCTAGTAGCCCTTCGCCGCCCGGTTGGTCGCCGCCCGGCGTTCGGCCTCTTTGGCCTGGGCTCGTTCCTCCTCGGCGCGCACGGCGGCATAGCTTTCGCGTTCGCGGACAAGCCACTCCGGTGGATCGGCGAGGAAAGCGGCGATCTCTTCGGCGGTGAGCGAATCGGAGACGCCGGCGCGGGTCAGGCCGCTATTGGAGATGCCGAGCTTACGGGCCACGATATCGCGCGGGAACGGTCCGGTGCGGCGCAGCTCGGTGAGCCATTGCGGCGGGTTCGCCCGGAGCTCGTCCAGCTCGGTCCGGGAGATCGGGCCGTTCCGGAATTCTTCGGGAGCCGCCGGAAGATAGATGCCGAGCTTGTTCGCCGCGGTCAACGGCTTCATCATCTGCGGTTTCTTGTCCTGGCTCACCGGACCAGCGTATCGGGCCGCCGAGCGGGTCCGGACTCCGCGGTGCCATACGCTTGCCGGTATGAGCCGGTTCTCCTCGATCGATGTGCAACGCTTGCGGTGGTTCACCGCGGTCGCGGAGGAACTGCACTTCGCACGCGCCGCGAAGGCTTTGCACATTTCCCGCCAGAAGCTCAGCCACACCGTTATCGACCTGGAGACCGAGCTCGATACGAAACTGTTCGTGCCGGGAGCACAACCGACCCAGCTGACCGATGCCGGCCGGGAGTTGCTGCGGGAGGCGCGCGACATCATCGCGCGTACCGAGAACGAGGTGGGCAGCGCTGCGGGCGCTGCTCCCGCCGTACTGCGGGTCGGGTTCGTGCCCGGCGTCACCGTCGGCAAGTGGCAGCGGATCTGGGGCCGGCGCTTCCCTGATACCCCGCTCGAGCTGGTAGCTGTCGCCCAGGCCGATCAGGAGGCGGCGCTGCGCGAGGGCCGCGTCGACATGTGCTTCGTCCGCTTGCCGATCGACCGCGCCGGTATGAACGCGATCCCGCTCTACCGTGAGTTGCCCGTCGTCGTGGCACCCAAGGACCACGAGATCTCACTGGTCGACGAGGTCGGCATGGCCGATCTCGCGGACGAGCGCCTGCAGGACACCACCGATATCGACACCGTCCGATCCGCCATCGAACTCGTCGCCGCCGGCGTCGGCCTAGCCATCGTGCCCCATTCGATCGCCCGCCTGCACCACCGGCGCGATCTCATCTACCGCACGGTGACCGACACCGACGACACCGAAATCGCCCTGGCCTGGCCCTCGGCGGGGACCACCGATCTGACGGAGGAGTTCATCGGCGTAGTGCGCGGCCGCTCCGAACACAGCTCCCGGTCCCCCGCCGGAAAACGCCCCGAAACCGAGTCGCGGAAGCCGCATCCACCGCGCAAACGACCGCGTATCTCTGAGAAACCGGCCCCCGCCGCGAAGAAGCCTGGCCGGGGACGTAGACGCTAACCAGGTAGTCCGGCCCGTATCCCGATCACGGCGGCCTCGCCACGCGACGACACGTCGAGCTTTTTCAGCAATCCGGCGACATGGAATTTGATCGTGCTCTCGGCGACCCCCAGTTCGGCCGCGATGGCTTTGTTGCGCATGCCCGCGGCGATGAGCGCCAGCACTTCTCGTTCGCGGCGGTTCAAGCTCGTCAGCTCGTGTCCGGGGGCAGGGGCGGCGGGCGGGTCGAGCGGGAGGCCGATGGTTACCCTGCTGCCCCAGCCCGGTAGTACTTCGATATCCCATTCGGCGTGCAGCGTGTGCACTCTGCCTTCGAGACTGTGTCGTACGGTGGCCGAATCCAGGCGGCCCGCCGCATCGTCGCGGATGTCGACCACGAGCCGATTCGCGGCACAGCTCCAGGCGATGCGCAGGCGTTCGAGGTCGGTTTGCGCCGCGAAGGCGAGCACGACGGATTGCGTCATCGCGCGAGCGCCGTGGGCGACCTCGCCCGGCAGGTGCCGGCCGTCGAGCGGCGGCGCGACGAATTCGGCGGTTATCTGCCGATGGTGCAGCAGTGGTCCCAGGTCTCGGCGCAATCGTTCGAAAGCCGCGACCGGTGCCTCTTCGGTGAGTGCCTGATCGGTCTCGCGCGCCGAGCGCAGCGCGATCAGCGCATCCGAGGCAGCCGACGCCGCTGTGGTGCGTGCCCGCTGGTCGTCCAGTCCGGGCGAGCGCAGTGTCAGGAGCAGACTGCCGAGCACGGCTTCGTGGGCGGCGGTCAGTTCGGCCACCGCGTGGGCCCGCGCGGTGGACGCTGCCCGTGACTCCGCCAGGTATTCCGGGCTGGCCTGCACCACCTGCTGCCGGATCGAGGTCGCCACCATCCCGAATACGGCCATGAGTTCGACCGGACACGGCAGCTGCCGGGGATGCGGCGGAACGAGGACCAGGAGGGTGTCCGCGCGGTCCCGTACTGCCCAGACCCACAGCCGGCCCCCGGTCAACGCTGCCTCGCCCGCGTAGCAGCCGGCGGGCTCGACAGTTGATTTCAGTTCCTCGAGCTCCGCGATGGTGATCCGGTCGACGATTTCCTCGGCGCCGGCCACCTTGCGCGGCCGGCCGGTACATTCGCGGGTGAAGATCACCAGCGCCCGATGCGGCCAGTCACCGGCCAGAAAGCGGGACAGCCGGGATGCGATCCCCACCAGGGGGCCGTCCACGACCTCCCGCAACCCCGGCAAAACCGACGCTCCCACATTCGGCTGCACTACCGCCACATCACTCACCATCCTCACTGTAGAACCGCCAGAGGTTTCGAGGCCGGTGAACTTCGGTCCGCGGCTCTGCGTACCCGCGGACGGTGTACCGCACTCGGTATCGAGACGTGGATGAACTCCTCGGGGAGCAACCGCCGCGTACGAGACAGACCTATCCAACAGGATAGGGTTTCCCCGCCTTCCGGCCAGGTCCACGTACGGTCGCCTGCCGATACCGTCGATCCGCCATGCGATACAGCGCATGGTTGCCCTCGTTCGACGTCATCGGAGGATCAACCCGACATGCCACAGCAGGTCCGCGGAGTCATCGCCCGGAAGCCCGGTGCACCGGTCGAACTGACCGATATCGTCATTCCCGACCCCGGCCCGGGAGAGGTCGTGGTGTCGGTGGCCGCGTGCGGGGTGTGCCACACCGACCTCACCTACCGCGAGGGCGGCATCAACGACGAGTTCCCGTTCCTGCTCGGCCACGAAGCGGCCGGCACAGTCGACAGCGTCGGCGAGGGAGTCGAGGCCGTCGCGGTCGGTGATTTCGTGGTGCTGAACTGGCGGGCAGTCTGCGGTAGCTGCCGTGCCTGCAAACGGGGCCGGCCGCAGTACTGTTTCGACACCTTCAACGCGACCCAGAAGATGACCCTGACCGACGGCACCGAACTCACACCTGCACTCGGTATCGGCGCCTTCGCCGAGAAAACCCTTGTCCATGCGGGCCAATGCACAAAGGTCGACCCCGCGGCCGATCCGGCCGTGGCCGGTCTGATCGGCTGCGGGCTGATGGCCGGGCTCGGCGCCGCGGTGAACACCGGCAACGTCGGCCGGGGCGATTCGGTCGCGGTGATCGGTTGCGGCGGTGTCGGTGACGCCGCCATCGTGGGTGCCCGCCTGGCCGGAGCGTCCACGATCATCGCCGTGGACCGCGACGAGAAGAAACTCACCTGGGCCCGCGAACTGGGCGCCACTCACACCGTCGACGCCACCACCACCGACACCGTCGCCGCCGTACAAGAACTCACGGGCGGATTCGGCGCCGATATCGTCATCGACGCCGTCGGCCGCCCCGAGACCTGGCGGCAGGCCTTCTACGCCCGCGACCTCGCCGGCACCGTCGTCCTGGTCGGCGTACCCACCCCCGATATGCGCCTCGACATACCGCTGATCGACTTCTTCTCCCGCGGCGGAGCACTGAAATCCTCCTGGTACGGCGACTGCCTGCCCGAACGCGACTTCCCCATGCTGATCGACCTGTACCAGCAAGGCCGGCTGCCGCTGGACAAGTTCGTCACCGAACGAATCGGCCTCGACCAGGTGGAGCAGGCATTCCACACCATGCACGAAGGCAACGTGCTGCGCTCGGTGGTCATACTGTGACCGGGCGGCTCCGCATCGAGCAGGTCGTGACCTCCGGAGTCTTCGAACTCGACGGCGGAAGCTGGGAGGTCGACAACAACGTCTGGGTCGTCGGCAACGACGACGAGGTCGTCGTGGTCGACGCCGCACACGAGGCCGGACCCGTCCTCGAAGCCATCGGCGACCGCAATGTCGTCGCCGTCGTCTGCACCCACGCCCACAACGATCACATCACCTTCGCCCCGCAACTCGGCGAGAACACCTGCGCACCGGTTCTGGTCCACCCCGGCGACGACCCCCTCTGGCAGCAAACCCATCCAGGCCAGAAATACTGGCCACTCACCGACACCCAGCGCATCGCCGTCGCGGGCACCGAACTGCACATCATCCACGCCCCCGGTCATTCACCCGGATCGGTATGCCTGCACGTCCCCGAAGCCGCCGCCCTGTTCTCCGGCGACACCCTGTTCGCCGGAGGACCGGGAGCCACAGGCCGCTCCTTCTCCGATTTCCCCACCATCATCGGCTCCATCCGCGACCGCCTGCTCACCCTCCCCGAACACACCCGCGTCTACACCGGCCACGGCGACGGCACCACCATCGGCACCGAAGCCCCCCACCTCGCCGAATGGATCGCCCGCGGCCACTGACCTGATTCTGGCCGGCATCGTTCGAGGGCAAACGCCGTGACATCATTCGGCACGTCACCCGGGTGCTCGCGGATCCTGAACGGTTCGCCCGGACCACCGCACAGAACATGTCGCCGGTTGGCGGCCGGAATGCTGGGAATACCGGGGCTGAACGGAGACCCGAGGAGGGAACATGAGCGGCGGACACTACAACCACCTGTACAGCCGGCAACCCGACGAACTCCTCGCCCACAGCGGAGACCTGACCGCGGTCCGCGACCGGCTCGCCGAGCTGGGTGCCGCCGACGTGGCGACCGAGGTCGACGAGATCCTGAGCGCGATCGCCACCTACCGGGAGCAGGTCGAACGGCAGATGTCCAAGCTCGGGGACGTGCTGCAGGCCGTTGAGCGGCTGGATTCGCACGAGGGAGATGAGGAGCAGGTCCAGGAAGTGATCGCGAGGTTCCGGACGTCGCACGATTGACGCCGCCGCCGACGCAGAATGGAGATATGACCAAAGCAGTGGTGAACGGTGTCACGGTCGCGTCCAGTGACGACACCATCGTTGTCGAGGGTAATCATTACTTTCCGCCCGGCTCGCTGCATAAGGAGTATTTCGAACCGACCGAAACTCATACGACCTGCCCGTGGAAGGGCCGAGCGAGTTACTACACAGTGAAAGTGGGGGACGCGGAGCCCCTGGTCGACGCCGCCTGGTACTACCCCGCACCGAAATCGCGGGCGGCCGAGATCGAGAACTACGTCGCCTTCTACCGGAATTCGGTCGAGATCGTCGACCGTTGAACCGCAGCGGCCGCCGGACTGTGATGATCTCGGAACGCATTCGAGCCCGCGGTGGCGTACCCGAATGCGGCGAGGTCGGTGCCGGGGTTTCGTTTTCCCCGCAGGTGATCAGCCGGTGAAAGGCGGAGCAGCGAAGCACTGTCCCACGCCGGACAGAATCCGGTAGCGACCCCGCTGGGTCTGCCGGATCCGGCAGACCGCATCGTGCGGTGGTGATGTAGATCGGTGAGCGCAGCACCGCAACCCGCTCGGGCTGCCGCGCCGCGTCGACAGGCGTTGAGCCATAATGGCGGCCGGTGGACGGATATCGATCCCGGACGACTCGAGGTGCTGATATGGCGATCGGAATTGCCGGCGTTCGTCTCGGACATTGGTCCGATACCGAGGGCGAGACCGGGTGCACCGTCCTCATTTTTCCGGAAGGCACCGTCGGCTCGGCCGAAGTGCGCGGCGGCGCGCCCGCCAGCCGGGAACTCGATGCCCTCGCCCCGGACAAGACGTTGTCGTCGGTCGATGCCGTCCTGCTCACCGGCGGTTCGGCTTTCGGACTCGCCGCGGCCGACGGGGTGATGCGGTACCTGGAGGAGGAGGGCCGCGGAGTGATGACTCCGGGCGGCCGAGTACCCATTGTCCCCACGCTGGCCCTGTTCGATCTCGGGGCCGGTGACCGCACCGCCCGTCCGACGGCCGAACACGGTTACGCGGCGGCGCGGGCGAGCACGGGTGAACAGGTGACCCATGGCCGGATCGGTGCCGGAACCGGCGCCTACACCGCCCATTGGCGCGGACCGGAGCAGCGCCGTCCCGGCGGAATCGCCTATGCCCAAAGGCAACTGGGTGATCTCGTGGTCGGCGCGTTGTGCGTCGTCAACGCCTTCGGCGATATCGACGACGGGACCTCCGATATCTCGCTGGACGCGGTGGCCGTGCTGGCTCGACCTTTCGAGTTCGCCGAATCCCGTACGCACACCACCATCGGTGTGGTCGTGACCAATGCCCGGCTCGACAAAATGGGCTGTCATATCGCCGCGCAGGGCGCCCACGACGGATTGGCACGAGCGCTGACGCCCCCGCACACCCGGTTCGACGGGGACGGGTTCATCGCGGTGGCGACCGGCGAGGTCGGGGCCGATATCGATACAGTCCGCCTGATGGCACTGGCCTCGGTGACCGAATCCATCCGATCACTTGCTCCCTGAGACCCCCGGCGAAAGCCGGGCCGAGCACGTGGACACAGTGTTCCGCCCCGGGATACAACCCGGGTACGCCCGCGGGTGACGGTGGAGCAGTTTCGGCCGCGCCGTTCCTACCGTGCGGTCGCCGCGGAGGCAGTGCAGGCCGTCCTGCGCGACGGCGGTGACAACGCGACCGTGGCCCCGGAGAAACCCCGCCCGGTCGTCGATCAGTGCTGAGCATTCCTCGCACTCGGCCGTGGACCGGCGCGCGCAGCAACCGGAACGCGGGTGCCGCGCGTCCGGATGACGCCCGCGGTCGCGCAGGCACTGTGATTCGCCGGGCGGTCATCGAGCCCTCCATGAGGGCGACACCGTAAAACCGGCTTCCGGCGATACAACAAGCGCCACCCAGGCGAGTGCACCGTAAATATTTTCGTCCCATCCCACACAGAACGGCATTTCTTCATAGCGCCATAATTATCGTCCGCAAACGAGAATATGATTCTACAATCAGGTAGATTGCAGTTCTACACGCGGAGGTAACGATGGACAATGACGCGTTCAGCGGGATCCGCGTCGTGGAGCTCGCGCAGTGGGTCTTCGTCCCGGTGGCCGGCGCGCTGCTGGCGGACTGGGGCGCGGATGTCATCCGGGTCGAACGCCCCGACGGCGACCCCTACCGCAACCTCGCCACGCAGGGCATCGGCTCCGACAGCGGCGGGGTGAATCTGTCGGTGGCCCTGGCCAATCGAGGGAAACGTTCGGTGTCGCTGGATCTGCGGACCGAGCGGGGCCGGAAGTTGCTGGACGAACTACTCGCGACGGCCGATGTCTTCCTGACGAATTTCCGGCCCGCGGCGTTACGCCGCCTGGGACTCGATGCCGGACAACTCACGCAGCGGTTCCCGCGTCTGGTCTATGCCCGCGGGCACGGCTACGGAGTGCGCGGCCCGGAGGCCGATAAACCGGGTTACGATTCCTCGGCGTTCTGGGCTCAGGGCGGTCCCGCCTACGTCCTGACCCCGGGCGACCGCGACTATCCGATCAGCCAGCGCGGCGCGATGGGTGACCGTAACGGCGCGATGGCGCTCGGGTTCGCGATGGCTGCCGCACTGCTGCGACGGGAACGCACCGGACGCGGTTCGGTCGTCGATGTCTCGCTGCTCGCGACCGCGATGTGGATGCTGTCCTCCGATGTACTCGCGGCTTTGGCGGGCAACTCCCCGGTTGCGGTTTCCGGGCGCGGCGGTTCGGCCAATCCCCTGGTCGGCGCGTATCGCACCAAGGACGGCCGGCATATCCAACTGGTCTTTCTCCAGGCCGACCGGTATTGGGCACCGTTCTGCGATCTTGTGCAGCGCGCCGATCTGCGGAGTGATCCACGCTTCGCCGATATGGCGGCGCGGGCGGCGCACCGCGCGGAATGTGTGGCCGAACTCGACACGGAATTCGCGCGCCGCACATTCGACGAGTGGAAGCAATTGCTGTCCCGGCTGGACGCACCGTGGGCCCCGGTGCAATCCATCGGCGAACTCCTCGAGGACCCACAGGTGCTGGCCAACGATTATCTCGGCGGCGTCGAACCCGAAAACGGTCCGGCGTACCGGCTCCCGACCGGGCCGGTGCAATTCGACGAGCGGCCACCGGTCCTGCGGCGGGCGCCCGAACACGGCGAGCACACCGAGGCCCTGCTGCTGGAGCTGGGTTACTCCTGGAGCGATATCGCCGAACTCCAGGATGCCGGGGTGGTCCCGTGACGACGCCGGCCCGCCCGCGCCCTGTTCCCGATGCGCACGCGGCTCCGTACTGGGCCGCGGCGGCACGGCATGAGCTCGCGATCGCCCGCTGTGGCGGCTGCGACCGATTCGAGATGCCGCCGGGCACGATTTGTTCGCACTGTGGCACAACAGATCCCGGCTTCCGTTTCGAGCCGGTCAGCGGTCTGGGCGTCGTCCGGTCCTGGACGGTGATCCACCGCGCCTCCTTACTCGGCTTCGCTCGCGACGTGCCCTATCTGCTGGTCGATGTCGAACTGGCCGAACAGCCCGGACTGCGAATGATCGGACGGCTCCTCGACGGCCCGGACAGCGAACTGCGCGAGGGCATTCCGGTACGGGTGGCATTCGAGGACATCGCACCGGGAACAGCCGTCCCGGCATTCGCCCTGGCCTCCGGGGAATCGTCGTGACCGGCCGGTTCCACGGGCGCGGGCAGGTCGCTGTCGTCGGATACGCCCACAGCAGCATCCGCCGGCACAGCGAGCGTCCGCTGGGTGCCCTCACCGTCGAGGTGGCGCGAGCGGCCGTCGCGGACGCCGGGTTGCGGCCCGAGCAGATCGACGGGTTCGTCACCTCGGCTCTGTTCCCCACCGCCGGCGGGCACCGCGTCACCGACGGTGTGAGTACGGTCTCGGCGGATTGGCTGGCGGCGCGGATGGGCGGTTCGCCCCGATATATCGCCGGGTTCAGCGGTATCGGCCAGGTTCCCGGTGCGATAGCGCTGGCGGTGAACGCGATCGTCGCCGGTGCCGCTGATTACATCGTCGTGCACCGCGCCCTGCACAACCCGTCCGGTGGCTATCACGACAATCCGATGACAGCAGCCGAAGGCGCACAGCAGTGGACGGCCCCGCAGGGTTTCGGGGGCCCGCTGCCGATGATCGCCTTCCCTTATCGGGAGTACCTGAACCGGTACCGGGCCGATCCCGCCACGCTCGCCGCGGTGGTGGTCGAGGCCCGGAAGAACGGCGCGCGGATTCCGTGGTCGCACTGGTACGGAAAACCGCTCACCACAGCGGAATACCTGGCCGCGCCGATGGTCAGCGACCCGGTCCGCCGCTTCGATTGCGATCTACCGGTGGACGGAGCCGCCGCGTTCGTTCTCACCTCCGCCGAGCGGGCCCGCGACCTTCCGCACCGGCCCGTGTACGTGGCGGGTTACACACAGAGCCCACCTCCGCCGCACCGGGTGGCGCTGCACTGGCCGCTCGACGACATCATGGCCGGGGGCGAGGTCGTGGCCCGGCGTCTCCGGGATGCGACGGGCTTACACCCCGCCACCGTCGATCTACCTCAGCTCTACGACGGGTTCTCGCCGTTCGTGTATTTCTGGCTCGAAGCGCTGGGCTTCTGCCCGCGCGGAGAAGCACACAGTTTCGTCCGCGACGGCGGTATCGACAGCGATATACCCGGGCGCCTACCGGCGCTGTCGGGGGGCGGAGCTCTGGGTAACGGGCGCATGCACGGCATACCGCAGATGCTCGAGTGCTACCTGCAATTGGCCGGTCGCGCCGGCGACCGCACACGGACCGGTGTGACCACCGCCCTGGCCTGTCAATCCTCGCCCCATTACGGCGGCGTGGTCGCCTACACCACCGAACCCGGCTGAATCGCCCCGAGACCATACGCCGCAGCGCGGCTACAGGAGCCCGACACATGGAAAATATTCTCCCGGACCACCGCTCGTACATCGCCGGCGACTGGGTGACCGGCGTCGACACCATCACCGTCGAGAACCCCGCCGACGAGTCCCGCCTCGCCGAGATCCCGGCCACACCACTGCCCGAGATCGAACGCGCAATACTCGAAGCGCGGCGCGCCTTCGACAGCGGTGTGTGGGCCGATACACCGGCCGAGGACCGGGCCGCGGTGCTGCGTGCGCTCTTGTCCCATCTCGAGACGATGCGGGAACCGCTGGTGGCGACCATGATCGGCGAGGCGGGGCAGCCACGGATGTTCGCCGAACGCTCCCAGTTCCTTTCGGGGCTGGCCATGGCCCGCGGCATGATCGACCTCTACCTGTCCCTATCGCACGAGGAACCCAATCCGGTGCCGGTCGGGGAACTGATCCGTGGGCGCGTGGCACTCAGTCTCCGCAGATATGAGCCGGTGGGCGTCGTCGCGGCGATCACGCCGTACAACGCGGCGCTCATCATGGCGCTGCAGAAGCTCGTTCCCGCGCTCATGGCGGGTAACTCGGTGATCCTGCGCCCGAGTCCGCTCACCCCGATCTCCTCGCTCGTCTTCGGCGCGGCCGCCGAAGCCGCCGGACTCCCCCGCGGTGTGCTCAGTGTTGTGGTCGAGTCCGGTTCTGCCGGTGCGGAATTGCTCACCGCGCACCCCGCGGTGGATATGGTGTCGTTCACCGGATCGACCGCGGTCGGGCGGCACATCATGGCGCAGGCGGCACCCACCCTCAAACGGGTCGCGCTCGAACTCGGCGGTAAATCGGCGCAGATCTATCTCGACGACGCCATCGGCAAGGTCGCGACCGGCGCCGCCGCCGTGATCGGCGGTACCGCCGGGCAGGCCTGTGTCGCCGCGACCCGGATGCTCGTCCCCCGGGAGCACAAAGACGAAGTCCTCGAGCTGGTCTCCCGGACCTATGCCGGTCTCGTCGTCGGCGCACCGGCCGATCCGTCGACCACGATCGGCCCGCTGATCAGTGCCGCGCAACGGCAGCGATGCGAAGAGATCGTCGAACGCGCGGTCGACAAGGGTGCGACCGTCGTCCAGGGCGGCGGCCGGCCCAGCGGCTTCCCCCGCGGTTACTACTTCGAACCGACCGTGCTCGATGTTCCCGACAACGGCAACCCGGCCGCGCAGGAGGAGATCTTCGGCCCGATCCTGTCGGTCCTCGGTTACCGGGATATCGACGACGCGGTCCGCATCGCCAACGACAGCCGGTACGGCCTGTCCGGCCAGGTGTACGGCAGTGATCCGGCCGCCGCCACGGCCGTCGCGCGCCGGCTGCGCACCGGCGCCGTCAATGTCAACACGACGCTGTTCAGCGCCTACGCCCCGAGTGGCGGCTACAAGCAGAGCGGGCTCGGCCGCGAACGCGGCCCGGACGGTATCCGGGCCTTCCAAGAAGTCAAACACCTCGTCATCGGCGAACTCCGGTGAACGACCGCCCGACCCGAAGGAGTAATCATGTCCACTGAACTCGCACTCGACTGGTTGATCTCGGTCGACGACCACATTCTCGAACCGCCGAATCTGTGGGTGGACCGCGTCCCGCGCGCCGACCGGGATCGCGCACCGCATATGGAATTCGACGACAACGGCGTGGACTGCTGGGTCTACGACGGTAAACGCTTCCCCAGTTCCGGCCTGAGTGCGGTGGCGGGTAAGGAGAAAGAAGAATTCAGTCCGAAACCCCTGTCCTACAGTGAAATGCGGCCAGGATGTTACGACCCGGTCGCGCGGATCGAAGATATGAACCGGGCGGGAATCCTCGCCTCCCTCTGCTTCCCGACGATCACCCGGTTCTGCGGCCAGCTGTTCATGGAGGCCGGCGATCGCGAATTCGGCCTGGTCTGCCTGAAGGCCTACAACGACTGGGTGATCGAGGACTGGTGCGGCGCGGCACCGGGTCGCTATATCCCGCTGGTCCTCATCCCGCTGTGGGATCCGCAACTGGCCGTGCGGGAACTGGAACGTTGCGCCGCGAAAGGCGCCACCACCTTCGCGTTCTCGGAGAACCCCGCGCCGCTGGGCCTGCCGACGATCCACGACCCGAACGGCTACTGGGACCCGGTGATGGCCGCGGCCAACGATCTGGACCTGGTCGTCTCCATGCATGTCGGTTCGTCCTCGACGGTTCCGCAGATCTCGAAGGATGCCCCGTTCCTGGCCAACCTGGCCTGGGGTGCGACCCGGACCTCCGGTGCGATGCTGTCCTGGTTGTTCAGCGGGATGTTCCAGCGCTTCCCGAATCTCAAGATCGCCCTGTCCGAAGGTGAGATCGGCTGGATGCCGTACTTCCTGGAGCGCGCCGAGCAGGTCCTGGACAAACAGCGGCACTGGGTGAAACGGGGAATGAACTGGGGTGATCACGCCGGCAGTCAAGGCGTCGACCTCGACACGCTCGATATCCGCCAGACCTTCCGCGACCACATCTTCGGCTGCTTCATCGAGGACACGCACGGTATCGCGAGTATCGCCGAAATCGGCGAGAACAACATCATGTGCGAAACCGACTACCCGCATTCCGATTCCACCTGGCCGAACTGCATCGACGCCGTGAAAAAGCAGATCGATCACCTCCCGGAGACGACGCAGTACAAGATCCTGCGCGGCAACGCCGAGCGGCTCTACCGGTTCACTCCGGCCGAACCGCCGGTCCGGGCAGCGGGCTGAGATGCCGGGCTGGAGTGTCCAGGTCGATCGAACACGCTGCCTCGGCTGTGGGGTCTGCGCGGCCTACGCCCCGGGCAGTTTCACCCAGGACGACGAGGGACTCGCGGTTCTGCGCGACCCGCCGGCCGATCCGCTGGACGAGGTCCGCGCGGCCGTGGACAGCTGTCCGACCGGGGCACTGAGCCTGGCGATCACCGATATCGCCACCATCGAACGAGAAAGGTGAGCCACGTGCTGCTCGAAGGAAAGACCGCGGTGGTCACCGGCGCCGGATCCGGCGTCGGTGCCGCCTCGGCCCAGCGATTCGCCGAGGAAGGCGCCTCGGTGGTGTGCGCCGATATCCAATTCGATCAGGCGAAGGAAACCGTCCGCCGGATCGAGGCCGCCGGCGGGGTGGCCGTCGCGGTCGAAACCGATGTCACGCGTGAGCGAGATGTCGCCGCGATGATCGCCACCGCCGCCGACCGGTTCGGTCACGTCGATATCGTCTTCAACAATGTGGGCATCCCGACACCGCGTCTGGGTGCCGCGCTCGAGGACCACACCTTCCAGGATTTCCAGCGCCTTGTATCGGTGAATATCGGCGGGGTGTTCCTCGGCTGCACCTATGCGGTACTCCAATTCAAACGACAGGGCAGTGCCGGCGTCATCCTCAACACGGGGTCGGTCGCGGGCCTGGTCGCCTGGGGTGGCGCGGTCTACGCCGCGACCAAAGGTGCCGTGCACCAGCTCACCAAGGCAGTCGCGATCGAGGGTGCGTCCTTCGGGATCCGCGCCAACGCTCTCTGCCCGGCCGGAATGCCGTATACCGGCTTCATGGCGGCCGGCGGGCTCGACAACAGTGCGGAGACGACCGCGAAACTGGCCGAGAGCACCGCGGCCAACCATCCGCTCGGCCGCCCGATCACGGCGGAGGACTGCGCGGAGGCAGCCGTATTCCTGGTATCCGATCGCGCCGCGAATATCACCGGAGTCCTGTTTCCGGTCGACGGCGGCTACGTGGCGAGGTGAACGAATGAATCCAGCGAAAACCTTGGATCGCGACCGCGTGCGCGAACTGTTCGACCTACGCGGCGCCTACCTCGCCCAAACGGGCGGCGGGTACCGGGACGACCCTTACCCGGTCTGGCATCGGCTGCGCGCCGAGGCCGAGGTGCATCCGGGTACGGTGCACGAACTGACCGGATACCCGGGCCCCGCGGCGTTCAGCGGGCTGCCGCAGCCCGACCGCCCGCACTTCTCCGCATTCAGCTTCGCCGCCTGTGATACCGCCTATCGCAACCCCGATCTGTTCGCGTCCGCGCCGGAACCGGTCGACCCGAACAGGGGCAGACTCGACGCCCTCAACAGCATGATTTCCATGAACGGGGCGCAGCACCGGCGCTACCGGGCACTGGTCCAGCCGTCCTTCGTACCCGCCAAAGCCGAATGGTGGATACGCAATTGGATCGAGCAGACGGTGCACCAACTGATCGACGGATTCGCCGCCGACGGCCGCGCCGAACTGAACGTCGATTTCTGTGCGGCCATCCCGGTGCTGACGATCACGGGTAGCTTCGGTGTTCCGATCGAGCAGGCGCTGGAGTTCCGGGCGGCGCTCGGACGGCCGGACGCCGTGGTGGAGCTGATCCGGCCTATCGTGGCGAAGCGCCGGAACGAACCGCAGGACGACCTCATCAGCGTGCTGGTCGAGGCCGAACTGAAGGGTGAGGACGGCACCACCCAGCGGCTCACCGACGCCGAGATCCACTCCTTCGTGGTCCTGCTGCTGGCCGCCGGATCCGGCACCACCTGGAAACAGATGGGGATCACCCTGACGGCGCTGCTGCAGCGGCCCGACGTTCTCGCGGCGGTCGCGGCGGACCGATCTCTGCTGCGGCCGGCCATCGACGAGGCGCTGCGCTGGACACCGACCGATCCGATGTTCTCCCGGTACGTCACCCGGGACACCGAATTACAGGGTGTGCCACTGCCTGCCGGATCGGTCCTGCACCTGTGCATCGGGGCAGCGAACCGGGACCCCGCACGCTGGGACAACCCGGACGAATACGACATCACCCGGCGTTTGCGGCCCTCCTTCGCCTTCGGCGGTGGAGCCCACGCCTGCCTGGGCATGCATGTCGCGAAGGCCGAAATGACGACCGGGATCGGCGCCCTGCTCGACCGGCTGCCGAATCTACGGACCGACCCCGATGCCGAACCCACCCGTTTCATCGGAATGTACGAGCGCGGGCCGACCGAGATTCCGGTGGTTTTCGGCTGAGCCGAGCGGTCCCTGAAAGAGGAGGAAGTCGATGAACGAACCCGGTTACCGGCCGCCCGACCTCGGCCTGGTCGGGGCCACCCACGTCGCCCGATACGAGGAGACCGACGGCGAAATCGGATACGAATGGAACGGCACCCATATCCTGCTGCTCACGACCACCGGCCGGAAAACCGGCCGGCCCCGCACCTCGGCGCTCATCTACGGGCGCGACGGCGCGGATTACCTGGTCGTGGCCTCGGCCGGCGGCGCCCCGAAGCATCCGGCGTGGTACCTGAATCTGCGCGCGAACCCCGAGGCGGTGATCCAGGTCAAGGCGGAGCGGTTCCGGGTGACGGCCCGCACGGCCGGCGCGGCCGAACGGCCGCGCCTGTGGGAGCTGGCCACGGAATACTGGCCGAACTACGACGTCTATCAGACCCGTACCAGCCGCGTCATCCCGCTCGTCGTGCTCAGCCGGTCGTGATAGGACTTCAGGCGTGTCCACACCCAAGAGGCCCGCCCGACCCGACGCCCCGAGCACTTCGCCGCCCGGATGGGCCGACCGCGCCGCGGATCAATCGCAGTCGGTCCGGCGATCGAGGGCTCGCACCATCGAGCAGGCGCAGGGGATCGTTGCGGCCGCGCAGCGGTTGATCGAGGTCAAGGGGTCCGCCTTCACGACGCAGGAATTGTCGAAGGAGGCGGGGATCGCCCTGCAGACCTTCTACCGGCATTTCCCCAGTAAGGACCATCTCCTCCTCGCCGTCCTCGAAGATGTGATCTCCGATCGGATGGCCGAGATGGCCGCGGCCGCGAGCGAGTTACCGGATCCGGTGGCGCGCTTACGTTTCTACATCCTCGCGGCGTTGCGATCGCTGCGCACCGACGAGGGCGGAACCGCACGGCAATTCATCACGTCCGAACACTGGCGGCTCTACCAGATATTTCCGGAGGAGATGGCGCAGGTCAATATGCCTTTCGCCGGGATGATCGAGCGGGAATTGCGGGCGGCGGCCGAGTCGGGACTGCTGCGCCCGAACGACCCGGCCGCCGATGCCTGGCTGGCGGTGAACCTGGTGACGTCGGTTTACCACCATTTCGCGTATGCGCCGCGCGAGAACATCGAAGCCGTCACCGAACAATTGTGGACATTCTGTTCGACCGCTTTCGGCGGTCGTCCACCTGATGAGTAAACGGGGCACAGCAATGAAGCACGCACCTGTATTTCCCAAAGGTCGTGATCTGGATACCACCGCCACTGTTCTGCATTCGTGGCTGGCGGCACGGCACGAGGTCACCGCCGTCGAAATCGACGATCCGGCCTACCCGCAGGGTGCCGGGGTGTCCAACGAGACCGTTTTCGTCCGGGTGCACTCCGCGCGCGGGATCGAGCAACTCGTGCTGCGAGTGGCGCCGGCGGCCGAGTACCAGATGTTTCTCGACCCGAAGTTCCGTATGCAGCATCAGATTCTCGTGGCCCTGCGGCAACACAGTGACGTGCGGGTCGCGGAACCGTTGTGGCTGGAGGAGGATCCGTCGGTGCTCGGCCGGCCGTTCTATCTGATGCGGCGGGTCACCGGCTCGGTGCCGGTGAGTATGCCCGTGTACAACCTGTCCGGGTTCCTCGCGGACGCCACCCCGGGGCAGCGGCGGACGCTGTGGGAAGACGCGATGGGCCAACTCGCCGCGATCCATCGGGTTCCCGTCGACATCGTCGGTTTCGTCGACCGGCCCGAATACGGGGCCTCGGGCAACCAGCAGCAACTCGCCTATTGGAGCGCCCACGCACACTGGACGCTCGAGGAGAACATTCCGGAGACGGTCCACACTCTGCTGCAGTGGCTCACCGACAATCAGCCGGCCGACTCCGTACCGGGACTGTCCTGGGGCGACGCCCGCATCGGCAACATCGTGTTCGCTCCGGACTTCCGCGTCTCCGCGGTCATGGACTGGGAGCAGGCGTCGATGGCCGGCCCGGTCGCCGACCTCGCCTGGTGGCTGGTGTTCGACGAAGCACACAGCACCGGCCTGGGTGTCCCCCGGCTCGACGGGCTCGGAACACGGGACGAGACGATCGACCTGTGGCAGGACCTGACCGGACTGCGTGCCGACGATCTGCGGTGGCACGAGGTGTTCGCCTGCCTCAAAGCGGGTCTGCTCAGCCTCCGTACCCGCCGTGTCCTCCGGCTGCCGCCGGTCGACACCGGCACCCGGCGGTACTCCTTCCTGCGGCACGCCTGCGAGCTGGTGGGGATTCCCGAACCACAGGAGGGCTTGTGACGACACCGGCCGAGCCCGCACCGTTCGACGAAGCGGTCGTACTGTCACCCGAATGGCTGGCCGCCGTGCTGGAATCCGGCTGTCCCGGCGTCGTTCCGACGGCGACCGAGGTGGTTGAGCGGATCGAGACGGTGGCCACCAAACTGCGTTTCCGCGTCACCTACGCGCATCAGGCCGGCGCTCCCCCGGCACTGTGCGCCAAGGGTTATTTCAACCCGCAGCACCGCCGCGGTTCGCGGGCCGAAGCGGATTTCTACCGGGACTTCGCCCACGATCTTCCGGTGCGCACCCCGCCGTGCGTGCACGCCGCCGTGGACGAGGACACCGGACACGCGCTGGTTCTCATGCACGACCTGGTGGCGGCGGGCGCCCGGTTCCTCGACCCCCTGGTCGGCTACGGCGCCACCCAGGCCGCGGAAACCCTCGATCAGCTCGCCGCCCTGCACGCGGCGACCTGGGACGGCAAGCGACCGGAGGCGAGCGGGTTGTTTCCACCACGTCTGGCTTCACTGGCGGGGCATATGACCGTCGAGAAGCTCCAACCGCTCCTGGACGACGGCCGGGCGGCCGGCATCCCATCCGATGTGCGGCGCGCGGACCGGCTGCTGGCGGCGATGGCGGCCATGGACACCCTGGGCAGCTCTTCCGCGCGGTGCCTGGTCCACGGCGACCTGCACGCCGGCAATATCTACGAAATGCCCGACGGAAGCCCGGGTCTCATCGACTGGCAGGTGGTACAGAGCGGCCACTGGGCCCAAGATATCGCCTACCATCTGGCGACCGTCCTGCACCCGGACGAGCTCGCCCGATCCGAACGCGAACTGCTCGAGCACTATCTGCACCGGCTGGCCGCACACGGGGTCGAACCGCCGGATCGAGAACAGGCCTGGTGGCTGTATCGAGCACATCTGCCGTACGGGCTGTACCTGTGGTCGATGACCCGCGCGGTCGACCGGCCGATCATCGAGCACCTCACCGGACGACTCGGCACGGCGGTCGCGCGGCACAAAAGCCTCGATCTCCTCGAGGTCTGAATACGACGCGGAGTTCCGGGCGCCGAAATCTGTTCGGTCCCCCGGAACGCCGCCCGGATCAGTTCGTGGCCAGACTCTGCCGGATCTTGTATTTCTGCACCTTGCCACTGGGGCTGCGCGGGAAATCGTCGACCACATGGACCTCCTGCGGCCACTTCTGTTTCGCCAGCCCCGCGTCGGCGAAGTAGGCGCACAGATCCTCGAGCGACGGCGCGGTCGTACCGGGTTGCAGCCGTAGTACTGCCGCGACGTGTTCGCCCAGTCGCGCGTCCGGCGCCGCGACCGCGACCGCTTCGGTCACCCCGGGCACGGTCAGCAACACTTCCTCGACCTCGAGCGCGCTGATGTTCTCCCCGCCGCGGATGATCAGGTCCGTGGTGCGGTCGGTGATGGTGAGGTAGCCGTCGGCGTCGAGGGTTCCGATATCGCCGGTGTGGTACCAGCCGTCGTCGTCGAACGCTGCCGCGGTCAAGGCGTCGTCGAGGTATCCGAGGCACAGATCCGGGCCGCGGCTGAGGATCTCGCCGTCTTCGGTCAACCGGAGTTCGACACCGGGTTGCGGAGCGCCGTCGGTGTAGAGCCGTTTGGATCGAGGCGCGTTCCAATGGGAGGCGGTCATCGACGGGTGTTCGGTGCTGCCGTAGGACCGGTAGACGGTCAGGCCCAGGCCGGTCAGCCGCTCGGCCACCGGCGCGGCGACCGGCGCGCCGCCCATACCGAGGTATTTCAGCCGGGCCAGGTGGTCCCGGGTGCAGTCCGGATGGTCGATGAGGCTGGTGACGTAGTACGGCACACCACCGCCCAGGCTGACGCCATGGGCGGTCATCACCTCCAGGATGCGTCCGGGATTCCAGACATCGGTGAGGTCGATGGAGACACCCTCGAGGACCGGGACGAGCAGAGCCGAGAGCATACCGATGAAATGGCCGATGGGCGCGGCGTTGATCAACGGTCCCAGATCGTCCGGAAAGCGCTTCGCCATCAGCCGGGTCTCGCAACCGAGCGTCTGATGGCTGTGGACCACCCCCTTGGGCACCCTGGTCGTGCCGGAGGTGAAGGCGATCACCGCGGGGCCGGCCGGATCCACCTGTGTCACACCGGAAAAGGGTTCGTCGGCGAGCAAGGCGTCGAACCGGTAGCGAGGGTCGCTCCCGCCGACAACACCCACGGTCGGTACATCCGCGTAGACCGCGGGGTCGTACACCAGGCTCCCGAACCGTTCGGCGCCGAAGAATGCCTTGGGCCGCACCGTCTCCACGATATGGCCGACTTCCCGCGAACCGTAACTGTGCACGATCGGCACCACGACAGTGCCCAGGAGCGAGGCGGCCCAGAACGCGGCCGCGGCCTCCATCCAGTTGGGTAGCTGGAGCGCGACGACATCTCCGGGCTCCACACCGCGGTCCCGCAGGCCCGTGGCCAACCGGCGCGCTACCAGCTCGACATCCCGGAAGGTGCCCGCGTAGGGCCGGATATCCGAATGAACACGGAAGGTGCTGTCCGGAGCGGAGGCGAGACCGCGGGCCAGTAGATCGCCCAGGCTGTCGCGGGTCCACCACCCTTGCTCTTCATACCGTCCGGCGAGGTCTGGGGGAATTGTGCGCATGGTGAACTCCAACCACCCGGCACGCGTACGCCGGTGTAGTGCGGCGGCGTTGCCGGAGAACAGGGCCGTCGGAAGCCGGAGGTGTCCGGCCACGAGCGCGAAACGCGACTCTACCCCAGAGTAGAATCACATTCTCATTTTCGTGGGAGATTTCGAGTTTTCGCCGAATCGGCTGCCACTCCGGTCGGTGCCACCCATGCCAACTCACGGCAATACGTTTGCCACCGGATCGGCCGGTCGCCGACCATGACCCCACTGTGTGACCGGCATCACCGAGGCCACGAGGAACCCGATCGGTTTCCTCGCTCGCAGGTGCGATTCCGACTCGTTCGCACCGCACCGGTCGGCGAAACGCAACAGCCGGACCCGGCGGCCGACCTCGACCACCCCGCCCACACATCGGAGTACGTGGATGCCCGCACAGGCCGATCGAGATGAGGAACCCCCTGATGAAACGCACCACCCTGTTTCGCGCGCCCGCTGCCCTCGGCCGCACCGGAACCAGTGTCGCCGCACTGACCGCCGCCTTCGGCCTGCTCACCACCGCCACCGGGAACGCCGACGCCTTCGTCCCACTGCCCGACGGCACCGAAAGCGGCCCCGGCCTCACCATCACCCGCACCGGCGAAAGCGCGCTCGTCTCCCCCTCCATGGCCGCCAACGGCGCCGGGCGGGTCACCTGGGTGTCCGGCACCGTCACCGCCGATGTCACCCACACCCCCGTTGTCACCGAACCGGGGCCCTACAGCACTCCGGAGAACATGCCCGGTACCAACAACTCTTCCACCCACGGCGTATCCCAGGTCAATACCGGCTACATCGTCGGCTGCCAGGTCAGCATCGGCGACCGCGCGTTCTCACTCGGCGCGAGCGCCAGCGTCTCCACCACACAGATCGGTGTCAGCGGCTCCGCCGGGATCCAAATCGGTCCGGGGGAGGTCAGATTCGTACAGATCGGCATCAAGGATATTCCCGCCCCGGGCATCTACACCCTCGGTTACCGGGACTACGAAATGGAGATCCAAGGCTGCGGCGGCTATGCCCAGGCCCGCTCCTACACCGTCGTCGAGATCATCGGGGACCACTACTCCAAGACCACCCTCTACGGCGCGCCGTTCAGCATCGGCTGACCCGCTCACCAGCACACCTGCACGGGCCGACGACCACCAGAACGACGAGGTTCACCGACAATGACCGACACCGCACAATCCCTGCGCACCCTCTTCGCCGCGGCCGGCAGCACCCTGCTCGCCACCGCCACATTGGCATTTCTGCCGACGACGGCACACGCCGACACCTTCGTTCCGCTGCCTGGCGGGCAGATCACCGAAACCCTGGGCGACGGCACCACCGTCACCGTCCGGCTCACCGGCGAATCCGCCGTCATCAGCCCATCGCTGGGTTCGACACCCCTGCATCGCAACGCCTGGGTTTCCGCGAGCGCCGGCGCCGAAGCCTCCCAGCCGCCCCGGAGCATGTCCATCCGCCCCGGCTACGTCGTGGGCTGCCAGGTCAATATCGCCGGCGGCGGTGTCAATGCGGGGGCCGGCGCCTCCCAGCGTGCCGGTAGCGACACCCCCGACCTGTCCACCAGCACCGGCGGCAATCTCACCCTCGGACCCGGCCAGGCCAAGAAGTACTACCTGCTCGATGTCGAAGCCCCCGACGCCTTCGGCGACGAAAGCCACCGCCCCTTCAACCGGGTCAAATCCCCCACCGGCAGCGTCACCTGGAAGAACAGCACCATCAGCCTCGCCGGCTGCGCCGGTTACGCGCAAGCTCGCGCATTCGTCCAGGTGGATGTCGAAACGTCGAAAGCCAAAGAGATCGTGACCCTCTGGGGTCAACCCTTCGGACTCGGCTGAACGCCTGCAGCACCCGAGCAGCCGGGATGTCCTGTGGAGGCGTTCATCCCGGCTGCTCGACCCTGCCGGTCGGCACCTGACCGCACCGATACAGGGATCGACATGTTCGCGCGGCTCACCAGCCGGCGTCGGTCTCGGCGACTACCGCCATCAGCCGGGGCGGGCAGTATCCCTGCCCGTGGCGCCCCACTCGAGCCGGTGCACCTATGCGCTGTATCCACCGTCGATCCTCAGCACTGCGCCGGTGACGTAGGATGCCTGCGGACCGGCGAGAAAGACGACGCCCGCGGCGATCTCCTCCGGCCTGCCGTAACGGCCCATCGCGGTTGCCGGAAGGAATGTGGATGCGGCCGGGCCATCGGCGGGGTTCATCTCGGTGTCGACGAACCCGGGCTGGATGATGTTGACCGTGATGCCCCGGTGCGCCACATCGCGGGCTGCGCCGCGGCTGTAGCCCTCGAGGGCGGACTTGGACCCCGCGTAGTCGGCCATCCCGGGGAAGCCCACTCGCGTTCCCACGCCCGAGCTGATACTGACGATCCGCCCGCCGTCCGGCAGCAGCGGGATCGCGGCCCGGATGGCCGCCACCACGCTGGTGTAGTTGATGGCGAGCTGGCGGTCGAGGGCAGAGACGTCGGCGAGCTCGCTGTCGATCGGGCCGGTGACCGAGGCGGCCGCGTTGTTGACCAGAATGTCGAATTTTCCGAAATGCTCCACCACGCGCCGCACCAGACCCGCAGCCTGTTCGGCATCGGCCTGGTCGGCCCGGAACGCCTCCGCACGTACACCCTTGGCGCGTAGGTCGGTGAGCACGGCCTCGGCCCGATCCGCCGAGGACGAGTAGCTGATCGCGACGTCGGCGCCCTCGTCGGCCAGCGCCAGCGCTGATGCCGCCCCGATCCCCCGCGAACCGCCGGTCACGATCGCGACCTTGTTGTCCAGCTTTCCCATGCGCTTCCCGCTTCCTGGTAGGTCCGATCTTCCGCGGAGTTTTTGACCGCACGGTCCACAATAACCATAGTGGACCACGCGGTCAAAAATACGTAACCTGGATTGCATGGCACGCCCGCGATCGTTCGATGAGAAGCAGGTGCTGACCGCCGTCCGTGATCAGTTCTGGGACGCCGGTTACGCTGCGACCTCGCTGGAAGACCTGATGCGGGTCAGCGGGCTCGGCAAAGGCAGCCTCTATGCAGCGTTCGGGGACAAGCATCGGCTCTTCCTCCAGGCGCTGCGCGGCTACACGGACGCCGGCCATGATCGCCTCCGGAAAGCACTCACCGAGACTCCACGGGCACTGGATGCACTTCGCATGCTCCTCGTGGCGCCGACCGACGCCGATACGCGGCGTGGCTGCCTGATGGCCAACAGCACCTACGAGCTCGGTCATGCCGATCCGGACGTTCTCGCCCACGCCCGCCGCACCTACGAGACATCCACTGCACTGATCGGCGACTGCGTCGCCCGCGCGCAACGCGAGGGCGACGTGGCGGCCGAGGCGGATCCGATCGCACTGGCACGGGCCCTCCTGGCCGCGCAACAAGGGCTCGTGTTCATGGGCCGGACCGGGTTGGACACCGCCACGCTCGCCGCCACGGCACGATCCCTCGCGGCCCAACTCCTGCCCGATCGCCCCGGCGGCTGAACCGATAGGCGCGAATTCCACCCTTCACCCCGCCCACCGGCCGATCCTGTCCTCCCTCACCCCGGTGGCCGATTCCGCCCCGCACGAATGCCTTCGTTCCCGCGAGATGGTCGAATGTTCTACGCCGGCCGGTCGGTCCGAACACCGGTACTGCGTTGCGCATGCGGCCGCTATGACGATTCGGCCGCCAGCGTCCTCGGTGCCCGCGGCCGGGAACCGACCGGCCGGACAGCGTCCATCCCCGGCCGCGGCCTGCGCACCTTCACGACTCCGGTCGATCGCCGCACCACCAGATGCGCGGTCAAGGAGACGATCGCATGGTTATCCATCGGCTCGCCGCTCATCGCGCGCTGTAGTTGTTCGAAGGCGGTGGTACCCATTGCGCGCATCGGGGTGCCGACCGTGGTCAGCGGCGGCGTGCAGAAATCGGCCCCGACCACATTCCCGAATCCGATGACGCTCATCTCGTCCGGCACCCTGATACCGGCTTCCTTCACACCGTGCAGTATTCCGATCGCCACGAGATCGTTGAATACCAGCACAGCGGAGGGCAGGTCGCGTCGCAGCTCGTCGACGGCCGCGGTACCGCCTGCCATGGTCGGCGGGTACGGCCCGACCCGGCACACCTTCAGCCCGAACCGGGGGGCCGCGTCGAGCAGCGAACGCCACCGCATACCCTCGGCCCAGGACGCCGGCGGGCCGCCGACGTAGGTCACCGAGCGGTGGCCGAGTCCGGCCAGATGCCGCAGGGCCGCGTCGACCCCGGCCGCGGTATCGACCAGCACGGTGCGCGTCCCGGGCACGATTCGATTGAGCATGACCAATGCCCGATGACCGGCGGCCGCCCGCATACCTCGATCGGACAGCCGTGAACCGGTTACCACCAGGCCGTCGACGGCAGGCAGAATGCGGTCCAGCACCGTTCGTTCCTGCCTCATCGACCATCGCGTATCGGCCAGGACCACCGTGTACCCGGCGCTCGTCGCGGCGGCCTCGAAGCCGTGGATGAGACCGAAGTAGACCGGATTCGTGACGTCCGGCACCACCATGGCCACCGCGGAAGTCCGTTCTCTCGCCGATACTCCGGTGAGGGCGTTCGCTCGGTACCCCAGGTCTGCGGCGATCCGATGGATACGCGATGCGGTCTCGGCACTGACGCGTCCCGGCCGGGAGAACGCACGCGAGACCGTCGAGGGGGAAACTCCCGCCGCGGCCGCGACATCGTAGATGGTCGGTGGGCGCACTGCTCCAACTCCTAACCACGGACTCCGGCTCGGTCGCCGGATCACTTGCCGGCCCGCTACAAATTGGGACCTTCTCAGCCGATCGCGAGCCGGCACGCGGCAGTTCCACAGGGCCACGATGCCGCGCCCGAGTGATGTGCTGCGAGCTCGAAATCGTTGCAGCCGACCAGAGCTGGGGGAATTGTGCACATGGGGAACTCCAACCGCCCGGCACGTATTCGCCGGTGTCATACGGCGGCGGTGCCGGAGAACAGTGTCGTCGGAAGCCGGGCGGGCCCCGGCCACGAGCGCGCAATGCGGCTCTACCAAAGAGTAGAATTACATTCTGATTTATGGAGGCGGTTTCGTCTTATTCGTACAACCGGCACGCGGATCACGAGGTTGTCGCGACTACCCCGTCCTCGTGAACCATCCAATGCACGAAGCGGTGCAGGGGATACATGGCATCGTGCGGGTTGCCGACCGTGCTGGGCCCCGCCTCCCCGAGACGGACGATGCGCTGCGCGCCCCCGGCCGCGAGTCGATCGCGGAAATCCGGCATCCGGTCGAAAGGAAAGAATCCGACGGTCTGGGTGGCGACGGTGACATAGCGAATCGCCTCGTCGAGCGATGCCACCGAGACCACGTTCACGGTCTTGCCGACCGGATGGAAATCGACCGGGGCGCCGGAGCGGATCACCACGCCCGTACCGTCCGTTGCGCCCCATACCCGGAACTCGTCGTCGAGCAGCACGAGAGTGCGGATCTCCTCCTTCAACTCGGCGCCCAACGGACGGTTGTCGCCGGACGCGGTCGCACGTTCGGCGATCCGCCGGTACAGCCGGTCGCAGAATCGGTCCGCGTCCCGCTCGTTCGCCTCCAGGAAGACGAACCTGCTCGCGACACAAGCATCCTGGTTCAGCACCATGACGTCCTCGGCGGCGAGCCCGGCGGCGTGCTCGAGCGTCGCCTCGGTTTCGAAGGCTTGCCGGCCGACCATCGAAATCGACGTTTTCGGATCGAACGACACCAACTGCAATCCCGGGCCGAGATATCTGACGACATTGTCGATGGCATCGCCACCGCCCCACGCAACGATCTTGTCGAAATATTGCGGGCGGAAGAGGACCCGCTCGACAGCCGCGTCCCCACCACGCCAGTAGACGGCCGACATCGACCGCACCACGGGGTGATCCGGATCGATATCCGCCATGGCGCGCAGGATGGCCACCGTCGTGAACGGATCACTGGACGACATCTTGAACAGGTTGATCGCTTTGACCAGCGCGCCCTGGGCGATGGATTTCACCGCCTGACCGGGGGAATTCCCGGGCAGCACGTGGATCAACCGGGGCGCGAAGGCCCGGACGAAGCTTTTGCGACCGAGGAAATCCCGTTTGGGGATCCATCCGTCGAGCGCTTTCGGGTCGGGAAAGTTCTGCTCGACAACCGCATGCAGCACCCGCTTGTCGAGGTAGGCGGCAGCGCCGGTGACCTGCGCTTCGAGTAGCGCACGGGGCAAGGTGTGGGTCGCAGACATACGCTCGATACAGTCGCGGACGAAGGGGTTGTGCGGGTCGCGGATCCGCCGTCCGGCCTCCACCAGGAAGTCGATGATCTCGTCCAGCGGTACGTCGAGCAGCGGGGGAACCATACTGCGGGGAGGGACCGCCCGGTCCAAGGCGAGCTCGGGCGTCGCGAAGGATACGCCCAGATCCCGTGACCGGTGTACGGCGGCGGCGCCTTCGACCACCTCGCCGCGGAAGATGAACGGTGCGGACAGCACCGCGCCGGCGGCCTGCTGCGATTCGATGGCGGTCATACCAGTCCCCGTACGTAGGCGTCGGCGGTGCCGGCGCACGCGATCTTGTCGTCGCCGGCCATATCTGCGTAGCGGACGATGGAGTCGGCGATCGACGGCCCCTTGTTGCCGCAGGCGCACGGCCGGTAATCGACGACGATCCGGTCTCCGGTGATGATTCCGCCCCAGCGTCCGTCGAGTGAAAGGTCGAAGAAGGCGGCTCGCCCTTCCACTTCTCCCGCGCCGCGGGACAACAGGTTTTCGCCGGCGTCGTCGAGGACGAAGGGCACCACCCATGGCGGGACGTGATAGCGGTTCCCGCCCCGGCACTTCGGCATTCCGGAATTGAGCTCCTGCATGGAGTAGTTCTGGAATTCGCGGCCGGGCGGAATGTTGAATGTTTCGTACACGAATTGCCGGTAGTCGGAGGGTAGTTGGGCCCGTTTCAGGCCGCCGCCCACGTAGATGCAGTTGTCGGGATGGAAATCGGCGGCACTGCACCCGCGCTCCCGGACCAGCGCCGCGACCTGGTACAGGGTGCTCCACATACCCGAGACATAGAGCTTTTCCGCGCGGTGTTCGATCATCGCGTCGGCGCCGGCGATCAGCGCTCGGTCGAGTTCGGCCTGGCGTTGCGCCGATGTCCGCTCGTACGCGGCCAGCTCGTCCGGCAACGCGGTGCCGTCGGTGATCTTGCGACGTAACCGCACCTGCCCGATCATCGCCTCGACCGTGAGAGGCGATACCGGCAAGCGGAAGATTTCCTTCTCCGGATCGCCGTACGCCGCTTGCTGCGCTTTGCCGATCACGATGTTCTTGGGCACAGCGGCTGTCAGGCCGAGCCCCATCATTCGCCTGTCCCGGGCCGGTGGGACCCCGGAGCCCCAGGCGAAGAGATTGACGGTGTCGCGACGCGACCAGGCCATATCGGCCTCGGAAGCGAGCAGCATGGCGGGTTTCCCGGTTGTCCCGCTCGAACAGGACACCGAGTGACCCGCCTCGTGCAGCCGCTGGATCCACTCATCGATGCCGGGGATATCCGCCGTCTCGATCGTCGTGATTGCATGCGAGGAGAGAGTGCCCAGCCATGTGCCGAGCCGGTCCCACCGGTGCTCGGTCAAGAAACTCTCCGGGTAGCTCTTGTAGACCGAATGCGGAAACAACAGCGCGACCGCATCTTCGAACCGGCCGACCTCGGTGATGCCTGCTTCGCCCGCGCGGTGTTTCAGTAGTCCGATGCGCTCCCGCCGCTGCTGGAACCGCTCGTTCAGTGCCGCGATCTGCACGTCGTGCAACTCGGCGGCGGAGTGATCGAACCGGTTCGGATCATCGGCGAGCTCGGTCAGTCGTTCTATGGCCGGAATCATGGGCCACCCCTTCGAGAATCACGTATCCCCCGCGATTAATAGCACCTGCCAGGTGTCATTAATGTAGCACCCCGCTCGACACCCATGACCCGAATGCGATGAACTGACATCCGTGGAGACGACGAGCGAAGGACGCGAGCGGCCGCGGGGAGCCGGCCGTCCGACACAGGAACAAGCCCGTGCGCGACAGCAAGAACTGCTGGACACGGCATTGGACCTGTTCCTCGAACGGGGCTACGACCAGACCACGATCGAGCTCATCGCCACCCAAGTCCATATGGCCAAGCGCACCGTCTATGCCCGCTACACCGACAAGGCCGCCTTGTTCCTCGCCGCCGTCCGGCGCGCGGTCGAAGCACAGGCCGTCCCGCGAGAAGTTCTGGAGAGCTTGGACAACGGCGATCTGGCCGAGACGCTGGGGGCGGTCGCGCGCCTGCGGATCGATCAGGCCATGACCCCCAACGGCCGCCGGCTGCACCGGATCCTCGCCCTGGAGAACGTGCGCTTCCCCGAGATCTTCACCCTCAGCAACACCTTGAACACCGGCCCGGTCGTCGCATTCGTCGCCGAGGTATTGGACCGCGCGGCGGCCGCCGGACAGATCACCACCACCGATACCGATCTCGCCGCGCGCGCGTTCATGAGCATGGTCGTCGGCACCCAGGTCCGCAGTATCGAAGCGGGCCGCGCGCCGAGTGCCGGACAACTCGAACAGCGCGTGCTGTTCATGGTGCGTCTGCTACTCGACGGCCTGCGGCCGCGCTGAACCGCCTACCGGCACAGCCGTTCGGAGAGCTCCCACAACTCCGCGGCCCGATCGGCGTCCACCGCATAGCCCGCGACAGCGGGCTCGGCCGCACAGTCCGCGAAGTACACGCCGGCGAGACCGAGCGGCTCCGGGTGCACGGCCGCCCACACCTGGGTCGCCGCACCTTCCTGCGGTGTGAGAATGCCCGGATCGGGATCGGACCGGCGGGGCGGACCCGCCCGCTCGACCGGCATCGCGGCAACATCGTCTCGGGTCATATGGCGGGCCAGCCGGGTGGCGACCCGGCCGGGATGCACCGCGCAGACGCGAATTCCGTCATCGCGTAGCCGCCGGTCGAGTTCGACGGCGTGCAGGATATTCGCGGTCTTGGAGGCGCCGTAGGCACGGAACTTGTCGTAGTCCCGTTTCTCCCAGTGCAGATCGTCCAGGTCGACGTCGGCGATCCGATACCCCTCCGAGGCGAGGTTGACGATTCTGGCTCCCTCGGCCGCACGCAACCGGTCGAGGAGTAATCGGGTGAGTTCGAAGTGGCCCAGATGGTTCGTGCCGATCTGCAGTTCGAACCCGTCGGCGGTGCGGGCGAACGGCGTGAACATCACTCCGGCGTTGTTCATGAGCACGTGGACCACCGGTGCGAGTTCGGCAATGCGTGCGGCGGCGACCCGGATTCCGTCCAGCGAGGCCAGATCCAGGACGACGGTGGACAGCCGCGCCGAGGGTATCTCCCGGCGAATATCGTCAGCGGCTGCCCCGAGGACGTCATCGCGCCTGGCAGTCAGGATGACGTGGGCACCGGCGCCGGCGAGGGCGCGAGCGGATTCCCGGCCGAGCCCGGCGGAGGCCCCGGTGATCACGCAGGTGCGGCCGGTCAGGTCCGATCCGGAAACGATCTCCGCGGCGGTGGGCCGCGCACCGGGCCCCGCGCTGTCGGTCGTGGGCGGAATCGTCATCGGCACTCCGATCCAGGTGGTGCGGGAATACATACCGCGCCGGCGAAGCGGAACGGCCTCGTAAATAAGTATACTTTTACGGATATTATATCCCTGCCGGACGATAGGCTGCCCCCATGGTGGAGACGAGACGCGGCCGCCCCACACAGGCCGAGGCCAAGAAGCTGAACCAGGCAGTCCGCGAGGCCGCGGTCGCCACGTTCCTGGAGTCCGGCTACGACGGCGCGACGATGGAGGCCATCGCCCGGAAGGCCGGGATCACGAAACGTTCACTGTACGCGCGCTACCCGGACAAACGCTCCGTGTTCGCCGATGTCATACCGTGGGCACTGTCGAAATACGTCTCACCCGGCGACGATCCCGCCGTCGACGAGAAGGACCTGGAGACAGCGCTGCTCGAGATCGGGCAGGTGGCCCTCGACCGCGCACTCGACCCGGAGAATGTCCGGCTGATGCGGATCGCGATGAACGAATCGGCGAGGTTTCCGGAATTCGCGATCAGCACGGATTCGATGATGTGGTCCGGACGGCAACGGGCGGTTGTGCAGGTACTGCGTCGCGGCACCGCCGAGGGCACTGTCGATGTCGAAGATATCGAACTGGCCGCCGAACAGTTCCTCGCGATGGTGGAGCTGGTTCCCGGCCGGATGGCCGATTTCGGCCTGTTCCGGTCGAAGCAACAGGAGGAACGCCATCTCCGGCATGCCGTTCGACTGTTCCTCCGCGGTGCGACGCCCCGCTGAAACATCACCCGAAAACGATCACTCCCGCACCGTCCGGGCCCTATACTAAAAGTATACGACTCCGGATACTTATAGTGGTACCGCTCGTCGGCGCCCGCCGTTCCGGCTGCTTCACAACGAGGGAGAACTCATGACGCCATCCGCCTCGACGCTCCCACCACCACAGGACGACATGGCGCAGGTCGCCACCCTCGCGTACCTCCACAGCCCGGCCCGCCGGACCCTGCGGCCGCGACTGGTGGTGCTCGGGACGAGCATGGACGATGCAGTGAGCGCCGCGGGCGGGTGGATATTCGATCTCTCGATGGCCGGCTGGGAGGTCACTGTGGTAGCCGGCGACCTCGGCAGTCCACGGCCTGCCCGGATCCTGGGCGCGGAGGCACTCGATCTGGACTCCGCGTTCACTCACCGGCATCGACGACTCCGGCCACAGGCAGTGGCGATTTCGGCGGCGCTGATGGCCGGCGAGGACCGGCTGCGCGGACGAGTTCAGGAATGCCTCGACCGCGGGCTGATCGAGGTCTCGATCTGGGGGCGGCAGTTTGCCGAGGAAGCCGGTGACCGAACCGAATCCACCACACACCGGCTCAGTCACGCCGCCCGTGTCTTCAAACAACAGGCGCTGCGGGTCGTCCGCGGCGAGGCCGGGGCCGTAGCACCCACCGAGAATTTCCGCACCGGCATCACCTCCCGGTTCGCACCGCACGGTCGCGATCTGGTCCGCACCGATTGGCCGGTGAAATGACGAGAGAGGCCGTGCACGGCTACGGAATCGATGAAGACGAGGCCGGATTCGTCGCCGTGGTGCGGGATTTCGTCGACCGCGAGGTCGAACCGGTGGTACACCGGCTCGAACAGGCCGATATCTATCCGGAGCAATTGATCGAGCAGATGAAGCGGATCGGCATATACGGTTTGGCGATCCCGCCGCCGTGGGGCGACGGCAAGGTCTCCACGACCTGCTATTCGCTGGTCACCGAGGAACTCTCGCGCGGTTGGATGAGCCTGGCCGGGGCGATGGGCGGCCATACGGTCGTGGCGAAACTGCTGCTCGATTACGGAACCGCCGAACAGCGCGATCGCTATCTGCCCCGGCTGGCGACCGGCGAACTGCGGGCGACGATGGCGCTGACGGAACCGGGCGGCGGTTCGGATCTGCAGGCCATCCGCACCGTGGCCCGCCGCAAGGGCGACGGCTACGTGGTGAACGGGTCGAAGACCTGGATCAGCAATGCGCGCAGATCCGGCCTGGTGGCATTGCTGTGCAAAACAGATCCGGCGGCGGTCCCGGCCCACCGCGGCATCAGCGTCCTGCTGGTGGAACCCGGGCCGGGGTTCACGGTGTCCCGGGATCTGCCCAAGCTCGGATACAAGGGTGTGGAAAGCTGCGAACTCACCTTCGACGATTTCCGGGTACCCGCCGGCGCACTGCTGGGGGGCATCGAGGGCCGCGGGTTCGGGCAGATGATGCGCGGACTCGAGATCGGGCGGATCCAAGTGGCCTCGCGCGCCCTCGGGGTGGGCCGCGCGGCGTTGACGGACTCGATCCGGTACGCACAGGAACGCGAGTCTTTCGGCACACCCATCTGGAAGCACCAATCGATCGGTAACTACCTGGCCGATATGGCCACCGAACTGACGGCCGCTCGCCAGCTCGTGCACCATGCCGCGCGGTGCTACGACTCCGGCGCACGAGCCGATATGGAGGCGGGGATGGCCAAGCTGTTCGCTTCCGAGACCGCGATGAAGATCGCCCTGAACGCGGTGCGCATCCACGGCGGGTACGGCTATTCCACGGAATTCGACGTGGAGCGGTACTTCCGCGACGCACCGCTGATGATCGTCGGCGAAGGTACGAACGAGGTTCAGCGCACCGTGATCGCCCGCCAGCTCATCGAGCGCAATCGCAGCACTTGACATAAATATACGACTACGGATACTTATAGCGTAGGCCTCGGCACGGTGACGGCCGCGCAGATCTCTTGGCCGTAGCGCAGAGTCGCGAGGTGAATCCCCATGTCCGTTACCGAATCGTTCATCGACGGTGCCGCCGTGTCCTCTCCCGAGGTGTACGACAACATCGACCCCTCGACGTCCCGTTCCCTCGGGCCGGTGGCACGCGGCGGACCCGACGAGGTGGACCGAGCGGTCGGGGCGGCCCGGCGCGCACAACGCCGGTGGCGAACCAGCGCGCCCGAACACAGGTCGGCCGTGCTCGGCCGGATCGCCGACGCGATCGACACCCATCATGCGGAGCTCGCCCGGTACGAGTGCGAGGACACCGGCAAACCCGTGAGTCAAGCCCGCACCGACGTCACCGTCGCAGCCCGGTATTTCCGCTTCTACGCGCACGCGATCGACACCTACTACGGGCAGACCATCCCGTTGAGCAATGACCTGCACGTCTACACCCGCCGCGAACCGCTGGGGGTCACCGGACATATCGTCGCGTGGAACTATCCGATCCAGCTCATTGCCCGCGCCGTGGCGCCCGCGATCGCCGCGGGTAATGCCGTCGTGGCCAAACCCGCCGACGAAACACCGCGCACCGCGGTGGCGCTCGCCCGGATCGCCGTGGAATCCGGCCTGCCGGCGGGCGTCTTCAACGTCGTCACCGGGATCGGCGCCGAGGCCGGTGCCGCACTGACTGCTCACCCCGGCGTCGATTTCCTCGGTTTCGTCGGGTCCACCCGTATCGGCTCGGAGGTCGCCGCGGCCGCCGCACAGCGCGTGGTTCCGGCGGTCCTGGAATTAGGGGGCAAATCCCCGCAGATCGTCTTCGCCGACGCCGATCTGGATACCGCGGCGGAATTCGTCACCCGGGCGATCCTGCAGAACGCCGGACAAACCTGTTCGGCGGGTTCACGGCTGCTGGTCGAGGAATCGGTGCACGATGCGCTGGTGGACAAGGTGCTCCAGCGGTTCGCCCGGGTCACCATCGGTCCGGGCCGGGACGATCCCGGCCTGGGACCACTGATCTCCCGGAAGCAGCAGACGAGGGTCGCCACATCGGTGGCCGGGCTCACTCGGGGAGAAATCCGCTGCGGCGGAGCGGTTCCCACCGGGGACCACCTGGCCGAGGGGTGCTACTTCCCACCGACGCTCATCGACGGGGTCGATCCGGTGGCCACCATCGCGCAGGAGGAGATCTTCGGACCGGTGCTCACAGTCAACACATTCGCCGACGAAGACCAAGCAGTCGCCCTGGCCAACGGCACCGAGTACGCCCTGCTGGCGGCGCTGTGGACCCGGGACCTCTCCCGCGCGCACCGGCTGGCGGCCGAGGTCGTCGCCGGACAGGTCTACGTCAACACCTACGGCGCCGGCGGCGGTGTCGAATTGCCGTTCGGCGGTTTCCGGAAATCCGGGTACGGCAGGGAGAAGGGCCTGGCCGCCCTCGATGCGGTCACGGCCACCAAAACCGTTGTGGTGAAACTGTGAGCGCCCCGCCGGGCTCCGGACCACTCAGCGCACCGACCGGCCGCGTCCGCCGCTGCGAGAGACGCGCTACACAACAATGTCAGGAGATGTTCCGATGACGGAAACAGTCGCTTTGAGTCCCGAACTCGGAGCCGAACTGATCGATGCCGACGATCTGCTGTCCGATGCCACCGTCGCCCGGATCCGGGAGGCGATCAAATGGCGCGGCGTACTGCTGATTCGCGGCGCCCATCTCGACGACTCCGCTCAGCTCGAGCTGAGTCGCAAGCTGGGTACCGTGCTGGCTCCCGGCGGCAGGGAAATCTTCACCGTGTCGCTGGATCCCGGCAAGAATCCCACGGCCGAGTACCTCAAGGGAACCTTCTGCTGGCATATCGACGACACCACGAACCGGATACCGGCCAAGGCCACCATGCTCACCGCGCGGCACGTCGCAATGATCGGCGGCGGTACCGAATTCGCCAGCACCTACGCTGCCTACGAGAATCTGCCGGAGCCCGAACGTAAACGCTGTGCGGACCTGCGTGTGGTCCACAGCCTCGAGGCGGCGCAGCGTGCGGTGAACCCCGATCCCACCGAACGGCAACTCGCTCAGTGGCGGCGGATCCCCACCCACGAGAGCGCGCTCGTATGGCGGCGCCGGGACGGCCGGCGCTCACTCGTCATCGGCGCCACCGCGGACCATATCGTCGGCATGGACCCGGACAGCAGCCGCGAACTACTCGACGAACTGCTGGAGTGGTCCACCCAGGAGCGTTTCCGGTACACCCACGAATGGTCGGTCGGTGACCTGGTGATCTGGGACAACACCGGCATGCTGCACCGGGCCCTGCCCTACGATCCGGCCTCCGAGCGGACCATGCACCGCACGACCATCGCCGGCGACGAGGCATGGAACTGATCCCCGACCACGGCCACCCGCCCCGCGACAGGCAGGAAGAACATCCATGAACCAGGACACCTACGACACGGGGCGCCGAATCCGCACCCAGGTGCTCGGCGCGGACTACGTCCGCAACGCCGCCGGTGACGACTTCACCCAGCCGCTACAGGATCTCGTCACCGAGTACTGCTGGGGAGCGGTATGGGGTCGCGACGGCCTGTCGCCGAAAACGCGTTCCATGCTCAACCTCGCCATGCTCTCGGTACTCAACCGGCCGCACGAATTGCGCACCCACGTCAAAGGGGCGCTCAACAACGGTGTGACCCGCGACGAGATCCGTGAGGTGTTGCTGCAGATCGCCGTGTACGCCGGTGTCCCGGCTGCCGTCGACAGTTTCCGGATCGCCCGGGAAGTACTCGCCGAAACGGACAAAGGCTAATGGGCACCATGGATATCGGGTTGATCGGCCTGGGCAATATGGGGTTCCCGATGGCCGCGCGGCTGCGGGAAACCGGCCACCGGCTCGTGGTGTTCGACGCCCGCGCCGAGTCGATCGGCCGGGCCGTCGCGCTCGGCGCCGAGGCCGCGACCTCCCCCGCGGACGTGGCCGACCGCGCCGAGACGGTGCTGACCAGCCTGCCGACCCCGCAGGCATCGCTGGAGGTCGCGACCGGACGCCAGGGCATCATCCACGGTTCCCGGGTGCGCCGGGTCGTCGAACTCTCCACCATCGGTCCGCACGCTGCCCGGCAGCTGTCGGCGCTGCTGGCCGATCGCGGTATCGCCATGCTCGACTGTCCCGTGAGCGGCGGTGTCGCGGGGGCTCGTCACGGCACGCTTGCCATCATGGCTTCCGGGCCGGCGGACGAGTTCGCCTCCAGCACAGCACTTCTCGAGGTACTCGGCCGGCCGTTTCTGGTGGCCACCGAGCCCGGTGCCGGCCAGACGATGAAGCTGATCAACAATCTGATGGCCGCCACCACCCTGGCCGCCACTGCCGAAGTGATGGTCATGGGTGTGAAGGCCGGCCTGGACCCCACCGTGATGATCGATGTACTCAACGCCGGCTCGGGTGCCACCCACGCCAGCCGGGACAAGTTTCCTCGCGCGGTGCTCCCCCGCACCTTCGACTTCGGCTTCGCCACCGGACTGATGACCAAGGACGTCCGGCTCTACCTGCAGGAGGCCGCGCAGCTCGACACTCCGACCGAACTCGCCGAAACGGTCGCCCAGCGATGGGAGGAGACCACAGCGTCCGAGGGCCCGGACTCCGATTTCACCACCATTGTGAAACCACTCGAGGCGGCCGCCGGCGTGATCGTCGACGGAAGGCACGACCGCCGCGCCCGGACCGCGTTCTGAAAGTGGGGAGAGCGGTGGCTGCCCTCTTTCGGTCGTGTCGTAGCCACGCACGGCCGGGTGCCGCAGCAGGCAACGCCACCCGACCGGACCGGGGGCCTCTCACCACAGGTGCAGGAAGCTCCGGACGTCCTCATACCCGTCGACGGCCCGGCCGTCCACGTCCGACGGGTCGGCCTCGGCACGCGCCGCCAGCGACGTCGCCAGTGCGAGAGCTTCTTCGCTGAGTCGCCCGAAACGCCGAGCGGTGTGCCCCAGGCACAGGCCGGCCAGCCCCAGCAAAGGGCTACCCGGCGCAGCCCGCGTCCCGACCTGCACGCACCAGTGCTCGACGAACTCGACGTCGTCGTCGTACAACGCGGTTCCGACCAGCACAGTCGCGGCCTCCCCCGCAGCCGTGCGGTCACACAGAGCCCGCTCCAACGTCTCGACCACGACCTCGTGAGGCTCCGCGGGAGGGTTCTCGAAACTCATATGGGAGCACACCGCGTGAGACTGCGTGCCTTTCGGGCTCAGGCTTCGGTCAGCGGGAAGTGGCAGGCGGCGTACTGTCCTGGCCGGACTTCCCGGACCTCGGGTTCCTCCTCCGCACATCGCTGCTGAGCGCGCGGACAGCGGGTCCGGAACCGGCAGCCCCGGGGTGGCGCGAGTGGTGAGGGAATATCGCCGGCCAGTGCCGGACCCGCGAAACCCTCGTCGGGGTCGGCGAGCGGTACCGAATCGAGTAGCGCCCTCGTGTAGGGATGTGCCGGGTGGTCGTACACCTCGACGGCATCGCCGAATTCGCACACCTTGCCGAGGTACATGACCATGACGTTATCGCTGATCGTGCGCACGACACCCAGATCATGGCTGATGAACACCACGGTCAGGTCGTATTCGGCCTTGAGCTCGGAAATGAGATTGAGGATCTGCGCCTGCACCGAGACATCGAGCGCGGATACCGGTTCATCGCAGATCAGCAGCCGGGGATCGACCGCCAGCGCCCGCGCTATCGCGACACGCTGGGCCTGGCCACCGGACAGTTGCCGCGGTAGCGAGCCGGCGAGCCGCTCGTCTATCCCGACCTTCGCCAGCACTTCCTCGGACGTCGACTCGCGTTCTGCCGCGGGCTTTCCGGCCACGGCCAAGCCCTCGACCACGATCTCGCGGACCGGCCTGCGCGGGTTCAGCGAGGCCACCGGATCCTGGAAGATCATCTGCATCTCCCGCCGCAGACTACGCATGCGGCGGCCGTCGGCCTCGTCGATCTGCTCGCCGGCAAAGGCGATCCGGCCGGAGGTCAGCCGGTCCAGGCGGAGTACGGCCCGGCCGGTCGTGGACTTCCCGCATCCCGATTCCCCGACGATTCCGAGGGTCTCGCCGGGTAGGACATCGAAACTGACCGAGGACACCGCCTGAACGGTCCCGCCGTCGGTCTCGTACTCGACCACCAGGTCGCGCACACTGAGCAGCGCCGCCTCGTCGCGCAGATGCGCGGTTCCGCTACCTGCCATGGGTATCACCACCGGATTCTGAACGGGCTGTTACGGGTTCGAGAGCAGGATGCGCGCACGCCACCAGGTGGTCGGCGGCGATTTCGATCAATGCTGGACCGGGATCCTCACGACACACATCGGCGACGTGACTGCACCGGGGCGCGAACCGGCAGCCCGTAGGCGGTGCGACCGGATCCGGCAAACCACCCTCGATCAATCGCAGTGGCGCGTACCGCTGGTGTTCGATCGTCGGAGTGGCGCCCATCAGGGCCCGCGTGTAGCGATGGCGAGGGGCGGTGAAGACCTGGCGGGTCGCGCCACATTCGGCGAGCCGCCCGGCGTACATGACGGAGACCCGGTCGGTGCGACCGGCGACCACCGACAGGTCATGGCTGATCAACATCAGCGACATCCCCCGGTCCCGCTGCACGCGGCGCAGCAGATCGAGGATCTGCCGCTGGATCGTCACGTCCAGAGCGGTGGTCGGTTCGTCGGCGATCAGCAGGTCGGGTTCGCAGGCCAGGGCGATGGCGATCATCACTCGTTGCCGCATCCCACCGGACATCTCGTGCGGGTAGTTGCGTAGCCGGCGTTCCGGATCCGGGACCCCGACCTCGCGAAGGAGCTCGAGGGCGCGAGTTCTCGCTTCGGAACGGCCGGTTCCCAGATGTTTGCGCATGCCCTCGGTGAGCTGGCGTTCGACACGCACGACCGGATTGAGCGACCGTCCGGGGTCCTGGAAGACCATGGCGATCTGCTTTCCCCAGATGTCGAGCTTCTCCTTCTTGGAGAGCGCGAGGATGTTCCTGCCCCGGAACAGCACCTCACCGGAACATCCGGCGCGCGGCGGCAACAGGCCCATGATCGCCCGGGCCATCACCGACTTGCCGGATCCCGATTCACCCACCACGCCCAGGGCCTGAGCGCGGTCCACATCGAAGGACACATCGTCCACGGCTCGTACGACACCGCGTTCGGTACTGATATAGGTGTGCAGGTTTCGCACCTGCAGATTCGGTTCAGCACTCATGGTCTCAGCTCTCCTCCGGTCCGGCCCGCTACTCGGCGATCCACAGCTCCTCGGGCCGGACGGAGCCGGCGCCGTACATGGTGAGGCCGCCGACGTTCTTCCCGGTTGCGGCACCCGCGACAGTGCGGGTGTAGAAGACGGCGGGCACGAGGTCGATCAACCGCTCCTGAACCGCACGGTAGGCCGCCTTGCGCTGCTCCACATCCGTCGACGTCCGGCCGGTGTCGAGTGCCTCGTTCAGGGCCTCGTCGTCGATACCGGCGGTGTTGCGACTCGAATCCCCGTGGAAGGCCGTTCCCAGCCGCGGCTCGGGATCATCGAAGAACGCGCCGCCCGTCATCACGTCGAAATCGTGTGTATAACGGAGCTTGATCAGGTCGATGATATCGATGACCCGCACTTCGACGTCGACATTGTCGAACGCGCTCAGCTGCGCCTGGACGCTCTCCGCCAGCAGCCGGTTCTCCGTCTGCGCGGTGGTGGTGTAAGTGAACTTCACCGGCTTGCCCTCGGCCGCCAGCTCGTCGAACAACCGTTGCGCGGCCGCCGGATCGTGCGTGTGCAAGGGCAGATCCGGCGCGTAGTACGGGGAGGATTCGCGGAACAGGGTGGTCGGGAGTTCCCCGCTTCCGTTGTAGATGGTCAGATTGAGCGCGTTCACATCGAGGGCGGCCGCCACGGCCCGGCGGGCCCGGATATCGTCGAACGGCGCGCGCCGCGTGTTCATCGACAGGTGCTGTCCACCGTGCAGCGGCGACACCGCCGTCGGGAAACCTTGATTCTCCAGCTTTTCGATACTCCCCCAGTTGGAGCTGATGATCACATCCGAACCACCGCTGACCAGCGTGTTGTAGCCCTGAACCGAGTCACCGGAGGTACGTAGCTCGATCCGGTCCAGATACGGTTTCGGCGCATCCCAGTACTGCGGGTTCTTGACCAGCTCGATCACATCCTGCCGGGCCCATCGCTGGAGGGTGAACGGGCCCGCACCCACCGGGTTGCCGTCGAAGGCCGCGCGCCCCGGTTGCAGCGCCTGGGGCGAGGCAATCCAGTTCATCGAACTCTCCACGATGGTGTAGGCGAAATGCGGTACCGGGTGCCGCATCTTCACCCGGAGCGTGGTCGGGTTCACGACCTCGGTCGCCGCGATCACCGCCGCATCCTCGACATAGGACGATCCGTTGGCCGGGTCGGCGAAACGATCCCAGTTGAATTTCACGGCCGCCGCGTCCAGCGGGGTCCCGTCGGAGAACCGCAGATCCGGCCGCAGCGTCAGGTCGAAGGTGGCACCCCCGTCTCGCGTGGCGAAGCCGGTCGCCATGGAGTATTCGATCGCTCCGCTATCCGGGTTGTTGACCATCAATGTCCCGTACAAGGCGTTGCCGAGGACGGCGTTGATCACCCATTGGTTTCCCAGGGCCACCGGGTCGAGGGTGCGGGGTTCACTGATCTGGAGAATCTGTGCGGTACCGCCGGCCACCGGGTCGCCACCGGGGCCGGTGCCCGTTCCTGCTCCGGTACCGCCGCAGGCGGCCAGGGCGAGAGCGGTGCAACACACAGCGATCGAACGAAAAAGCGATGCTCGGAACATCATTGTTCCTCTCAGAGGAGAAGCGAGAAGTGAATCGGTGGCGGTTTCTGTATCCGGAAGGTTTGCGGCAGTCAGTTCTCGACCCAGAGTTCCTCCGGTAGCAGCGACCCGTAGCCGTACTGCACGACACCACCGACGTTTCTGCGGGTGACGACGCTGGGTTCATTACTGACCTGGAAGATCACCGGGACAAGCGCATTCAGCCGTTCCTGCACCCGTCGATAGGCGTCCGCGCGTTGCCGGCTCGTTGTTCCGGTCCGGCCGTCCTGCAGTGCCCGGCTCAACTCCGCGTCGGCTACCCCTGACAAGTTGCGCCGGGAGTTCCGGTGGAACACCGACCACAACGCCGGTTCCGGATCGGTGAAGTTCGCCGAGCTCGTCGTCATATCGAAGTCGTTCGTCCGGCGCAGTTCCACTACCTGGGTGATATCCGCGACCACGACCGCGACCTCTACATTGCCGAACGCGCTGAGTTGCGCCTGCACGTTCTCCGCGAGTGCCCTGATCTCCGCGGTGGGGCCGCTGGTGAAGGTGAAAGATACCGGCTTACCCTCGGCCGCCAGCTCATCGAAGAGTCGTTGCGCGGTTTCTCGGTCCGGCCGCGGGAGCGGCAGATCCGTGTGGAACGGCGAAGACTCGCCGAACAGAGTCTTCGGGACCCGGCTTTCGCCGTGGTAGACGGCGACATTGATCGCCTCGAGGTCGATCGCCGCGGCGACCGCTCGGCGTGCGCGCACGTCGTAGAAGGGCGGCCTGCGCGTGTTCATGGTCAGGGTCTGGCCGCCGTGCAACGGCACTGTGTCGGTCGGGAATCCGGCCGCGCGCGCCTCGGAGAGGCTCGCCGGATTCGTCTCGATCACCAGATCGGCACCCCCACTGATCAAGGTGTTGATCCGCTGGGCGGTATCGGCGTTGGCGCGCAGGGTGATCGCGTCGAGAAAGGGTTTGGGCGCATCCCAGTACGCGGGGTTCTTCACCAGTTCGATGGCGTCTCCGCGGGCCCAGCGCGTCAGCGTGAAAGGACCGGCCCCGACCGGATGTGCGTCGAACTGTTGTCTGCCCGCCGCCAGCGCGGCGGGCGAAGCGATCCAATTCAGCGAGGTCCCGTATACCGCCTCCGCGAAGTTCGGCACCGGCTCGGCCATCGTTACCCTCAGCCGGGTGTCGTCGACGACCTCGGTCGCGGCCACCATCGATGCTTCCTGCAGGTAGGCCGATCCGTTGGCGGGGTCCTTGATCCGGTCCCAGTTGTATTTCACGGCCGCCGCATCCAATGGGCCGCCGTCGGAGAACCGCAGATGCGGGCGCAACGTCAACTCGAACGTGGCACCCCCGTCACGGGTGGCGAAACTCTGCGCCATGGTGAATCGCAGTTCACCGGTCTCCGGATCGTTGATCATCAATGTTCCGAACAAGGCGTTGCCGAGCATGGCATTGAGCACCCACTGATTGCTCAGCGTTGCCGGGTCGAGGCCGCGTGGCTCCGTGATCTGGACGATGCGGGCGGTGCCGCCGGGTACCGGGAGGTCGCCGGCCGGCTTTTCACTGTTCGCACCGCTGCACGCGGTCAGCAGCGATGCCAGGCAGACAAGAGCTGCGACGAGCAGACAACAGCGTCGGATCATCATTCGGTACCTCGGTGCAGACACAGGATGGCAGTTCGGGAGTGGACGGGCGTCAGTCACGCATCGTGCGATCGAACCGGCCACGCAGGTGGTCACCCGCCTGGTTCAACGCGAAAACGGTGCAGAAGATAACTGCGGCGGGCACGAAAACCAGATGCGGTGCGGTGGCCAGACTGTCCTTGCCGTCGGAGATCATGCCTCCCCAGCTCGGTGTCGGGGGCGGGATGCCGAGCCCGAGAAAGCTCAGGGAGCCTTCCGCGACGATGAGCGCCGCCATGACGATCGGCAGATAGGCCAGCAACGGTGGCAGCACATTCGGCAGGATTTCCCGGCCCAGGATCCGGCCGTGCCCGGCACCCATGTTCCGGGCGGCGAGCACGAACTCCCGGGCCGTCCACGTCAGCGTGTTCGCCCGGGCGAGCCTGATGAACGACGGGATGATGATCAGCGAGAGGCCGACCATGAGGGTGGGCAGTCCCGGAGTGAAGACCGCGGTCAGCGCCATCAGCAGGATCAGCGGCGGGAAGGCCAGCATCGTATCGCTGAGCAACCGGATCCCCGCGTCCGTCCGCTTCTGGAAATAGCCGCCCAGCATCCCGATACTCGACCCGAGCGCCGACCCGATGAGGGTCGCGACCGTACCGATCAACAACGACACCTGGGCGCCGTACACGCACCGGGACAACATCGACCGCCCCAGATTGTCGGTGCCGGCGAGAAGGTCGAGCGATCCGAGTTGCGGAGGTTGCCGCGGTGGGCCGACGGGGATCGAATACGACGCCAAGGGCAGCAGATCGGCGAAGATCGCCGCCGAGATCATCACGACCAACCAGGCGTAGGACAGGTACACCAGTATCGAGCGAGGTTTGCGCACCCGCGGGACTACCGGTTTCTCCGGCGCCTCGACCCGCTGCCTACGCTCGATCTCGACTTGTGCTCGAGTCATATCGTGGCCACCTTCCTGACCCGGGGGTCGATCAGCTCATAGCTCGAGTCGACCAGGATGTTGATGACGACATAGACGACCGCCATGAATGCCACGATTCCCTGCACCATGATCAGATCCCGGGACACGATCGAGGAGGCGAGCAATTGGCCGAGTCCGGGGAGCGAGAACAGCGTTTCGACGATCACCGTCCCGCCGATCAAACGCCCGAGATTGATTCCCGCCAAGGTGATCAAGGAGAACGACGACGGCCGCAGCGCATGCCGGAACATCACGTACCACTCGTTCATTCCTTTGGCGCGGGCCGCCCCGATGAAATCCTCACGCAGCGTGGTGATCAGGTCCGTGCGCAGCAACCGGTGGAATGCGGCGATCTCCATGAGCGCCATCGCGATGGCGGGCAGCAGAGCAGACTGCAGGTTCAGCCCGATGCCGTCGCCGATGCGGTTCCATCCGGTCACCGGAAGCCAGCCCAGCTCTACTGCGAAGAAGTAGATGAGTATCGGGCCGGCGACGAACGCGGGCACCGAGAGAAATACGGAGGAGAGCGCGGCGGTCCCCCGGTCGACCGGACTTCCCGGCCGCATCGCCGATATCACGGCGAGAAAAACCGCACTGACCAGTGCGATGACGAGTGCCATCGCGGCCAGTTGGAATGTCACCGGCAACCGCTCCGTAATCGCCGTCGTCACCGATTGTCCCGTGAGCGGTGAGGTGCCCAGATCACCTTGGGCGGCGTTGGCGACCCAGTTGAGGTATTGCACCCATAGTGGTTCGTCCAGCCCGAGTTTGCTGTTCAGTGCGGCGACGGCTTCCGGTGTGGCGGCGTCACCGAGGATGACCTGCGCCACCGATCCCGGTGCGAAACTCAGGAGCACCACGACCGCCAGGGTGACCAGCAGGACCACCAGCAGACCTCTGCCCAGTCGCCTCACGATGGAGAACATCATCCACCTTCGCCTTTCCGGAGCGCGCGACCGTACGACCCGGCGCCCGGGGGGCGCCCGGCTCGCGATTAACGGTCTGATGCGGGCTCACGCAACCACGATGAGAATTGGATTCTTCTCATAGAGATTCATGGTCGCGCACTGGGTAGAATCATATTCTACATAGGGCGGGGGTGTGACAAAACGGCAAAAGATTTTCGAAGCCGCCGGTAACTGTGCGCCGCGGGCCCCAGCTCCGAGTTCGCCGGTATCTCCTCGGCCGGGGGCGCAACGAGGCCGCAGCCTGCGCCCCGTTCGATACCGGCCCGAACTCACCCGGCAACTACGCAGCCACCCTGCAACAGCGTTTTACCGCTGCGCAGGCCCCGGTGGGTTCGATGAACAGATGAAATGCGGTGACGGTCAGCGCATACCGACGCGATCGCGGTCCGGGACCCGTGCGGTCAGACCTTCTTCCCCGATCCAGGGATCAGCATTCCCGCGACCACCGTGCCGACCGCGATGAGTGCGGCACCCAGCAGGAAGGCCGTGGCATAGCCGTCACTGAGGGCTTCCGGCGACCGGTCGTCTCCCGTTGCCGCGGCAGCCGCCGTCGCCAGGACGGCCAGGCCGAGGGCGCCACCGAGCTGGCGGGAGCTGTTCAGCAGCCCGGAAGCCATCCCCGCGTCCTCGGCCGGAACTCCTTGCATGGCGATGGTTCCCATGATCACGAAGCTGGCGCCGATACCGATACTCGCCACCACGGAGGGTCCGAGAATATCGGTGAGGAACGATCCGCCGGGCCCGCCCAGCCCGAACCAGGCGATACCCAGCGCGCCGAGAAGCCCCCCTGTCACCAGGGCGGCGCGGGGGCCGAACCGGTTCACGACAACAGCTACGAGGCGCATCCCCACGACGGCGCCGAGCGCGAACGGAACGAATGCGATACCGGCCTCGGCGGGTGAGAACTCCAGCACGGTCTGCATATGCAGCGAGACGAAGTAGAAGGCGGTCAACTGGCCCGCGGTGATCATGAAACCGAACACGTTGGCGCCCGCGACACTTCCGTTGGCGAGCAAGCGCAACCGCATCAGCGGTTCGCGGACCCGTGTTTCGACCGCGACGAACGCGGCCAGCAGCGCCACGGCGACGGCGATGGTCCCGATGGTCACGGCGGATGCCCAGCCGTACTCGTCGGTCCGTACGACGCCGAGGATGAGCAACAGCATCCCCGCCGTGACCAGGAGCGCACCGGCGATATCGAGCCGGGGCCGCTCGCCTCGGCGCGCCCCGCCGATTCCGGTCGCGGCCGTGAACGCAGCGGCGACGACGATCGGCACATTGATCAGGAAAACCCAGCGCCAGTCCACGAAGTCGGTGAGCAGACCACCGGCGACCACACCGAGTGCGCCACCGAGCATGGTCGCCGCGGCCCACAGGCCCACCGCTTTGGTTCGCGCGGGACCTTCTTCGAAGGTCACGGTGATCAGCGCCAACGACAACGGCGACAGTGCCGCGGCGCCCAAGCCTTGTATCGCCCGGGCGGCAACGAGCAGAGCCGGGTCGGTGGCCAGACCACCCGCGAGGCTGGCGATCCCGAAAATCGCCAGTCCGGCCAGCATCGTGCGACGGCGGCCGATCACATCGCCGAGCCGTCCGCCCAGCAGCAGGAAGCCGCCGAAGACCACGGCGTAGGCGTTGACGATCCACTGCAGCGCGGCGGCCGAGAGCTCGAACTCGGATCGGATCGCCGGGAGCGCCACGTTCACGACGGACAGGTCCAGGGAGACCATGAACTGCACGATCACCACGGTTGCCAATACCGCGGCCGGCTTGTTCGTCACCGGCACCGCGGCCGGCTCGTTCGTCGGCGACATCTTATTCTCCACAATCCTGGATCGACGGCACCTCAGCGGTTTCCGTCGACGCAGAGCTGCGTTTCGGGTGCCGGGACGCGCGTCGTGATGCCCCGTTCCGCGCGGCGGACACCACGAACTCCATATTTAGTAACGTGTGTTTTTAATATGGTTAGCACAGCCTTACCCCCTTGTCGAGAGCGGCCGCGGACAGGAGCTCCTGCCATCGGTGAAAACCCTTGCCTGCGAACCCGCGCCGGCAACGGGACAGTGCCGACCTACGATGGGAACGCCGAGCCGATCGGCGGCGATCATCCGGATGACCTCGACGTGGCGGATCAGGATCGAAGCACCCGTGGACTCGATGGGCCGGCCCACCCGGCCGAGGCGGTCGAGACCACTCGACGCAGAATGGATGATCGTGCCGAACCCCGAACCCCGCAAACGCGGCCGACCGGTTCGCCTCGACCGCGAAACAATCCTCGCCGCGACCGACCGGATGCTCACCACCGACGGGGCGAAGACGTTCAGCATGCGACGTCTCGCCGGTCACCTCGGCGTCAGCACGGCCGCGATCTACCACCACTTCCCCACCAAAAGCGCGCTGTTCTTCGCCGTTCTCAACGCCCGCGCGGACGAACTCCAGCGCCCGCAACTCCCCGCGGAGCCGCGGGCCCGGCTGGCCGCGATCGTCACCTACCTCATCGACACCCTGTACGAGCTGCCCTGGGTGGTCGACATCCTCGTCACCGGTGAAACCTACGGCCGGGCGGCGATGTGGATCCTCGACGAGTTCGTCGCCACCGCCGCGTCCTTGGGTGCCACAGATACGCAGGCGCTGTACATGTACTCGGTGATGTGGCGTTTCACCCTCGGTGAACTCAGCGCCCGCCGGGCGGCCGACGAACGCTCCGCCGCCGTCCGGCGCGGGCGGGCACCGGCACACTGGACCGAATCCACCACCCCGGACCTACTCGACGATCTGCCGTACGTCGCCCGCTTGGTACCGCAGTGGACCACCGTGGCAGACAGCTACGACACGGGGAAGGCCGTTCGTGACATCATCGACGGATTGGTCGCGAATCTCGGCACGTCCGGCAGCAGCTAGTGCGCCCACCGGCGGACATCGGTACTGCCACCGTACCGGCCGGCGCCGGTGGTCACGACTTTCGGCCAGGCGCCGCGGCCCCCGCCCGGGCGCTCCGTTCGGCCCGGTTCCAGGCCCGGCGGGTGAGCAGACGCAGGCCGTTGAGTCCGACGATCACCGTGGAACCTTCGTGGCCGGCCACGCCCAGCGGTAGCGGAAGGTGGCCGAACAGGTCCCACAGCACCAGGACGGTGATGAAGGTGGCGGCGATCGCGAGGTTGGCGAGCACGATGCGGCGGGCCCGCCGGGCCAGAGCGATCACGGTGGGAATGGTGTTCAGGTCGTCGCGAACCACGACCGCGTCGGCGGTCTGCAGGGCCAGATCGGATCCGGCACCGCCCATGGCTATTCCGACGTGCGCGGCGGCAAGGGCCGGTGCGTCGTTCACACCGTCCCCGACGACGGTCATCCGCTCGCCGGCGCGCTCGAGCCCCCGTATGGCGGCAACCTTGTCCTCGGGCAGCAGCCCGGCGCGCACGTCGGTGATCGCTACCTGTGCAGCCAGTTGTTCACCGGTCGCCGCGTTGTCGCCGGTCAGCAGAACCGGTGCGGTTCCGGTCGATCCGGTGATTCGGGAGACGGCGGCGGCAGCCTCGGGGCGCAGTTGATCGGTGAGTCCGAGAACGGCGACGGGGTTCCGTTCGCACAGGACGACCACCGCGGTGTTCCCGCGCTGTTGCAGTTCGTCGACGATGCCGGCCGCGGCGGGCGCTGCCGGGTCGTGAGCGGCGAGTAGTGCGGCGGGCGAACCGACTTGGACGAATCGACCGTCGACGAGCGCCGATACGCCCCGGCCGGGTCGGGCACTGAATTCATCGGCGGCAGGCAGTGACAAGTGGCGGCGGCGCGCGGCACGCACGACGGCGGCGGCCAGCGGATGTTCGCTGCCGTGTTCGGCGGCGGCGGCCAGCCGCAGGATCTGCTCCTCGGTGTACGGGCTCCCGGACAGCGGCCGGATTTCGGTGAGTTCGGGGACGCCGCGGGTCAGCGTGCCGGTCTTGTCGAACGCGACGCGAGTGGTGGTGCCCAACCGTTCCATCACCACGGCGGATTTGACCAGCACCCCGTGGCGCCCGGCGTTGGCGATGGCCGCGAGCAGCGGCGGCATCGTCGCGAGGACCACCGCGCACGGTGAAGCGACGATCATGAAGGTCATGGCGCGCAACAGCGCTGACTGCACATCCGCGCCGAACAGCAGCGGCACACCGAAAACAGCGAGCGTGACCGCGACCATGCCCACCGAGTACCGCTGCTCGATCTTCTCGATGAACAGCTGGGTTTTCGCTTTGGTACGGCTGGCTTCTTCGACCAGCCCGGCGATCCTCGCCACGACGGAGTCCTCGGCGCGGCGGTCCACCCGGATCCGCAAGGCACCGGTGCCGTTGAGGGTTCCGGCGTACACCTCGTCGCCGGTGGATTTCTCCACCGGCATCGATTCACCGGTGATCGTGGCCTGATCCACCTCGCCGGCGCCGGCGGTCACCGTCCCGTCCGCGGCGATCCGGTCACCCGGCCGCGCCAGGATCACATCGCCGATCGCCAGATCCGCGGCCCTGACCGTCTCCTCACCACCATCGCCGGTGAGCCGGGTGGCGGTATCGGGGGCCAAGTCCAGCAGACCGCGCAGCGAATCCTCGGTCCGCGCGGTGGCCAGCGCTTCCAAGGCACCGGAAGTCGCGAAGATGACGATCAGCAGCGCACCGTCGAGAACCTGGCCGATCGCGGCGGCACCGATCGCCGCGACCACCATCAGCAGATCGACATCGAGGGTCTTCTCCCGCAAGGCACGCAGGCCGGCCAGGCCCGGTTCCCAGCCGCCGGTGGCGTAACAGGCCAGATACAGCGCCCACCACAGCCATACCGGTGCCCCCAGCCCTTGCGCGACCAGACCGAGCAGGAACAGCGTCAGCGCCGCGCCGGCCCAGCGCGCCTCGGGGAGTGCGAACACCCCGGTCCGCCGCAGCGGTGCACGCAGCGTGGCAGCCGGTCGACTGGGCGTGACAGTGGTCGCAACCACGAGAAACCTCCAAAGCTCGGAGCAGGACCGCCTCACGATAACAGAATAAATGAACACCTATTCATCTGTTCAGAATCGATGAGCTAGACTCCACGCTCATGGGACATGGGGTCGAAGGCCGCGACCGGCCCGCCGCGCGATTGGACGCCGAGTCCGCCGCGCGCGTGGCGACCACACTCCAAGCGCTCGCCACCCCGAGCCGGCTGCTGATCCTCACCGAGCTCCGCCAGGGCTCGCGCGCTGTCTCCGAACTCGCCGAAGCGGTCGGTATGGAACAGTCGGCCGTTTCCCATCAGCTCCGACTGCTGCGCAACCTCGGCCTGGTCACCGGCACCCGGTCGGGCCGCAGCATCGTCTACGGCCTCTACGACAACCACGTAGCTCAACTACTCGACGAAGCCGTCTACCACAGTGAACACCTCCGCCTCGGCCTGCCCGACCACGACGAAGCCGGTACCGAGACACCCTCCACACAAACCCCCGCCTGACGACAGAGGTTCCGTCCCTGTTTCGGCACCGGTTTCACCGCCCGCCTCGCGATCGGGCAGCGCCCCATGACGATTACCGCACTCGGCGACTACCTCACGGCGTTGCGCGCACTTCTCGCCGGCCGGACGGCCGTCGTGGACGGTAAGCCGGTCCGGATGCTGCACGCCGCCGGGCTCACCGCCCCACGACCGGTCGATGTGCCGCTGTGGCTGAGCGCGTTCGGCCCCAGAGGAACAGCCCTCGCCGCATCCCCCACGGACGGCGTGATCGGTGCGATGAGTACCGAGTTACCCAGTGCGATACTGGTTTCCGGCACTGTGCTCGCTGCCGGCGAAGACCCGGACTCCGACCGTGTCCGCGCAGCGATCGGCCCATGGCGTGTCATCGACTGGCACAACGCCTACACATGGGGCGACGAGGAGGCTGTCGATGCCTTGCCGGGCGGCGAGAACTGGCGTAGAGCACTCGAGGACAGACAGGTCGCTCAGCGGCTGGGCCGGATCGCCGAGCGGGGTTTCGGCGAAATCATCTACACACCCAGCGGCCCGGACGTCGCCGCCGAACTGCGGCGTTTCATAGCGGCCGGGCCGGAATATTTCGGCTCGAGCAGCTGCGATTCGTGAGTCATCCCGTTGCTGGGGCCGGATGTCTACAAGCCGGGCTCGGGCGTGACCCGCTGATCGTTCAGCCGTTCAGTACCGCGCGGGCGGATTCGGCGAGCCGGACGGGCCGCTCCGACAGGTCCGTCACGTCGATATCCTGCTCACCCATCACTCCGGCGCGGAAACGCGCCGCCACGCCCTCCGCGATGGCTGCCAGCCGCCACAGCGCGAAGGCCCGGTAGTAGGGCAGGTCGTCGAGGGATCGGCCGGTGGTGTCGGCGTAGCGGGAAAGCACTGCGTCGATGTCGAGGTAGCCCTCGGCGGGGTCCGGAGCCCAGCCGAAGGGCTCGGCCGAGGTCCAGGCGGTGGTGAGCCAGCCGATATCGGCCATGACATCGCCGACGGTCCACAGCTCCCAGTCCAGTACTGCTCGCACGGTTCCGTCGGTACCGATCAGCAGATTGCCCGGACGGAAGTCGCCGTGGGTGATCCCGGTCCAGCGCTCGCCGGGCATCCGCCGGGTGAGCAGCTCATGAACCTCCCAGACGGGCCCGGGTCCGACGCCGCCGGCGGTGAGCTGTCGGTGCCACCGGCGCAGCTGGCGTTCCAGATAGCTACCGGGTCTGCGCAGCTCGGCCAGCGGTCCGGTGGTGGTGTCGACGGCGTGGACGGCGGCGAGCGTATCGACGATATTGCGGGAGGCGGCGGCCCGGCTCGCCCGGGGAATCGCGGCGGCGGACGCGGGGTCGTCGGGGACGATGCCGTCGACATACTCCATGACGTAGAAATCGGCGCCGGTCACGGCGTGGTCGGTGCAGCATCCGAGAACCGGGGGTACGGGGACCCGGGTCGCTGCGAGCAGGTCGAGGATCCGGAACTCGCGTACGACATCGTGTGCGGAGGCGAGGATGTTCCCGGTGGGCGGCCGGCGAAGCACCCAGCCCGCGCCCGACCCGTCGTGTACGCGATAGGTGAGGTTGGACCGGCCGCCGGTGATCAGATCGAACGTCAGCGGAGGCGTGGTCCCGGGGATGTGCTCGGCAAACCAGGCGGTGACCCGCTCGATATCGATACCGGCGGCGACGCCCGACTCGGCCGGTAGGTCATTTTCGTCGCGAGTCATCGATTCGCCTCTCCTCGGTCCTGCCACCGGTGCCGTACTACCGGCGCTCCGTCTCTGCCCAGTCTGCTTTATATGAGACGTTTTGCGCTAGTGCCCCATATTAGGAGCCGGTCAGAAGGGAGCGACGCACTCCGGAATCGGGGACGGGCGCCGCAGAACCGGTGTACGGGTCCGCGTCATACCGCTGCGAGCGGACACTCGGCCGCCTTGCCGGCACAGCAGCTACGTCGGCCACGCCATGGCATCGGCGGGTATCAGCACGGGCAGGCGAAAAGAGACCCCCGGGGAGGCGAGCAAGGGCCCGGCCGGTTGCGCACCGAACCGGGTATGCGATCACGATCCCGCAGTAACGGGGGCGGCGAGTCCCTGTTCGTCGATCATCCGCTCCAGTACGACGAGCGTGTCGTCCAGGCCCGGCCCCGAACGGCGGCCCGGGGTGAATGTCGCGGGCAGTTTACGCATCCCCTGGATCACCCCGATGGTGTCGTAGTGGACGGTCCCTTCGGGGTCGCAGTGGAAGTCCGGAATGCGGTCCAGCACTGCGATCAGCATCCGCTTGAATACCGTGCGCGCGAGATTGGACCCGATACAGCGGTGGATGCCGAGCCCGAAACTGGTGTGCCGATTGCCTTTACGGTCCAGGACCACGGTGTCGGGGTCGGGGAAGACTGCGGGGTCCCGGTTCGCCATCGCCCAGGACAGCCACAGCCGCTCACCTTCCTCGAAGTGCTGGCCGGCGATATCACAGTCCGCGGAGATCGTGCGGCCGTCGCCGGGCGCGGGGGTGAAGTAACGCAGGAATTCCTCGGTCGCGGAATTGAGCAGGAGATCGCGTTCGCGACTGAGGGTTTCCCGCTCGGCGGGATGCTCGGACAGCCATTCCAGTGAGTGCGCGGTCAACGCGGTGGTCGTATCGAACCCGCCGCCGATGAGCAGCCCCAGCATGCCGAGCAGATCGATGTCCTCGGGCTTTTCACCGTCGATTTCCAGTCGGGCCAGCCCGTCGATCAGCCCGGGCCGCGGGTTCTCGCGGATCTCGTGCAGGTTCGCCAGCAGGTCCAGGCCCATCGCCATGTTGAGTTCCTGGACCCGCTCCCGATCGGGTGAATCCGGTGGGGTGTACACCACCGCGTGTGAGGGTTCGTTGTAGACGACCCACTTCGCCAGCGGTATTCCGAGCATGCCCAGCGTCACGACAGCGGGGACGATATTGGCGAGATCGTCGACGAAGTCGATCCGCCCGGACTCGATCTTCTCGTCGAGGCACGCGCGCACCAGTTCGTCGATGAAGGGCTCCCACCGGCGCACGGCACTCGGCGACAGGTAGGGGTTGAGGACCGCCCGGAACAGCCGGTGCTCGGGATCGTCCATTTCCAGGATTCCGTTGCGCATGGGCATCGGGGTCTCGGCGAACGGAATGGTGATACCGAGATATCCCCGGCGCTCGTTCTTGTAGTCGCGATCGTTGGATACATGCGGGCACCGCGCGAGCTCGAACACTTCGCGGTGGCCGGCGGCGACCCAATGGCCGCCGTGAGTGTCGGTCCAGGCCACCGGGCATCGCTCGTGCATTTCGCGGGTGATCGCGGCGAACCGGCCCCGGTACTCCGGGGTGTGGCGGTCGAAGTGATACAGCTTGCGTTCCCGGCCGGAGTCTGTCGATGGGTGTGCTGTGTCCACTGCTGTTTTCCTTTCGAGGGGCGAGAACTGGTGCTTGTTCACCTGCCTCGTGGTTTCGGCGCGCTGAGTTCGCGCAGCGCGGCCGAGAACAACTCGTCCATCTGCGGGCTCAGGCCCGACAATGTCGCGGCGTTCGCGTACCCGGCCGGACCGAAGACGCGTTCGAGCGTGTCGGTGGTGGTGGCCGCGCCGATGGTCAGGCAGAGGCTCGCGATCCCTTCGGCGCGGAGTTCCTCGACCGCCTTGCGGGTGTCGGCTTCCGCGTAGCGGCTTTCGTAGCCGTGGTCGTACGGCAGGGCGTCGGTGAGGACGAGCAGCAGGCGATACGGTGTGCCCGCTTCGGTGTCGAGAATGCGGCCGGCGCCGCGGATACCGGCGCCGAGCCTGGTGTAGCCGGAGGGCTCGAGCTGCGCGAGTCGCGCCCGCTCGACCGCACCGAACCGCCGGCCGAACGTTTTGATCGCCGGCAGGTGCACGGCGTGGCGGCTGTCGGAGCGGAACGCGTAGACAGCGACGCGGTCGCCCAGTTCCTCGAGCGCCGTGGCGAGGACGGCGGCCGCCCGGCGGTGGTGTTCGTGGACGGCGAGGCCGTCGGGATCGGTATCGGTGGCGGAACCGGACGCGTCGAGCAGGATCAGGACACCGAGATTCCGGGCCACTTTGCGGGATTCGGCGTACACGTTCTCCGCTGGTGAGTGGCCCGACCGGATATCGACGACCAGATCGAGCAGGGCGTCGATATCGAGTTCGTCTCCGTCGGCACGCCGGCGCAGGACCTTGGGGCCCAGGCCGACTCGGGCCAGGCGGCGCCGCAGCACGTCGTCGGGTGGGATACCGGCGGCGGCGATATCGGCGTCGGTGGTCAGCGGGAAGTCCACGACCCGGCACCACTCGGGCCGGTACCGGTTGTCGTGGACGTCCCATTCCGGATACCACGCTCCGCCTGTTCCGGTGACGGCACCGGGTTTTCCGTCGACGACGAATTCGATCGGGGTGGGCAGTGGCCGGGCATCGCCACCGGCCGTGCGGCCCCGCCGGGCGGCTCGAACCCGCATCTGGGCACCGGCGTCGCTGTCGCCGGGGGCACGCGAGGTGCCGAGCAGTTTCCGCAGCAGATCGGCGAGCTTCTCCGAGTTGGTCAGCGGATTCTCGAAAAGTTTCAGGATGCGGCTGGTGCCGGCTCCATCCCCGTTGCCGTCCTCGTCGTCCTCGGATTCGAGCTCGCCGGGGAGATCGAATTCCAGCCGCAGGTCTTTATCGGTCGCGCGAGCACTGGGCCCGGTGCCGGACTTCAGTAATCGTGCGGAGTCGATGACGCCGAACCACTCCGGTGGATCGGTTACCACCGCCTTACTTCTGGCGAGGGCGAGTGATTCGTCGGCGGAGGCGGTTGTCGCCGACCCGTCCGGAACGAGTGCGGCGGCGAGCGGAACGTCGCGCCCGAGCTGGGTAAGCGCCCGCCCGCCCTCGAGCGCCAGATAGCGGCGCGCGACGCGCGGACGTCCCCGCAGCCCCTTGACCACCCGTGGGTCCAGACTTCCCGCCCGGAGCAGAGCGCATTGCACCAGTATTTCGCTGCGCTGACGGGCACGGGATCGGCCCGCCGAGACGAAGACGGCGTCGCCGTCGGTATATGCGGCGGGGGGGGGGGGGGCGGGGCGCCCCCGCGGCCCGCCGGCGCGCCGGGGCGGGGGGGCGGGGGGGGCGGAGCCGACCGGGCGCCCGG
>NZ_JARWOV010000208.1 GCF_029868855.1 Nocardia carnea | reverse complement strand
CCGCCCGCCCCACCCGCGTGCCCGCCCCGCGCCGAAATCCCCCGGTTTTTTAGTTCGCCTCTCCCCCCCCCCCCGTTTTTTTCCCACCCCCCCCCGCCGGGCCCCACACGGGGGGGGGGGGGGACGGTCACCCTGGTCGAGGCAAGCACCTTCTGCCTGTCCGACCCACTCGGCGATATCCATTCCGGCACTTCGCAAGGACTGTTCTATCGCGATGCGCGGGTGATCTCGCGCTGGGAACTGCGCCTGGACGGCCAGCCCGCCGAACATCTCACGGTACTCACTCCGGAAGCGTTCAAAGGGCGGTTCATCCTGCGCAAGCCCCCGCGGGCCGGGGTCGCGGACAGCACTGTGCTGGTGGTCCGCCGCCGGCTGATCGGTAACGGGCTCAAAGAGGCCATCTCCGTGCACAATCTCGGTCACGAGGACACGGCGATGACCATAACCCTGTTCGTCGACTCCGACTTCGCGGATCTGTTCGCGGTGAAAGAGGGTCGTAACCACGGCGGCGGCGCCGAACACAACGCCGTCGACGGCGATCTGCATCTGACCGACCACAACGAACCCGGCCGCGGCCTGACCATCAGCGCCACCGGCGGGGCGGTCATGCTGCCCGGCACCATCACCTGGCAGGTGGTGGTGCCGGCGCGGGGCCGGTGGGATACCGAGATCCTGGCCCAGCCGGTCATCTCGCACCGCAGGGTGCAGATGGCTTTCGGTGACGACGAGGACAGCCCGATCAGCCGGCTCAAGGCGTGGCGGGCCACCGCCACCGATCTGACCGCGACCGATCCGGCATTGTCCGAAGTCCTGCAACGCACCGAGAGCGATCTGGGCGCCCTGCGGATCGACGGCAGTACCGACGGCGCCCCGGCCTATGTGGCCGCGGGCGCACCCTGGTTCATGGCGCTTTTCGGCCGGGACAGTCTGCTCACCTCCTGGATGGCGCTGCCCCTGGATTCGGCGCTGGCGGTCGGCACACTGCGGCGGCTGGCGGATCTGCAGGGTACGAAGGTCAATCCGATCACCGAGGAAGAGCCGGGGCGCATCATGCACGAGATGCGGCACGGCCCGGCCAGCGGCCAAGTGCTCGGCGGCACCGTGTACTACGGGTCGGTCGACGCGACACCGCTGTTCGTCATGCTGCTGGCCGAATGCTGGCGCTGGGGCGCCGGGGATGCGGTGGTGCGCGAACTGCTCCCGGCGGCCGACGCGGCGCTGGCCTGGATCGACGAATACGGTGACGCCGACGGCGACGGATTCGTCGAATACCGTCGCAAAACCGATCGCGGACTGAGCAATCAGGGCTGGAAGGACAGCTTCGACGCGATCAACGACGCGACCGGGCATCTGGCCGAACCGTCCATCGCGCTGTGCGAGGTCCAGGGTTACGTGTACGCGGCCCGGCGGGCCCGCGCCCAGCTCGCCGAATACTTCGGCGATACCGGCACCGCCGAACGCCTGCGCGAACAGGCCGAAAACCTCAAGGCACAGTTCGACGAGGCATTCTGGGTCGCCAAGAACGGCTGGTACGCGGTCGCCCTGGACGGGCAGAAGAACCAGGTCGACGCCCTGACCAGTAACGCCGCGCAATGTCTGTGGACGGGGATCGTCTCCGACGAACGCGCCGCCGAACTGATCGAGCGGCTCGCCGATGTGGCCATGGACAGCGGTTTCGGGTTGCGCACCCTGGCCTCCACGATGGGTGCCTTCAACCCGATGAGCTATCACAACGGTTCGGTATGGCCGCACGACACCGCCATCGCCGTGGCCGGATTGTTGCGGTATCGGCATATCCCGGGCGCGAGCGAACTGGCCGAACGGCTCACCACCGGACTGCTCGACGCGGCCGGCGATTTCGGCGGGCGGCTACCCGAATTGTTCTGTGGGTTCGCCCGCACCGATTTCCGCTCACCGGTCCCCTACCCCACCTCCTGTTCCCCACAGGCCTGGGCCAGCGCCGCCCCGCTGCTGCTGGTGCGGTCTTTTCTCGGCCTGTCTCCGTGCGCGCCGACCCGCACCCTGCGGGTGACCCCGCAACTTCCGCGGGAATGGGGCAAGGTCGGGCTCACCGATCTGCGACTGGGTCCGGCCACGGTGAGCATTCACGCCGAAGGCTCGACCATGCATGTCCACGGACTACCCGATGACTGGAAACTTGTCACCGAATAGCAATCGCCCGGTGTGTCTACATCGCAAACAGGTGCCGGGACGATATCCTGGCTGGTTTAGTTGATCATGGCCCCTTAGGATGGACTTCTGTCCACCAGTCCTCCGTAAAGGGGTGGAACCATGAATATTGTTGCCCGGCATCTGTTTCTGGCTCTCGCGATCGCACTGTCTCTGATCGTCGTTCCGGCGGGGGCGAACGCCATGACCGCGGACGAACCTCGCGCCACTGCCGTCACCTCGGTCGCTCCGGCGGACGGCGCAGTCGTCGGAATCGCCCATCCGGTTACCGTCCGGTTTTCGGATGCCGTCACCGACCGGGCCCGTGCGGAGAAGACGCTGTCGGTCACCACCGACAGGCCGCTGCCCGGTACCTATTCGTGGCGCGGCGACCGGGAACTGACCTGGACGCCCAGCGGATTCCTCCCGGCGAACACCACGTTCACCGTAAATTTCGGTGAACAGCGCACCCAGTTCCAGACCAACGGCGGTGTCGTCGCCGACGCGAACATGTCCACCCACACCTTCACCGTCTCCGTCGGCGGCCAGGTGGTACGGATCATGCCGGCGTCCATGGGTAAGCCCGGTTACGAAACCCCGACCGGCACCTATCCGGTTCTGGAGAAGTTCCGCAACCTCATCTTCGATTCCCGCACCATCGGGATCCCGCTGGATTCGCCGGAGGGGTACCTGATCGACGGCGAATGGGCCGTACGGCTCACCTGGGGCGGTGTCTTCGTCCATTCCGCACCGTGGTCGGTGGGTCAGCAGGGCAATTCCAATGTCAGCCACGGGTGTATCAATCTGGCGCCCGGTGACGCGGCCTGGTACTACGAGAACGTCGGTATCGGCGATCCGGTGAACATTCACTGGTGAGCCTTCACGGCCCCGCGCTGCGCCGCGCCCACGCATCCACTAGAACAATGGACAGCGAGCGCGCGCAGTGAATCGATGAAGGGGGCCCGCGTCATGGACCGACCACCGCCGGGTTCCGGCACCGGCGGGGAGAACCCGCCCACCGGCCCCGGCCGGGACGCCGGCGATCAACAGCCGGAATCACACGCCGCGTCCGGCCCGGTGTCCTCGGAGCCTCTCGGCATCATCGCACCCGGGTACACGCCCGCTGACCAGGCAGATCCCATGCCCACGGTGCCCATACCGCGGCTACCGGATATGGGCAGTCACCCGTATCAGCAGCCGCCTGCCGCGGCAGATCCGCAATACCCTGCCGGAACCGAGACGGCGCCTCTGCCGCCGGACCCGGCCGTTTACTCGGCGCTTCCTCCGGAGCCCGGCGCTCCCGGATATTTCTCGTCCGACGTGGCCGACCCGCCGCCGAACGCCCGGTACGAGGGCAACTGGGCGGACTGGATGATGTCTTCGGACGGCTACCCGCCGCGGCCCGGCAGCGAGACCGCCGAACCGTACTCCTCCGGTACCGGATCGGCTTCGTGGGGGGACTATCCATCGGTGGACGAGGTTCCCGCGGCGACAAGCCCGGAGGAGTCCGCGGAGGTTGCGCCGGGTTCGGATGCCGCCCCCGTGCCGGCCACCGCGCGTGAACGGCTCCGGGCGCGTCTGACACCCCAGGAGGTGCCCGCGCCGGTACCGGTCTCCGCCAGCACGACAAGCGCTCCCGGTCGGAAGCGTCTGCTCCCGATGCTGCTGGGTGTGGCGGGAGCCGTGGCGCTCGGCGCCGCCGCCTATGTGCAGTTCGCGGTGGTCGGCGCGGGTGAATCGGACCCGGGGCCGACAGCGGCGAATCCCCCCGCGTCCGCGGCCGGGGACGTCCCGCCGGCAGCGGACCCCAACTGCGCGGCCGAGCGCATCGGGAACACGGTGCAGGGGAACGGTCCCGGCGGTACCGGTTCCGGAACCGATGCCATCTTCGGCTTCCAGCACGCCTATTACGTAACCCGATCCGGTGAACAGGCGCGGGCCCTGGTCGCCCCGGACGCCGCGGTCCCGGGCGCCGCCGATATCCAGCACGGTATCGACACCATTCCGCCGGGGACCACGCACTGCATCCAGATCACTCCGGGCGCGTTCGTCGGCCAGTACACCGTGGTCGTGACCGAGTACCGACCCGGGTCCGCGCCGCTGGGGTACAATCCGCAACTGGTCACGACGATGCGAATCGGTGACCGAACCTTGATCACCGGTATCGGCCCCATGCCCTGACTGCCACAATTCGGTCCGGATCGCCTCAGGTGGTGGTCGGCCGCCCCGGTACCGGGCAGACTCGGAAGATGGACGCTATCGGTACGGCTCGGGTTCCCGACCATCCGACGGTGCAGGCCGCTCTCTCCCTTGCTCGCCGCGCCCCCTCGGTCCACAACACCCAACCCTGGCGGCTGGTCTTCGACGGCCACCGCCTGCAGTTGTACAGCGATACCTACCGGCGGTTGTCCTCGGCGGATCCGCAGGGCCGGCAGTTGATCATCAGCTGCGGTGCCCTGCTGGACCATATCCGTACCGCATTCGCGGCGGCGGGCTGGTCCACCCGGGTGACCCGGTTACCCGATACCGCCGCGGACCATCTCGCCGAGATCGAATTCGAGCCCGCGCAGGAGGTCTCCGATACCGTCCGGGCGCGTGCGGCGGCCATCGATCGCCGCTACACCGACCGCTTGCCGATGCTGCCACCGCGCGATTGGGAGCGAGTGGAGCCCGCGCTTCGGGCGGTGGGGGCGGAGTGCGAGGTCACCGTTACCGTGCTCGAGGCGTCGGCACGGCTCCGGCTGGCCGCCGCGTCCGCTCAGTCGGCGGCCCTACGGGCCTACGATCCGCAGTACCTGAACGAATTGCACTGGTGGGCCGGGAACGACTCCCCCGCCGACGGTGTCCCGATCTCCGCACTGGTCTCGGCCGCGGAACTCGCCCAGGTGGGAGTGGGCCGGGCCTTCCCCGCGGCGCCGCCGTCGCTACGGCGCGGCGAACTCACCGATGCATCGCAACTGCTCGTGCTCGGTTCCCCCGCGGATTCGCCCGCCCAGTGGCTGCGGGCAGGTGAAGCCCTGTCCGCGGTGTTGCTCGAATGCACGGCCGCCGGGCTGACCACCTGCCCGCTGACCCATATCACCGAGGTCCCGACGAGCCGCCGCGCCATCGCGAACCTGGTGCCCGGCCGGGTGGAACCACAGGTCGTCGTCCGAGTCGGCACGGCGCCCACCACTGCCGCGCAGCCCCCGACACCTCGACGCCCGGTCGGCGATTTCCTCGATCTGCACCGGGTCGGCTGACACCGCCGTCCGCCCTGTCCGTAGCGCGGAAGCTCCGGGTATCGATGCCGGGTCGGTCCCACACGTCCGACCGGATTCCGCGCCGAGCGCCGCCGATGTCCCGGCGCGGAAAAGCCGCCGATACCGGCGGCATCGGAATAGGGTGCATCCATGACTGCCGCGATCGATATCTCCGGTCTCGTGAAGACATTCGGCCGGACTCGCGCCCTGGACGGACTCGATTTGCAGGTCTCCTCCGGTGAAGTCCACGGCTTCCTCGGGCCCAACGGGGCCGGTAAATCCACCACCATCCGCGTGCTGCTCGGGCTGCTGCGCGCCGACGGCGGATCGGCGCGGCTGCTCGACGGCGACCCGTGGTCACAGGCCGCCGATCTGCATCGCCGCCTGGCCTACGTTCCGGGCGATGTGAACCTGTGGCCCGGCCTCACCGGCGGTGAGGTGATCGATCTGCTCGGGCGGCTACGCGGCGGCCTGGACGAGAACAGGCGCAAGGATCTGCTGGAACGTTTCGACCTGGACCCGACGAAGAAGGGCCGCACCTACTCCAAGGGAAACCGGCAGAAGGTCGCCCTGGTCGCGGCGCTCGCCTCCGATGTGGAACTACTGCTGCTCGATGAGCCCACGGCGGGCCTGGACCCCTTGATGGAGGCGGTTTTCCAGGAATGTGTGGAGGAGGTGCGCCGGGCCGGCCGGACCGTGCTGCTGTCCAGTCATATCCTGGCGCAGGTCGAGGCGCTGTGCGATCGGGTGACCATCATCCGGCACGGCCGGGCAGTGGAATCCGGAACGCTGACGCAGCTGCGCCACCTCACCCGCACTTCCGTCGATGCCGAAACCCAGCGTCCCGTCACCGGTCTCGACGCATTGTCCGGGGTACACGATCTGATCGCCGACGGCACCCGGGTCCGATTCCAGGTGGACACCGTCGACCTGGGCGCGGTGATGGAACATCTGACCTCCTTCGGGATCCGTACCCTGACGAGTCAACCCCCGACTCTCGAAGAACTGTTCCTCCGCCATTACGGCGACGAACTCGCGGCGGCGGGGGTGCCGGAATCGTGATCACGCGAGATTCGGCCCGGTATACGGGCACATTCACCGGCACCGGCGTCCTGACCCGGTTCGCGTTGCGCCGGGAACGCCTGCCGCTGGTGGCCTGGATCGTGGGCGGCACCCTGATCTATTGGTCGCAGGCGGTCGCGCTGGACGCTGCCTATCCCGAACAGGCCGAACTGGACGCGCTCGCCGAAAGTTTGGGCAGTAATGCCGCGATGATCGCGATGGCGGGACCACCGCGGGTGCTGAACACGGTAGAAGGTCAGGTCGCCTTCCAGTCCGCCGCATTCGGCATGCTGGTGGCCGGGCTGATGAGTATGTTCCTCATCGGCCGGCATACCCGGTCCAACGAGGAATCCGGCCGGGACGAACTCATTCGCTCGGGTGTGGTGGGCCGCTACGCCCCGGCCTGCGCGGCGGCGGTCGTGACGGTGGCCGCGAATATCGTGCTGGGCGCGGCGATAGCGCTCAGCCTGATCGGGTACGGACTCCCGGTCGCGGGATCGATCGCGCTGGGGGTCGGCGCCACCTGCGCCGGTCTGGTGTTCGGCGCGGTTGCCCTGCTGTCGGCTCAGCTCAGCGGGAGTACCCGCACCGCCTATGCGATCACGGGTGCCGTTCTGGGCATCTCCTATCTACTGCGTGCGGTCGGTGATGTGGGCAACGGCGTGCTGTCCTGGTTCTCGCCGCTGGGCTGGGGTCAGGCAATGCGGCCCTACGACAACGAGATCTGGTGGCCGGCGCTGCTGTCGGTGGCGGCCGCGATCGGAATCGGGGTGGTGGCGGCACAGGTGCTGGACCGGCGGGACTTCGGCGCCGGATTGCTACCGCCGCGGCCAGGGCCGGGACGGGCCCCCGAATCCCTGCACGGCACGTTCGGCCTGGCCTGGCGGCTCCAGCGCGGTGGTCTCATCGGGTGGGCGCTGGGTATGTTCTTCGGGGGCCTGGCCTTCGGCACGATCGGCGACGATGTCGACGATCTGCTGGGCGAGATCGACTTGAATCAGGTACTCGGCCAGAACATGGGCAGTATGGTCGACGCCTTCTATGCGATGGCGGTGGCGATACTGGCCATCATCGGTTCGGCATACACGATCTCCGCCGGTTTACGGCCGCGCGGTGAGGAGGCGGCCGGACATGCCGAGCCTCTGCTCTCCACCCAGCTCTCCCGATTGCGCTGGCTGGCCGGGCATGCGGTGATAATGCTGGCGGGATCGGCGATCGTGCTCGCACTCAGCGGGTTCGGGATGGGCCTCACCTACGGCATCCTGGCCGGCGATCTCTCGCAGGCGATCACATTGACCGGTGCCGCGCTGTCCTACCTCCCGGCAGTGTGGGTACTCGGCGGGATCACCCTGTTCCTGTTCGGTTTCGCACCCCAGGCCACGGCCGCGGCCTGGCTGGCGATGGCCTTCTGCGTGGTAGTGCTGATGTTCGGCGCGACCCTGAAGTTCCCCGGCTGGCTGATGAGCCTGTCGCCGTTCGACAACATCCCGCTGGTCCCGGCTCAATCGTTCGACCTCACCCCGGTCCTGATCACCCTGGTGGTGGCCCTGATCCTCTGCGCCGCCGGTGCGTTCGGCTTCCGCCGCCGCGATCTCGAAACCAACTGAGGCACAGCGTCCAGGGCCCGTTCGATGGGTCATCCTCCGTTCGAGAACACCGAATTGCGCGTATGCGAAGAGATCGAAGCCGGCGACCGTTCCGGGACCGAGGCGACGGCGATCTCTATCTCCCGCGGCTCCCGAAATTCACTCGTACCAGGATAAACAAGGCGTTCCGCCGCTCACTGCAGCTTGCCAGGGCGCGGACTCCGGAGGACGGGTCCCATGGAGACCGGTCCGGCGGATTCAGTGCTCGCCGGTGGGAATCGGCGGGCTCGCGGGGAAGGTGACCGGCAGCGAGACCAGCGCACGATGGAACGGACCCGGTCGCCAGCGCAGTTCCGCACGCGATACGGCGAGCCGCATTTCCGGGATCGCGTCCAGGAGTTGGTCGATGGCATCCCGCACGATCAGCAGCGCCACCGACTGGGCCGGGCAGCTGTGCGGACCGATGCTGAACGCCAGATGCGACCGATTGTGCGCGAGCCCGCCGGTATTGACCGCGGGGTCGTTGTTGCAAGCGCTCATACTGATCAGCACCGGCTGATGCGCCGGCAGCCAGATTCCGTCGATCAGCATGGGCTGCCGCGGATAGCTGATGCAGTAGTTCGCCATCGGCGGATCGTTGAACAGCACTTCGTCGAGGGCGTCGCGAGTGGACAGGCTGCCGTCGAGAACCGTGGCCGCGAAACGCTCGTCGGTGAGCATCAGCAGCAGGGTATTGGCGATGAGATTCTGCGGTGGTTCGGTACCGGCGCCGTACATCAGCGCCAGCTGCTGCCGGACCTCCTCGTCGCTGAGATGAACCGGATGCTGCACCAGGCGGCTGGTGATATCGTCGTCCGGCCGCAGGCGTTTGAGCCGGGCCAGCTCGAGCAGAGCGTCGGCCTGCGTCGCATTACCCTCCACCGCGTCCACGGTGTCGAACATGGCCGCCAGTCCCTGTGCGGCCCGATGCCCGAGTTCGGATGGGCAGCCGAGTATCGCGTTGAGGGTGGCGAAGATGAGCGGGGACGCGTACTGGCCGACCACATCGCAGTAGCCGTCCGCGCAGAACGAGTTGATCAGCGAGATCGCGATCTTCTCGATGGTCGCGTGTAGTTCGTGCATATCGACGCCACCGATCGCCGCGACCGCGGCCGATCGGTAGCGCGTCCGGTCGTGCCCCACGGTACGCAGCGGGTTCGGGCGGTATTCCATCATCGGCAGTACCGGGCAGTCCGCGCGCACACCCTGCTGCCAGACGCGGGGGTCGGCGGGGAAATGCTCGGGGTCGTGCAGGATCCGCACCGCGGTGTGATAGCCGATCACCAGGGTGGCCGGAACGCCCGGCGCCAATTCCACCGGGGCCAGCGATCCGAAACGTTCCCGCATCTGCCGGTAGGCCTTGTGCGGGTCGGCCGCGAAATCCTCGGTATACAGGGGAATCCGGGGGCCGGTGATGTCCACGGGAGATCCGTGGGTCAGCGGGACGCTGTCGTCGACCGCGTCGTACCGATCAGTTTTCGCTGTGGTCAAGACATCACACTCCGAGGTTCGTACGAATCGGTGAATAGTGCGGGTTCGCAGACCTATCCGCCGACTCATACATCCCGTTCAGCGACGTCCGCGACGAGCCATCAGCAATGAAGTTGTGCATCGTACGGTACCGGCCACAACGCCGCCGCACAGGCGATTCCGGATGCCCATCGGTATCAGGACAGGTACACAGGCAATTCCTGATGACCGTTGGAAACGAAACTCACCACCGGTTTCAACTCGCCCGGGTCCACTGCCAGCCGCATATCCGGGAAGCGGCGGAACAGTGCGGGCAACGCCAGTTCGCCTTCCATCCGGGCCAGCGGCGCACCGATACAGTGGTGGGCGCCGTGACCGAACGCGATATGGTCTTTGACAGTGCGAGCCGCGTCGAAGGTATCCGTGGTGGGACCGTGCACTTTCGGGTCACGGCTGGCGGCCGCGTACGACGCGAGGATGGCTTCACCCTTACCGATACGCAAACCTTCGATCTCGATATCCTCCACCGCGAAACGCAGCGGCAGATGCGCGACGGGGGCCTGGTAGCGCAGCGTCTCCTCCACCACATCCGGCCAGGTCACTTCGCCGGCCAGCGCGGCGGCGCGCTGCTGCGGATGGGTGAGCAGCGCGACAATGGCCTGATCCAGCAGGTTGACCGTTGTCTCGTGGCCCGCGTTGATGACCAGCATCAGCGTATCGATGATCTGATTCTCGGTGAGCTGCGAACCGTCTTCGTCCCGGTTCGTGATCATCACGCTGGTGATGTCGTCACCGGGATTCGCGCGCCGGTAGGCGACGAGTTCGGTGACCAGCCCGTACATCTCGGCGTAGTTGGCCTGCGCTTCCGCCTGCCCGATGGTCGTGTCGAAATACCGGTCGACACAGACCCGCAGCCCGGGTCCCAGGGTATCCGGGACCCCGAGCAGTTCGGTGATCACCTGGATCGGCACCGGATAGGCGTAGTTTTCCCGCAGATCGACGACCGCACCGGCCGGAACGGCGGCCAGCTCGTCGAGGAGGCCGGCCACCAATGCCTCCACCCGAGGCCGCAGGCCCACGGTCCGGCGATGGGTGAACGCGGGCGATACCAGTTTGCGCAACCGCCGATGGTCGGCACCGTAGGCGGTGAACATATTCTCCACCGCGATCCACGGCAGCAGCGGCCAATCCTCGGTGATCTCACCGTTGGCGAACGCCGTCCAATGCTGCCGCGGATCCTTGGAAACCCGCGGATCGGCCAGCAGGCTCTTCAGTACCGCGGCATCGGTAACCGCCCAGGCCGGCACCTGGCCGGGCAATTCCACCAGCGCCGCCGGCCCCTGGGCGCGCAACCGGGCGGATTCACCGGCAACATCGGTACCGGCCATATCCAGGACGATGGTTTCGCGTTCCATCGAACGTTCTCCTTAAACGGTATTCAGGGGCGGCGAGGGCGGGAAGACGACCGGCAGCGCCGCCAGAGCGCGGTGGAAGGGCCCCGGGCGCCAGCCGAGTTCCTCGGCAGGCACCGCCAACTCCATTTCGGGGAGCGCGTCGAGCAGTAGGTCGATCGCCCCCTGGACCACGACGAGCGCCGGGGACTGCGCCGGGCAGGTATGGGGTCCGATGCTCCAGGCCAGATGGGACCGGTTTCCGATATGGTCGCCGCCCCGGATGGCCGGATCGTTGTTACACGCGGACAGGCTGATCAGCACCGGCTGATGCGCCGGCAGCCAGGTGTTCTCCACGAGAATCGGCTGGCGCGGGTAGGTGGTGCAAAAATTTGCCATCGGCGGGTCGTTGAACAGCACCTCGTCCAGCGCGTCCCGGGTGGACAGGCTGCCGCCGAGCATACTTCCGCCGAACCGCTCGTCGGTCATCATCAGCAACAGGGTGTTGTTGATCAGGTTCTGCTGCGGTTCCACCCCGGCGCCGTAGAAGCTGATCAGATTCGACAGCAACTCTTCGTCGTCGAGTTTTGCCGGATGGTGGACCAGCCGCGAGGTGACATCGTTACCGGGATCGGAGCGTTTCTGGAAGACCAGCTCCATCAATGCCTCGCTGAGATGGTTCATCCCCCACTCGGCGTTGACCGTATCGAACAGCGCGGCCATTCCGGTGGCCACCCGCTCGCCCAGTTCCGGTGTACACCCGACCATCCGGTTCAGCACCTCGAAAACCAGCGGGAAAGCGTATTGCGTGACGAGATCGGCCTTACCGGATTCACAGAACGAGTTGATCAGCGGAACGGCGATCCGCTCCACCGTCTGGTTCAGCTCGTGCAGGTCGATTCCGTCGATCGCGTGCACATACGCCTGCCGATAGCGCAGATGCAGATCACCGCTGTTGCGCAGTGCGTTCGGATACCACTCCATCATCGGCCGGATCGGCGAATCGGGCGGGATGCTGCCCTGCCAGTTCCGCGGATCGGCCGGAAAACGGTCGGGATCGTTGAGAATCCGAACGGCCGCCTCGTACCCGATCACCAAGGTCGCCGGCACATCGGGCGCCAGATCGATGGGAACCAGCGAACCGTACCGGCTGCGCATCGCGGCATAGGCCCGATGCGGGTCCCCGGCGAATTCCTCGGTGTAGAGACTGAATCGTGGGCCAACGCCTCCGGTAGGCTCTCCGTGGACCACCGGACAGCCGGCGAACGGAGGTTGTTGCTGTGGAACCGGAGAGTACTGCGTGGTCAAAGACGAGACTCCAATCGATGGAACAGGTATTCGACGAGCGTGATCAGGCCCTGCAGGCAGGTACGCCGATCCCGGGCGTCGAGCGCGACGAGCGGAGTGTCGTCGGTCAGATCGAGAGCTTCCCGGATCTCCGACAGCGGATAGCGATTCGACCCCTCGAACTCGTTCACTCCGACCGCGTAGGGCACACCGCGCTCTTCGAGCGTGGCGAGCACCTCGTCGGCCTTCTCGATCCGCCGGGTGTCGACCAGCACCAGGGCACCCAGGGCACCCTTGGCCAGTTCCTCCCACAGCGGGATGAACCGCTGCTGCCCCGGCGTGCCGAAGAGGTACAGCGCCAGTTCGGGATTGAGTGTGATGCGCCCGAAGTCCATCGCGACCGTCGTAGTCGTTTTCGACCCCAGTCCGCCCAGATCGTCGATCCCGACGCTGGCCTCGGTGATGGTCTCCTCGGTGCGCAGCGGTTTGATCTCCGAAACACTGCTCACGAAGGTGGTTTTACCGACGCCGAAATTACCGGCGACCAGCAATTTCACCGACCGGGTCACCGTCTCCGCAACATAGTCGACCGCGCGGCCGTAATCCGCGGACCGATCAGGCCGGGAGAGCACGGAGCCCATTGAGTACCTCCTCGAGCAGGGCGATCTCCGGCATGATCTCCGCCGGGGTCGGGATATTCAGGTGTCCGCTGTCCAGCAGATCGGAGACGACGATCGTCACCACCGAGGGCGGCAGGTCGAGATACGCGGCGACTTCCGCGATCGACAAGGCACCGCGAGCGCATACATCGACCACTCGGCGCGCGTCCGGAGTGGCGCCCGGCGCCGGGTCGGATACGGCGACGACAAGCGTCACCAGACCCAGCTCTCGGGTCGGACGCGAGCGCCCGCCGGTCCGCACATAAGCGCGGACCAGGTCTGGGTCACGCCGCGACCGGCTCATTGCAGATCGCCGCCGTGTGCGCCTCTGCGGGGCTCACTACCGAGCTCGTGGCCTACCCGGCCGGCCAGCTCGTTCATGCGATGCGCGATGAGACCCACATCGATATCGGTCATGGTCGCCACGCCCAGCAGCGCACCCTCGCCGGCGGCGGTGATCATGATCATGCCCTGGTCGTACTCGGTCATGTTCTGCCGTACATCGTTTCCGGTGCTGCCGCAGAATTCCCCGAGCGCCTTGCCCAGCGAACGCAGGCCCGAGGCCGCCGCCGCGAACCGTTCGGCATCGTCTTTGGCGATACCCGCAGAATGCGCGATACGCAGCCCGTCCTCGGAGAGCAGAACGGCGAATCGGACGCCGGGAACCTCGAGATCGTCCAGTAACCAGCCCAGTTTATTGGTGCTGTCTGATACCACTGTCCTCGGTGAACCCATCAGGATGTCATCCCTTCGGTGTGTTCGGATGCGGCGGCTCGGCCGCTCTTGGAGCCGCTCTGCCAGGCGGCGGCGATATCGGGGCGAGCCTGCCCCGGTTCGGTCCTGGATTGCCCGGACAGACGATCGTTGATATCCCCGGGCACGGCCGCGGCACGGCGTCGCCGCCTGGGCAGGCCACCGCTGGTGATGTCGTGCACGGTTGTCCGCTGTTCGGTTCCGGTGTCCTCGGCCGATTCGGCCGCCGAGGCCCACTCGCCGCGCGTCGATGCCTCGGCCGCGGCGTGGGCGCCGGTCTCGGTGGCGGCATGCGCACCGCCCGGCGCCGACATCGTATTGCCGGCCAGAGCATTACCGTTACCGCTCGATACCGAGGAGGCCTGGCCGCCGGGCACCGCGGCGAGTTCCCGGGGAGCCGGGCCGCCGTTGGACAGAGCGTCGTTGTCGTTTTCGGCCTTTGGAGCAACCAGCAGTGCCTCCGGAATGTAGACCATGGCGCGCATACCGCCGTAGGCGTTGGGGCCGTCGATGTAGACGGTGAACCCGTAGCGGCGAGCGAGGGCGGCGATGCCGGGGAAACCGACCTTGGGGGCCGGGCCCAGCTGGTGGATATCGACCGTGCGTTCGTTGGCCAGAACCTGGCGCGACTCCTCCATCTGCTCGGCGTTCATCCGCACGCCGGCATCGTCGACGATCACGGTCACGCCGTGATGGCCTTCCTGGAAGGTGACGTCGACGAACGAGGTGGGCGGCGAATAGCGCAGAGCGTTGTCGATGAGCGAGGCCAGGGTGTGCACCAGCGGTTCCACCGCGCGGCTGATGACGACGCGGTCGAGCTGGGCGGGCCGCACGCGCAGGTAGTCGCGCACACGGCCGGTCGCGCCACCCACCACATCGGTGAGCGACTGGGCGGGCCACCGGCGGCCGGGCAGGCCGCCACAGACGATCACATAGGACTGCGCCTGGCGGATCATCTGCTGCACGGTGTGGTCGATACGGATGAGGGTCTCGTACACGCGGTCGTCGCGGTGTTCGCGCAGCGCGGCGCTCACGACCTGACTGACGTCGGCGCCGAGGCTCACCACCGAGGTACCGAACGAACGCACCGCCGCGCTGGTAGCTTCGCGCGCAAGGGATTCGGCGCGTTCGCGGCCGCTGTCGGCCTCGGCGCGTACGCTCTGCTCGGCCGCGGCGACGGCGGCGCGGGTTTGCTCCTCGGTTTCCCGGGTGACGGTTTCGCGGGTTTCGCTCTGGACGGTGCGTAGATCTTCGGAAACCCGATCGATGATCCAGCGCAGGCACTGCGCGAAGCGCGAGTTCTCGAGTCCCGGTGGCACTTCGGGACCGACGGCGGTCTGTTCGAACCGGCGTACGGATTCCGATAGCGCGGGCAGTGTGCTGGCGGCGAGATGTTCGAGGGCATCTTCGCGAACGGCCAACTCCCGCTCGAGTACGGAGAGGCGCTTCTGTTGTTCGCGCACGGCCCGAACGGCGTACCACGCCACGCCGAGCACCAGTAAGGTGGCGAGGATCCAGGGAAGCAGCACGGCGGTATTCAGATTCATCAGCTTTCTCGTCGTTGACGGGGCTCGAGGCGCGCCACGCGGTGCCGTGGTAAACCACGGCGCTTCGTCTCGCCTTCCTCGCGACGCCGACCATGTTCGCCCCTGGCCGGATGAGGTCCGCGCCGGGCACCAGCGGTCCGGTCGGTGACATATCCCTTAGTTACTTTCGGCTACTCGAAAGTAACTAAGGGACAAGTCATTCGGCCGTTCGCTGACCATCGGAGCACATCCTCGATGGCCCGGAACCCGACGACTCGCTCACAGTAGCAGCATTGTCGTGAACTCTCTCAATAACGGTCGACAATCGATTGTCACCGATCCGTGATAGTGCCGGGACCTCGTGGAATGCGGAAAGGCATTGCGCGGGTGAAGATCACGAACTCGATTCCCCGCACGACCGGCCCGCGGATCCACACGTGCCACGCCCCACATCGCGCGAGCGTCCCCTATCACCAGCGACGGAGCGGGAACCGGACCGAGCGGTCGGCGATTGGCAACACGCGCCGAAAATTGATAATAGGGCGTCTGCCGAATCCTCGCGCCATACGGCCGATACCGGAGCCGGACGCACGGAAAACAATAACGCCGCTCTACGCAATGCCCGCCCGTCCGCAGAACTCGGATGGTCGAAAATGTCCCCGGATCCGGTAGCACACCGGTATTAACGCAAGGAAATGCGACCGTTTCCGACCGATGCCGCAGCGGTCCGTACCAGTGGACGGCTTCCGGCTGCCCGTCCGGACCATTACGGGTATAGACCGAATTCGGGCCGCGCGCCCCGACGGCCCGTCCACCATCACCGGGGCGCTGCGCAGCCGCGATACCGGGCTGATGATCGATGCCCTACGTGCGCTCGGCACCCAGATAATCGGCGACGCGGATACCCTCGCCGTCACTCCCGCTC
>NZ_JARWOV010000207.1 GCF_029868855.1 Nocardia carnea | reverse complement strand
GGCTCAACGCGACCCCGGCCTCGTGCGCGATCACCAGCAGATGCAGGACCGCGTTGGTGGAGCCGCCGAACGCCAAAACCACCCCCCAGGCGGTATACAACGCCGATTTAGTGACGATAAAGGCGGGGGTGATACCCCGCCGGGGCCCGCGGCCAGTCCCGCCCGGCGTAGCCAGGGGCGACGCCGTCCCACCAGCGCGACAGCCAGCGGCGCGGCCACGAAGGGCAGTCCGGCGGGATGCATCGGCGGGACCGCTTTGCGCACCAGATCGGCCAGATGGCCCGGCCCGGTACGTTCCGGGGTTCCGGGCGGAGTGGGACGGCGTGCCACAGATTCCTCTTTCATACTCGATTCGATCCACTCGGACCGACGGTACGGTCGGACACCCGTGGCGTCCCGGCCGAACCTGTCGGCGCAAGCGTTCACACCTTACGCCGAGCGGGTGTATTCGTGCCGGGTGTCGCCGCAGGCCTACCTCCTGACGACCAACTTCACCAGGAACAACAGGATGACCGCGCCGAGCAGGCAGGTGAAGAAGCTGAACCACCAGCCGCCTCCGGCGACATCGACCCCGAAGGCCGCGAGCAGGAAGCCGCCGAGCAGACCGCCGACGACACCGACCACGATATTGAGCAGGATGCCCTGTTGCGCATCGGTTTTCATAATCTTGCTGGCTATCCAGCCGGCGATGCCGCCGATGATGATCCAGCCGATGATGCCGAGACCGAGCATGAGTGTTCCTCGCTATCTGTTCGGTTGCGCGCTCGCGGTGGCGAACGCCTAACCGGGCGGTACCCGGGCACCGGCGGGATAACCCCTCGAGGAAAATCGGATATGAGCTGCCATCACGCGAACCGCGAGCTAATATGAGGGTGCCTCATGTCTTCGGATTGCCCGGCACACGTCAGCCGACACCGGGCGAGGAATCCACATCGAATCGGGTCAACCCTCGCGGCGATGCCGCCGCAGGTACATAGGAGAAGCACCATGGCTACTCAGATCGCCCAGACGACCGGGGCGCAGTTCACCGCGATCCTGGGACTGGGCGTCTATCGCCCGGCGCGCGTCGTCACCAACGACGAAGTCGCAGGGCCGATCGATTCCAGCGATGAGTGGATCCGCACCCGCTCGGGTATCCGCACCCGCCGATTCGCCGACGATTCCGAAACCATCCACTCGATGAGTGTCGCCGCCGCGCGCGGTGCCCTCGAATCCGCCAAGATCGCCGCCGACCAGGTCGACTGTGTGATCGTCGCGACCTCGACCCACCTGTTGCTCACTCCGGCGGCCGCACCCCGGATCGCCACCGAACTGGGCGCGGGCGGCGCCGCGGCCTTCGATATCTCCGCCGGATGCGCCGGCTTCTGTCACGGCCTGGCCATGGCCTCGGACCTGATACGTGCCGGGACATCGTCGCGAGTGCTGGTCATCGGCGTGGAGAAACTGACCGACACGATCAACCCGGCCGATCGCAGCACCGCGTTCCTGTTCGCCGACGGCGCGGGAGCGGTGGTGGTCGGCCCGGCCGACGAGCCGGGTATCGGCCCGACCGTCTGGGGGTCCGACGGCACCCAGCATCAGGCGATCCGGCAGGACAAGGACTGGATCGAGTTCTTCACCGAGATCGAGGAGAAGGGCCTCGACGCCGTTCGGCCGTACCTCGCGATGGAAGGCACGGCGGTATTCCGGTGGGCGGCGCATTCGCTGGAGAAGGTCTGTCGTGACGCGGTGGACCGGGCCGGGCTGGCCATGGACGACCTGGACGCCATGATCCCGCATCAGGCCAACGGCCGGATCATCGAGATCATGGCGCGGGTGCTGAAACTCCCGGAGAACTGCGCGCTGGCCAACGATATCGAGGAGGCCGGCAACACTTCGGCAGCCTCGATTCCGCTGGCCATGGAGACGCTGCTGCGGACCGGCCAGTCGAAACCGGGCGATACCGCACTGTTGATCGCCTTCGGCGCCGGGCTCTCCTACGCCGCACAGGTCGTGAAGCTGCCGGAGTTCAGCTCGCCTCAACCGCTTTCTTGATCTGCGCCAGCGATTCGTTCATCCCGCGGACCAGGCTTTCCTCGAAAGCCTCCTCGCCGCCGAGCAGGGCGTTCACCAGGGTGCGCGAGACCCAGGTGGTGCCGTTGGGTACGTCGCGGCGTTCGATCAGCCGGGTTCCGTCCGCGGTCGCCTCGAGCGTGTAGGTCCATACGGTGCGGTTCTGGCTGACGCGGAACGCCAGCGCGCTGTTCTTCTCGTAGCGCAGGATGCGGGAGGTGGTCGGCCAGAACTTCCAGCCGTCGCGGTTGAGGTTGACGGTGATCACACCCGCCTTCGGCTTGCCGATCGGGATCATGCGCACGCATTGCGGGCTGAATTCCGGCATCCGGCGCGGGTCGGCGAGGACCGCCCAGACCCGGTCCGGGGCCGCGGCGATATCGATACTGGCTTCCAAGTTCTTCGGCACCTTTGCCTCCAGGTAGCTGACACTCCAAGTATCAGAAAGAGTAGCGATCGGCTTCGGCTCGGTCACATTTTCCCGGCCGGCATATCGATAGCGTGGATCCGGAAGCAGAATCGAGGTGTAAGAATCGCCGGTTCCGTTGACGCCAGCGCAAGCAAGACACGACGCCAGCAAACACTCAGCTACGGTAAGGTGATGGGCCGTGAACCTTCGCTCGCTATTACGCCGCCAGAACTCCGAGGGCCTACCCAAGTTGCCCGCGCTCGAACCGGATGATGCCCTCGGCGACGACCGCGTCGACGAGCGGCTGGAACGTCTGCTCACCCCCACCGAGCTCGATATGGTGCGCAAGCACCGGGTCTGATCTCCTGGGTGACTGCGAATCCGGCCACCGCAACCCGGTTCACCTCCACGGTTCGGGCCGTCTCGTTCTGGACGACGGAGCGGGCAGCGATACACCGTCACCGCGAATCCGGACACCATAATCCGCTTCACCTCCATGGTTCGAGGCCCGTCTCGGATCTGGACTGACGGAGCGGGCAGCGCACCACTGTTCACCAAGAATCCAGCCACGGTAATTCGGTCCACCTCCACGGTTCGGGCCCGTCTCGTTCTGGAGCGACAGAGCGGGGGAGCGAAGCGGAGGAGCGGCGGAGTGAAGAACGAGACCAAGGGGGCGCGAACCCCGCGACGCCGGAGGCGGCCCAATAGTTACAGTACGCTGCTGGTCGCGCCGGAGGCTCCGGCGTGGCTGATCTCGGGGAATGCGTTATGAAGCGAATTTCAACTGTTGTCCTGGCCGTTGCCGCCGCCGCGGCGCTGATGCTGACAGGTTGCTCGTCGGAAGAACCCGCCGAAGCGTCCGGCCTCCGGAAGAACACCGCTACCGGGCAGACATCGCCGCAGACCGAATCCGAAACCGGCACCACGAACGCAACCCCCGCTCCGAACGAAAGCACCGAGACCACCGAGGCTCCCGCACAGACCTCCGACGCCGAGGAGGAGGAAACCCCCGTTTCCGGACGAGCCTCCGACACCACGTGCGCCCAGTTCGCCCAGCTCGACGAGCCGGAGCAGCAACAATTGGTGCAGACGATTCTCGCCGAGAACCCCGACAGCACCTTCGTCGGTAACCCCAGCGCCGCCCTGGGCACCGCGAAGCTGGTGTGCAACTCCAGCAAACTCGCCGACCAGCGGGTCGCCGTAGTGTCCGGGATCGTCGTCAACGGGTGAGGCGCCTTCCTCCGCGCGCAGAATAGACACTGTGGCTGAACTGGCTTTGACCGTCCGACTGAATTCGTCCGCCGCAGATGCCCGGCGGGGGGTGATCCGGCTGCACCCGGAAGTGCTGACCGCGCTGGGGTTACGCGAGTGGGACGGGATCACACTGGTCGGCGCGCGCCGGACCGCCGCCGTTGCCGGGCGTGCCCCGGCCGATACGCCGGCGGGGACCGCCCTGCTCGACGACGTGACCCTGTCCAACGCCGGGCTGCGCGAGAACGCCACCGTGGTGGTATCGCCGGCGGTGGTGCACGGCGCCCGGCATATCTCGGTGAGCGGATCACGCCACGCCACGCAATCGATTCCGGCCGCTACCCTGCGGCAGGCCTTGCTCGGCAAAGTGGTGACCATCGGCGATACGGTCTCGCTGCTGCCCCGCGATCTGGGGCCGGATATCCCGTCGTCGGCCGCCAGCCAGGCCCTGTCCCGGGCGTTCGGTATCGCCTGGACCTCCGAACTGCTCACGGTGGTCGCCACCGATCCGCCCGGCCCGGTGAGCGTGCAGCCGAATTCGGCGGTCGAATGGACCGCGGGTGCGGCAGCCGGGCATCAGCCGGCGGCGGTTCGGGTCAACGGGCAGGGCGGGCCGGATCAACTGCTCGTGCCGAGCCATCTCGACACCGTCTGCGAAACCGACCTACCGGGGACGGTTCCGGTAACCAGTGTGCCCGCCACCGGAATCCGGGTGGAGGAACTGGCCGGCGCCCGCCAGCAGGCCGCGAAACTCGAGGAATGGCTGAGTCTGGCGCTCGACGAACCCGAGTTGCTGAAAGCGCTGGGCGCCGCACCGCACCTGGGCGTTCTCATCACCGGACCGGCCGGGGTTGGCAAGGCCACGCTGGCTCGGGCGGTGGCCGCACCGCGCCGAGTGGTGGAGTTGGACGGGCCCTCGGTGGGCGCGGCCGAGAGCGGGGCCCGGTTACGCGAAGTGGCGGCCGCTGTCGCTGCGACCTCGGGTAAGGGCGGTGTACTGCTCATCACCGATATCGATGCCCTGCTACCGGAACCGGCCGAACCGGTGGCGACCCTGATCCTGGACCAGCTGCGCGCGGCGGTGGCCGAACCGTGTGTGGCATTACTGGCGACCACCGCGCATCCCTCGGCGGTCGATTCCCGGCTGCGTGCGCCGGACCTGTGTGATCGCGAACTCGCCCTGGCTCTGCCCACGGCGGCCATCCGTAAGGCCCTGCTCGAGCAGTTGCTGGCGAAGGTGCCCACCGGCGAGCTACGACTCGAGGACGTCGCCGCCCGGACACCTGGTTTCGTGGTCGCGGACCTCGCGGCCCTGTGCCGGGAGGCCGCATTGCGGGCGGCGGCGCGGGCCAGCCGGGAAAACAGCAGCGAACCCCGGCTGGAACACGAGGATCTACTGGGCGCACTGGAGGTGATCCGGCCGCTGTCCCGGTCGGGAACCGAGGAACTGGCGATCGGCAGTCTCGGTCTCGACGATGTCGGCGATATGGCCGAGACCAAACAGGCCCTGACCGAGGCAGTGCTGTGGCCGCTAAGACATCCCGATTCGTTCGCCCGGCTGGGGATCGAACCGCCGCGCGGGGTGTTGCTCTACGGCCCGCCGGGCTGCGGGAAGACTTTCCTGGTGCGCGCGCTGGCGGGAAGTGGGCAGCTGAGTGTGCACACGGTCAAGGGCGCCGAGTTGATGGACAAATGGGTCGGCTCGTCGGAGCGGGCGGTGCGGGAACTGTTCCAGCGGGCCCGTGATTCCGCACCGTCGCTGATCTTTCTGGACGAAGTCGACGCGCTGGCATCGCGGCGCGGGCAGAGTTCCGATTCCGGGGTCGGTGATCGTGTGGTCGCGGCCCTGCTGACGGAACTGGACGGGGTGGAGCCGCTCCGCGATGTGGTGGTGCTGGGTGCCACGAACCGTCCGGAACTCATCGACCCGGCACTGCTGCGGCCGGGTCGCCTCGAACGGCTGGTTTTCGTTCCGCCCCCGGACGCGCAGGCCCGCGAGGCGATTCTGCGGACAGCGGGGCGTTCGGTTCCGCTGACCGAATCGGTGAACCTCACCCGGCTGGCCGCCGACCTGGACGGCTTCTCCGCCGCCGACTGCGCCGCGCTGCTGCGCGAGGCGGCGCTCGCCGCGATGCGGCGGGATGTGCTGGCCGCCGATGTCACCGCCGACGATATCGCCGCCGCCCGCCGGGCGGTCCGGCCGTCCCTCGACCCGGCCCAGGTCGAGGCGTTACGCCGCTACTCCGAACGGTAGTTACCGCCCTGGTTCGCGACAGCTTCGACGCTACGGGTTGCGGAGCTTCGGGTTAACGACCTCAGAGCACCCTGGAGGACTCGGCGGACTCCGGAAGCGCGACCCATCCGGATCCGGCCCGCGACTACCTCAGCATCGGCAACGGCGTCGCGACCGAAGCCCGAGCCGGCGTGCGGAGCACTGGTCGGCGCACGAAGCCCGGGTCCACGTCCGGAGCCGGAGCCGGAGCCGGAGCCGGAGCCGGGAAAACCTCTGTGGATTCGCGAACCGGGGACACTCCGCGCTGTGCGTCGGCGCAGCGGTGTGCCGAGCTGGTGAGCGGGGGCAGACGCCGGTCACGACCGAGGTCGGCATCGCTGCGGACCTGGTGGCAGCCAAGCGCTGTCCGTTATGTCTGACCTGCACAAATCGTTGCCGAACGATAGCCGGATACGGACCGAGGTCCGCATACGTGTACGATTGTGCCAGTTCGTGCTCGCATATGATGAGCGCGCAATACCCCGCCGCCCCTGATTCCGACGGAGGTAACGCTTGCTCGCCATCCTGCTTGCACACGCCCTGGCCGCGCTGGTCGCGCCCGCAGCCGTGCGAGCAGTAGGGCGTAACGCGTTCTACCCGCTGGCTCTGGTGCCGCTGTTCTCCCTGGGATGGGTGATCGCGGGATGGAACGACGTCCAGCAGGTGAGCTACGCCTGGGCACCCACCATCAACCTCTCGCTGCAGTTGCGGTTCGACTCCCTGGCCACCGTGATGAGCGCGCTGGTGCTGGGTATCGGCGCACTCGTCCTCGCCTACTGCGCCCGCTACTTCGACGACGACGAACCGAAACTCGGTTCCTTCGCCGCCTGGCTGGTCGCCTTCGCCGGAGCCATGTTCGGGCTCGTCACCAGTGACAACATGTTGCTGCTCTTCGTGTTCTGGGAGATCACTACGGTGCTCTCCTTCCTGCTGGTGGGGCACAACTCCGACAGCGCGGCCGGCCGCCGGGCGGCATTGCAGGCGTTACTGGTGACCGGGGCGGGCGGGCTGGCCATGCTCGCGGGCATCGTCGTCCTCGGCCAGTCCTACGACAGCTATCTGCTCTCCGACCTGCTTGCGCGGGAATCGCCGGGCGGGATCGCCGTGCAGGTCGGTCTGGTGCTGGTGCTCATCGGCGCACTCAGCAAATCGGCCATCGTCCCACTGCACTTCTGGCTGCCCGGCGCGATGGCCGCGCCCACCCCGGTCAGCGCCTACCTGCATGCCGCGGCCATGGTGAAGGCCGGTGTCTACCTGATCGCCCGCCTCGCTCCCGCGTTCGCCGACGAACCGGTCTGGCGGCCGTTGATCCTCACCCTCGGCCTTGCCTCGATGTTGCTGGCGGGCCTGCGCGCCATGCAGGTCACCGACCTGAAACTGGTCCTGGCCTTCGGCACCGTCAGCCAGCTGGGCTTCCTGGTGATCATGGTCGGCCTGGGCACCCCCGATGCCGCACTTGCCGGTGTCGGGCTTCTGCTTGCCCACGCCCTGTTCAAGGCCTGCCTCTTCCTCGTGGTCGGCATCATCGATCACGGCGCGGGAACCCGCGATATCGGCGCACTGTCCGGCCTCGGCCGCCGCGCGCCCGTCCTCCTCGGCACCACGGTCCTGGCGGCGCTGAGTATGGCCGGAATTCCGCCGCTGTGGGGTTTCGTGGCCAAGGAATCGGCATTGGCCGCCGAACTCGCCGCGGACCCCCCGCTCAGCGGTACCGGCAAATGGCTGCTCCTGGCCGGCGTGGTGCTGGGGTCGATGCTGACCGTCGCCTACAGCGCGCGTTTCGTCTGGGGCGCCTTCGCCGATAAACCGGGGATCCGGGTGCCGGACTGGCACGCCCCCGGCCCGGCATTGATCGCCGCTCCGGCGCTGCTGGCGCTCGGCTCGCTCGGCGCCGGGCTCGCCGCCCCGTGGGTGGACAGCCTGCTCACGCCGTACGCGGCGACACTGCCCGGCGAGCTCACGACGCATCTCCAGCTCTGGCACGGGCTGACCTGGCCGCTACTGCTCACTGTCGTGATCATCGCCGGCGGTGCCCTGTTCTTCGTCCGGCGCGCCTGGTTCGGTGAATCGACGACCCTGCTCGGTAACGCCGACCGCGGTTACGATGCCGCGCTGCGTGCCATGGACCGGCTGTCGCTGCGGATGACCGGTTCGGTGCAGCGCGGTTCCCTGCCCCTGAACCAGGCCGTCATCCTGGGCACCCTGGTCATCCTCCCGGCGACCGTCCTCGCCCTCGGGACCCGCACGGGGGTCGAGCTGCGGCTCTGGGACCGCCCGCTGCAACTGGTGATCGGCGTGATCATGATCGCCATGGCGCTGGCTGCCACCGTTCTGCGCAACCGCCTGGCCAGTGTGCTGGTGGTCGGACTCACCGGCTACGGCTGCGGCGTGATCTTCGCCCTGCACGGCGCACCCGATCTCGCCTTGACCCAGTTCCTGGTGGAGACCCTGACACTGGTGGCCTTCGTGCTGGTCCTGCGTGCCTTCCCCGCCGAGATCGGACCGGAACAGCAGGCCGGCTTCCAGATCGGCCGGGCCGCGATCGCCGTCGCCGCCGGTATCACGGTGCCGGTACTGGCGGCCTTCGCCACGGCCGCGCGCAGCACCGAGCCCATCTGGGAACGGATCCCCGCGGCGGCCTACGAATTCGGCGGCGGGAAGAACGCGGTCAACGTACTCCTGGTCGATATGCGCGCCTGGGACACCCTCGGTGAGATATCGGTGCTGCTGGTGGCCGCCACCGGCGTGGCCTCGCTGGTGTTCCGCAGCCGCCGGTTCGGCCTGCCGCCCCGGGCGGCCGACGCACCGAACTACCACCCCGGGAAGGTGGGCTGGTTGCCTGCCGGCCGGCTGGTGGACCGCCGCGAGCGGTCGATGGTCCTGCAGATCACCACCCGGCTGGTGTTCCCGACGATGATGGTGCTGTCGGTCTACTTCTTCTTCTCCGGCCACAACGCCCCGGGCGGCGGCTTCGCCGGTGGGCTCATCGCCGGTCTCGCGCTGGTCCTGCGCTATCTGGCCGGCGGCCAGTACGAATTGGGCGAAGCGCTGCCCGTCGACGCCGGTCATCTGCTGGGCGCCGGTCTGATCCTGGCGGCCGGAACGGCCACCGTTCCGCTGCTGTTCGGCGCGCCACCGCTGCATTCGGTGATCCTGGAGGCCACCGTTCCGGTGCTCGGCCACGTGAAGATGGTGACCTCGCTGTTCTTCGACCTCGGTGTCTACCTGATCGTGGTCGGGCTGGTCCTGGACGTACTGCGCAGCCTCGGCGCGCGCCTCGACGACGAGCTGGTGCAATCATGAGCGCGAACCTCACCCTGCTGACCGTCGTCGGAGTCCTGGTGGCCTGTGGCGTCTATCTGCTGCTCGAACGTACGGTCACGAAAATGCTGCTCGGCATCCTGCTGGTCGGCAATGCCGTCAACCTGCTCATCCTCACCATGGGTGGCCCGGACGGTGCGCCGCCGATCCAGGGCGCGGCCGATACCGTGCGCGACACCATGGCCGATCCGCTCGCGCAGGCCCTGATCCTGACCGCCATCGTCATCACCATGGGTGTCGCGGCGTTCGTCCTGGCCCTGGCGTATCGCTCCTACATCCTGACCACCAGCGAAAAAGTCGAGAACGACCCGGAGGATGTCGGGATAGCCGCGCGCCAGCGGGAGGAACCCGAAGAATGACCCTGCCGCAGACCTTGCTCCCCGTCCTGGCACCGCTGCCGGTGCTCATCCCGCTGCTCACCGCCGCCGCGACCCTCATCGCCGGGCGCCGGCCCCGCTTCCAGCGAGCCGTGGTCATGGTCGCGCTCGCCGCCGCCGTCGTGGTGTGCGCCGTCATGCTCTACCTGGCCGACCGCGACGGTACGGTCGCGGTGCAGGTCGGTGGCTGGGAGACCCCGATCGGTATCACCATCGTGGTGGACCGGCTGTCGGCCGCCATGCTGCTGGTCTCGCAGATCGTGCTGCTCGCCGTCGCCGCCTACGGCGCCGGCCAGAATATCGGCGACAGCAAGGTGCGTCAGCCCACTTCGATCTTCTGGCCCACCTATCTGGTGCTCAACGGCGGTGTCTCGATGGCCTTCCTCGCCGGCGACCTGTTCAACCTGTTCGTCGGCTTCGAGATCCTGCTGGTGGCCTCGTTCGTCCTGCTGACTCTCGGGGCCACCGCGGAACGCATCCGGGCAGGTGTGTCGTATGTGATGGTGTCGATGGTGTCGTCACTGATCTTCCTGATCGGTATCGGCGTCGTCTACGGGGCCACCGGCACCCTGAATTTCGCACAGCTGGCCATGCGGATGGATACCGTTCCCGACGGTATCCGCCAGGCTGTATACGCCGTCCTGCTCGTCGCGTTCGGGATCAAGGCGGCGGTGTTCCCGCTGTCCAACTGGCTGCCCGACTCCTACCCCACCGCACCCGCGCCGGTCACCGCGGTCTTCGCCGGCCTGCTCACCAAGGTGGGTGTCTATGCCATCGTGCGCACGCAGACCCTGCTGTTCCCCGACGGCGGCTTCGACAATCTGCTGCTGATCGCCGGTCTGCTCACCATGCTGATCGGCATATTCGGCGCGATCGCCCAGAACGATATCCGCCGGCTGCTCTCGTTCACGCTGGTCAGCCATATCGGCTACATGATGTTCGGGGTGGGGATCGCGAGCAAGATCGGCCTGACCGGCGCCGTGTACTACATCGCGCACCACATTCTGGTGCAGACCGCGCTCTTCCTCGTAGCCGGTCTGATCGAACGCCAAGCGGGTTCGACCTCGCTGCGCAGGGTCGGCGGAATGGCCGCGGCAAGCCCGATACTGGCGGGGTTGTTCCTGATCCCGGCGCTGAACCTCGGCGGAATCCCCCCGTTCTCCGGCTTCATCGGAAAGGTCGCGCTCCTGCAGGCAGGCGCCCAGGACGGCAGTGCGCTGGCGTGGATTCTCGTTGCCGGATCGGTGGTCACCAGCCTGCTCACGCTGTATGTGATGGCACGGGTGTGGAGCAAGGCGTTCTGGCGGCCGCGGGAACAGGCACCGGACGGCCATCTGGTCTCCGCGACACTGCCCTCGCTGGTCGAGGACAACACCGACATGCTCTACGACGAACGCACCGACCCCGGCCGGCTGCCCGCCATGATGGTGCTGCCTACCGCCGCACTGGTCGCCGTGGGGGTCGCGCTCACGGTCTGGGCAGGGCCGGTGCTGGGTATCGCCGACCGCTCCGCCGCCGAACTACAGGACCGGGGCATCTACATCGACGCCGTCCTCGGCGGGGGTCCGAAATGACCCGCCTGCGGCTGGCACTCAGCCGCGACAACATCCATCGCCTCGGCGTACTGGCCTGGCTCACGGTGGTGTGGGTCGCCCTGTGGGGCCAGATCAGCGCGGCCAATGTGCTCGCGGGTCTGGCGGTCGGCGTGGTGATCATGGTGGCGCTGCCGCTGCCCCGGATCCCGGTGCGCGGCCGGCTGCGCGTATGGCCACTGCTGAAACTGCTGGGGGTGAGTGTCTACTCCGCGATCGAATCGAGTCTCCAGCTCGCCTGGTTCGCGCTGCGTCCCGGACCGCCGCCCGTCTCGGGTGTGCTCGAGGTGGCGTTCGCGTTCCGCTCGGATTTCGTCATGGTGCTGTGCACCAATTTGCTGAACCTGATCCCCGGCACCATGGTGCTCGAAATCGACCGCGAACGGTGCGTGGCCTATGTCCACGTCATCGACGTCAGCAGCGACAAGGCCGTAACCAGCTTCTACCGCACCATCCGGCAGATCGAAGCGCTGCTGATCGCGGGCCTCGAGACCCGCGCGACCCCGCTGCCCAACCAGGAGGTGAAGCCGTGATCGTCGTTGCCGTAGTGGCCGGCATCCTGCTCTCGGCGGCCGCATTGATCACCGCATACCGGATCCTCGCCGGCCCCGGCACCCTCGACCGAGTGGTCGGCATCGACTCGATCATCGCGATGGCGATCTGTGGTCTGGCGGTGTGGGCCGCCTACAGCCGCGACACCTCGGTGGTACCGGCCATCGTCGCGCTCGCCCTGGTCGGTTTCCTGGGATCCGCGGCCGTCACCCGCTACCGGGTCCGGGACGACCGATGAGCACGGTACTGAACTGGCTCTCGGGCACCCTGATCATCATCGGGGCGTTGATGGCGCTCACCGCGGCGATCGGGATCGTCCGCTTCCCGGACACGCTTCTGCGTATGCACGCCGCGACCAAACCGCAGGTGATCGGCCTCAACCTGGTACTCGCGGGAACATGCCTGCGGGTCTACGACGACCCGAACGTCTGGATGCTGGTACTCGTAGGCCTGTTCACCCTGCTCACCGCCCCGGTGATCGCCCATCTCATCGGCCGTACCGCCTACCGGGAACGGCGCTATCGCGCCGACCTGCTGGTCGTCGACGAACTCGGCGACAAACTCGAGGAGTAACGCCGCATTGCCGGCACGCCGCCCGCGCCGGATTCGAACGCAAGCTCCACCCGTCCCAGAGCTTCGCCCGACTCGGTACCGCCGTGCGGATTCGAGGTCGAACCGTCCCGATGAGCGGCCGCGGCAGCGCCTGGTCGGTATTCCTATCCGCGTAGTGCCGTCGTTCCTGCTCCGGGGTCGACGGTGTCCGGTGGAGGTCGAGACAACTGGCGCGGCACCGGGTGGTTCACTTAGGGCCTGCCGCCCGGCGCGGACATCGGCACCTGGCCCGCGCCGGTAGTGGAAGCCGCTGCCCGCCGCCCTGTACCCGCACCGGGTCAGCGTGATTCGACCGGTTCGCCCGGCGGTTCGGCCGTCCTGTCGGCGATTCGGGGCGTATCCGGCGGCGCTTCGCCCCTCCCGCCCTGGGCGGCGGATGCCTGCCGGCGCATCGGCATCGCTGCCGGACGGGGGTTGCGCGGGTCGGCCGGGGCTGACAGGAACTTGTCGGTTCCCGCCGCGTCCGAGCCGGCGGCCAAGGGCACCCCCGCGCGGCGGCGGGCGAACCACGTCGCATGGAATCCGGCGGCCACCGCCGCCAGCAGGGCGAGCACGATCGATCCCGCCACGACCGGATGGTCGGCCATCTGCACCGCGAGATATCGGTACCCGAGCAGCAGCGTCGACAGGACCAGCACGCCACCGCCGACCAGGCGAACCCGGAACCAGCCCCAGCCGCGTTCGGGTTCGCGCAGCACCGACTCCACCGTCAGGCACAGCACCGCGCCGGCGACCAGGTCGACGCCGTAGTGATAGCCGAAACCGAGGGTCGCGGCCAGGGTGCACAGCAGCCAGAACATGCCGCCCCAGCGCAGCCAGGTGGGGGCCAGGGTGCCGTCGGCCCGCCGGCGCGTATGCAGGAACAGCGCCAACGCCCAGGCGGTGTGCATCGAGGGCATGCAGTTGCGGGGGGCCAGATCGGAGAACAGCAGCGCCTCGGGACTACGGTCCAGCGGCGGCACCACACCTGGCCAGAAGTTGCCGACCTGGAAACCGTTACCGTCCACACCGTAGACGAACATGGGCCCGACCACCGGGAACAGGATGTATACCAGCGGGCCCACCAGGCCGAGCACCAGGAAGGTGCGGACCAGATAGTGGCTCGGCCACCGGCCGGCACCCGCCACGGCGCGCAGTTGCCATACCGCCACCACGATCGCCGCCGCGGGCAGTTCGATGTACACCCAGTGCAGAACGGCTTCGGGAACCGGTCCCAGTACCTCCAGCGCCCGGCCCATCACCCAGGCCGGATCGCCGAGCGCATGGTCGGCGAGCATCACATACTGGTCCAGTACGCGTGGCCGCAGGTCGACCGTGATGTGCAACCAGACATCGCCGACCTTGGTCGCCAGGATCAGCAGCGCGCCCAGCGCCGCCGCGTGCAATGCGGTGCGCCGCTGCCGGCCCGACCAGCGCCACCAGGCCAGCAGCGCCAGGCCGGTGAGGACCAGCACGGGACCGTTACCGACGGTGAACGGGCCACCCAGCGCCGATCGCACTCCCGCGTAGACGAGATCGATCGCCACGGCAGCCGAGAATGCGATCACCCGGTGCCTGTTTCCGATCCCGACCAGCGCGAGAACCAGGCCGGCCCAGGGCACGGTCATGGATTTGGGGGTCCCGGTGTAATCGCGGAACAGACTCTCCAGCGGGCCTTCGTAACCCCGCCACAACGCCACCCCCTGCAACGCCACCAGTAGAACCGGAACCGTGAGCACTGCGAGCACCCGAACCCGGCGGCGCGCGAACACCCGAGCCCCCCGGTGCGGCGCAGATCTTCGCGTCGCGGCTCCAGCTCCCATATTCGGGTTTTCGACCAGCACCCGCTCATCGTAAACGGCACGTGAACGGAGTATCCACGGGCTGTTGAACAGCGGCAGTCAGTATCTGTGTGCCGGTTCCGGTCACGCGGGCCGTGTTCCCGGCGACGCGGCATCCGGGGCCGCCGCGGCCGCGAAACTTCGCTCCCCGCTCCGTCAGTCCGGATCCGAGACGAGTCCCGAACCGTTCAGCTCTCGCACCAGAGCATCTACTACTGCGACCAGGTCTCCCTGTGCCGCGGCGGCGGTTTGACGCTGGCGTTGATAGTTCGCTCCGCGGCGTGGGATATCCGCCACAGCCCGGAGTTCGTCGGCGCAACTCAGCCGCCGCGCGGTGGGTTCGAGCCGGTTCAGCAGATCCTCGAGGTCTTCGGTGACCAGGCGTTCGGTGTTGTCCGAGCCGACGATCACAATGGCGTCCAGCCCGTATCGGGCCGCCCGCCATTTGTTCTCCTGCACATGCCAGGGCGGCAGAGTCGGCAGGTCTTCGCCGCGTTCCACTCGTTCGTCGAGATGCACGATCAGACAGTGGATCAGCGCCGCCAGCGCGGCGAGTTCGCCACGGTTGGAGATCCCGTCGCAGATCCGCACCTCGATGGTCCCCCATTTCGGCGCGGGCCGGATATCCCAGTGCATACCGCCGAGCTGTTCGAACACACCGGTTTTCATCTCGTCGTGCACGTAATGCTCGAACTGGGTCCAGTTCTCGAACTGGAACGGCAGCCCCGCCGTCGGCAACTGCTGGAACATCAATGCCCGGTTGCTCGCATATCCGGTATCCGAACCGGACCACATCGGCGAGGACGCCGACAACGCCAGCAGATGCGGGTAGGACAGCAGCAGCGAGTTCAGGATCGGGAAAACCTTCTCCCGGTGCGATACTCCGACGTGCACGTGCACACCCCAGATCAGCATCTGCCGTCCCCACCACTGGGTACGTTCGATCAGCTCGTCGTAATGCACCGAACGCGTGAGCTGTTGGGTCGACCACTGCGCGAACGGGTGGGTTCCGGCGCAGAAGAGGTCCACGCCGAGCTCGTCGGCGGCCCGGCGCACGGTGTCCATGGTCGTGGACAGGTCCTGTACCGCCGCACCGACGGTTTCGTGCACCCTGGTGACCAACTCCACGGTGTTGCGCAGCAGTTCCTTGGTCACCTGCGGGGTGCCGTCGTGGGCGCGGAGTTCACCGACGGCGTCGAAGACGGCGGCCGCGGTATTGGACAGGTCGCGGCTCGCCTTGTCGACGAGCGCTATCTCCCATTCGATCCCGATCGTCGGCCGGGGCGAGCCACGGAAAGGTACCGGGTCGATCCGTGCCCCACCCATACACGCCTCCGTCGCGGGTCGACAGCTAGCCGATGACGCCGCAGCCGACGCGGCCGCCCGCGTCACCGGTGCTCATCGTCTGCTCGTCCGGGCCGGTGCCACCCGCACGGGTGTAGCGGTCCGGGATATTGGCGAAGTTGTCCGAGCCGGCGTGGATGATGATGGCCTTGCCCTGGATATCGGACATGGCGACCTTGTCGGTGGTCGTCACCAGGTAGCCGTGGCCGTCCTCGCGCACCTGCAGCGAGGTCAGATCACCGCTGGCGGGATGCCCGGTGGCACCGCCGACCTGCAGATGCCCACCCGCGGACAGGAAATCGCCGGGCGCGCCACCGGCGGGCGGTGCGGAGTTGGCCTCGCATTTGCCTTCCTGGTGGATGTGCAGCCCGTGGAAGCCCGGCGTCAGGCCGGTGGTGTCGACCGTGACGCGCAGATGGTTGCCCTCGTCGGTGAAATTCGCGGTACCGATCTTCGCGCCGCTCGGCGACTTCAGCTCGACCTCCGTACCGGAACCGGCCGGGGTGTCCTGCTCTTCGCCGTGCCCACCGTGTTCGCCTTCACCGGCCGGGGCGGGCGAGGAGGTGAAGACCGGCGGAGTCGTTCCCGGCACGTCGCTGGATTCCTGGCTGTTCGTGCAGGCAACGAGGCCGAAAGCCGCGACAGCCAGCACCGGGGTCACGCTCCGCCAAGACGGGCGACGAGATGTGGACGGTGCCATCAGGGAACTCCTTTACGAGTACCGAGTTTACGGGTAGAGCGTTTCGACAACGATCATTCGACGCAGATGATGATGCCACGCCCGCCGCATCCACCCGGGACGCCCCCGACCTCCGGCCGCCCGGCTCACCGGCCGGTGACCACGACGACCACGCCCGAACCGTCGCCCAGTCCGGGCGGCATGGGCGCGGTGGTGGCGCCGAGATCCGCGGCGACGGCGGCCGCGGGCGCCCCGGGGGCCCGGGCCGGCGCCGAGGTTTGGGGGGGGGGGGGGGCCCCCGGGGGGGGCGGGGCCCCCCCGGGGCGGGGGGGGCGGGGCGAGGGGGTGACCTATAGGGAGGATATCGCGACCATCACCCCGTAAAACACATGTTTTAGAAACAAAAATGCCTGCCCCTAACACCGCGACCGACTCCTCACACCATTTCTACAACTCGCCGCGGCTTCATC
>NZ_JARWOV010000206.1 GCF_029868855.1 Nocardia carnea | reverse complement strand
CTCGCACGCCGGTCGCGCGGCCCGGCCCGGCGCCGCGGGGGCGCGGGCCGGGCGGGGCCCCCCCCGGGGGGGGGGGCCCCCCCCCGGGGGCGGCCCCCCCCCCGCGGGGGGGGGGGGGGGGGCCCCCCCCGGCCCCCCCGCGGGGGGCGGGGGCCGGCCCCCCGCGACCGGGGTGCGAGACGAGCACCGGTGACCCACCCTCACCCTGACGGCGCGTTCCGGCCTCCCCGGCCGGGATGGGAACGAGTGCCGTTCGGGTGGTGGCGTCTTCCCACGCACCGGTGCCGGTCACGCTGATCGCAGTGTTCATCGGATGGACCTCCGTGCTGGTCGCTCGCGGAACCTCGGGCTGTATTCGATCAAATGTTCGACGAACTGATGTTCGATTTCTACCACGCGAAGGGGCATGATGTCAGTAGCAACGCCGGACATACCTCGAACAGATGTTTGATAGATCGCAGCGGTCGGACTAGATTCACTGCACGGTATGAACTTCGGGCACGTCCGGAGCGGATCCGCCCGCCGGGTGCGGGTCCACCGGATGCGGAGACCGACGAGAAAGGGCGGTTGTGGTGAGCCAATCAGACGACACGGGTGACGGAGCCGAGACCGGCACCGGCCCCGGGCCGGCGGCGACCGGGGCGGATCTCACCGTGCGTCAGCGCAAAGTGCTCGACGTGATCCGTTCCTCGGTGAGCCTGCGCGGCTACCCGCCCAGCATCCGCGAGATCGGCGACGCGGTCGGGTTGAACTCCACGTCCTCGGTCGCCCACCAGTTGCGCACCCTGGAACGCAAGGGGTATCTACGCCGCGACCCCAACCGTCCGCGTGCCGTGGATGTACGCGGTATGGACGAAGCCGTCCGTTCGGTCACCACACTGGCACCCGCCGATACCGCGGTGGCCGCCGGTGCGGTCCCGGCCACCGAGGACAGCAACGCCGACCATCCCATCCCCACCTACGTACCGGTGCTCGGGCGGATCGCCGCCGGTGGCCCGATCCTGGCCGAACAGGCGGTGGAGGACGTGTTCCCACTACCCCGCGAACTGGTAGGCGACGGCTCGCTGTTCCTGCTGAAAGTCGTCGGTGAATCCATGGTCGACGCCGCGATCTGCGACGGCGACTGGGTGGTGGTGCGACAGCAGAACGTGGCCGACAACGGCGATATCGTCGCCGCGATGCTCGACGGCGAGGCCACGGTCAAAACCTTCAAACGCAGCGGTGAGGATGTCTGGCTGATGCCGCACAACCCGCTGTTCGAGCCCATCCCGGGTAATGACGCGCGCATTCTCGGCAAGGTCGTCACGGTGATCCGCAAGATCTGAGCAGCACTGCCCCACGGCGCCGCCGCGGATCGCCCGGCGGGCTGTGGTTGCGGCGCCGGACCGGGACGACACGGTCCGCGAAGAAACACCGGCGGGTCCCGCCGGCTCGAGCGGGCGGGGTGCAACGGAACGGGGTGAATTCGGATGGCCCGCCACAGCATTTCGGCCGCCCGTCCACGGTCCGGCGCCGACGGCACCGGTAGCCCGGAGTTGGTGTGGTACGCGGCCTACGGGTCGAACGCGGACCCCAGCCGCCTCGGTTGTTACCTCACCGGCGATACCCCGGACGGTGCCGTGGCCACGCCGGACGCGCATGGCTGCGGCCCGCAGCCGGCTCGCGGTTGCCGCGACCGGACGCCGCCCGCCCGGTCGATCGGAATCGTCCTTCCGGGATTGCTCTATTTCGCCACCGAATCGGCGATCTGGACCGGCGGGCGGGCCTTCTACGACCCCATGACACCGGCCGAAACCCCGGCTCGCGCCTACCTGCTCACCAACTCTCAGTTCAGCGATATCGCCGCGCAGGAGATGTACCGGCCCCCCGGAACCGATTTGGACCTCACCGAGGTCCTCCGCACCGGCCGGTCGCGGTTCGGCCCCGGCCGATACGAAACCCTGATCTGTCCCGGCTCCTACGAAGGCGTGCCGATCGTGACGTGCACCGCCGACCGGCGCTGGCGCGACCTGCCCGGTAACCCACCGGCACCGCCATATCTGCGCCGGATCGCCACCGGTCTGCGTGCAGCGCATCGCTGGTCCGCCACCGAGGCCGCCGCCTACCTGGCCACCCGCCCGGGCGCGGCGGGGCATTGGACCCCGCGCATGATCGTCGACCTGCTGCGCGACGGCTGAACGGCCGGCCATCTATCCGGCGCCGAAGTCGACACCGGATAGCCGACGATGACCTCCGAATTCGCACAGAGAACTCGGCGATCGGCAACGCAGCGAACGAGCACGGTCGCCGGGCACTGTTCCCGATTGCGCTCTGGGCCGGGGCCTCCCGATCCACGCGGCTAGGATCCGGCAGCAGGCTGCTCACGGGCTTCCAGTGCCACCGAAATCGCCTGGGCTCCCACTTTGATCAGTTGGGCATAGCGCGCCCGATCGGCCGGGCCCACCTCCGCACGCAGCGGGCCGAACTGGACTTCGTAAGGCACCTCGTCGCCGCGGAACACCGGCGCGGAGACGTAACTGACCGGGAGCGGTTGCGGGGTCGCGATATCGGCCGCGGTGTATGCCCGCGAGGTCAGTCTCGAGAGCTGGCGTAGTAGTTTCGCGCGCAGCCCGGGCTGCAGGAGTTCGGCGCCGAGCGCGCCGAACAGCTCCGTGAGGACATCGACCAGCCCGGCATCGTCGTCCTTCGGCCGGAACATCGCGAATCCGTAGGTTGTGACGAAGTAGAGCAGGTCTCGCGCGCCTTCCCGCCCGGCCGCCGAGCGCAGCCACCGTTCTCGTTCGTCCACCGGCCGCCACGGCATCACCGCCGCCCCGGCCGGATACGCCAGGGGAACCGACTGCCCCACCGATAGACCCGGCACGATCGTTTCGCCCGCATAGTGTTTCGCGACGATGGTGAGCCGATCACCGGCGATCCGGCTCAGTGTCGCCCCGCAACCCGCCGCCTCGGCCAGGGCCGCCAATTCCGCGCTGACGGCCGCGCCGGCCTCGACGGCCTCCGGTCGGGTCAGCCGGGACAGGGCGGGCCCCGGGCGGTACGCCAGGCTCGCATCGCGGATCACCCACTCCGCGGCGCACAGTTCGGTCAGCACGGCCGTCACCGTCGCCCGGGCCAGCGAGAGCCGGTCCGTGATCTCGGATACCGTGAGCGCCCGCGGTGACTCCGCAAGCAGTTCGACCACCGCCACCACCCGCCGGGTGGGCGGGGATCCCGAAGCCGCCATCTTTGTCCGCTCCCTTGTCGCCGGCCCGGCCGGGCCCTACACTGCATCGACTATTCGGTACCAGTTTGTCGAATATCCGTCATCAGCGTAGTAGACCCTGCAGGAGGAGCCCATGATTCTGGACAGGTTCCGGCTCGACGACCGAGTCGCGATCGTCACCGGCGCCGGACGCGGCCTCGGCGCCGCGATCGCGCTGGGCTTCGCCGAGGCCGGCGCGGACGTAGTGATCGCTGCCCGCACCGAAAGCGATCTGAACGCGGTCGCCGGGCAGATCCGCGATCTCGGCCGGCGCGCCCATACCGTGGTGGCCGATCTCTCCGACGCCGACGCCTGCGCCGCATTGGCCGGTGCCGCCGCCGCGGAATTCGGCCGTCTCGACATCGTGGTGAACAATGTCGGCGGCGCGATGCCGAGGCCGCTGCTCGACACCTCCCCGGACACCATGACCGAGGCATTCGAGTTCAATGTCGCCAATGCCCACGCCCTGGTCCGCGCCGCCGTGCCGATCATGCTGGATACCGCCGACGGCGGTTCGATCATCAATATCACCTCGACCATGGGCCGGCTCCCGGGGCGGGCCTTCGCCGCCTACGGCACCGCGAAGGCCGCGCTCGCGCACTACACCCGGCTGGCCGCAATGGATCTGTGCCCGCGTATCCGGGTCAACGCCATCGCCCCCGGCTCCATCTCGACCTCCTCTTTGAAAGTGGTCGCCGACGACGACAACCTGCGGGGGGCGCTGGAGAAGGCGACCCCGCTGGGCCGGATCGGCGATCCGGCGGATATCGCGGCCACCGCCCTGTTCCTGGCTTCTCCCGCCGGCGGCTACCTGACCGGCAAAGTGATCGAAACCGACGGCGGACTGATCGCCCCGAATCTCGATATGCCGATCCCGGATCTGTGAGGAGACATCATGACCTATCGCGTTGTGCACTGGGGCACCGGCAATGTCGGCAAACACGCCCTGGCCGGCATCATCGACGACCCGCGGCTCGAACTCGTCGGCGTCCGGGTGTCCAGCAGTGAGAAGGAGGGCCGCGACGCCGGTGAGCTCGCCGGACTCGACATCCGGACCGGAATCTCGGCGACCACCGATTCGGCGGCGCTACTCGCCACGAAACCCGATGTCGTGGTCTACACGGCGATGACCGACAACCGGCTCATGGAGGCCCTCGAAGATCTGCGGACGATCCTGTCGGCGGGTGTCGATATCGTGGCCAGCGCCCCGGTCTTCCTGCAGTACCCGTGGAAAGTCCTGCCGGACGACCTGTTGCGCCCCGTCGAGGAGGCCGCGGCGGCGGGCGGCGCCTCGCTGTTCGTCAACGGTATCGACCCCGGCTTCGCCAATGATCTCCTGCCCTTGGCGCTCGCGGGTACCTGCCGCCGGGTCGATCGGATCCGCTGTATGGAGATCGTCGACTACGCCACCTACGACAACGCGGCCGTGATGTTCGACATCATGGGGTTCGGGAAGCCGATGGACGAGACCCCGATGTTGCTCCAGCCCGGGGTGCTGTCGCTGGCCTGGGGCAGCGTGGTGCGGCAATTGGCGGCCGGACTCGGGGTGGAACTGGACAGCGTCGCCGAAACCCACGAAAGAATTCCCGCGCCGGAGGATTTCGAGATAGCGGCGGGCGCGATCTCGGCCGGCACCACCGCCGGGCTGCGGTTCGAGGTCCGCGGAATGGCCGGTGACCAGGTGGTGACGGTGCTCGAGCATGTCACCCGGCTACGCGCCGATCTCGCCCCGGAGTGGCCCCAGCCCGCGCAGGAGGGCGGCTCCTACCGGGTGGAGATCACCGGTGAACCGCACTACAGCATGGATATCTGCCTCTCCAGCGATCACGGAGATCACAACCATGCCGGGCTGGTCGCCACCGCGATGCGCGTGGTCAATGCCATTCCCGCGGTGGTGGCCGCGGAACCCGGTATCCGCACGACCCTCGATCTGCCCTTGGTTACCGGGCCCGGTCGCGAGCCGAGTTCCGGGCGTTCCTGATTCCGGCTCCGGCAGCAGCGGCGCGGCGTGTCCGAGGCACACCCCGCGCCGCTTTTGTCAGCAGAAAGTGATCACGGTGCGATTCGCCACCGAGACCCGGGCAGCCTCGTAGAACAGCACCCAGGTTTCGCGTTCGCGGTACAACGGGTGGGTATCGGCGCCGCTCTCGTGGTAGATCCGCTCGATCTCGGCGTCGGACAGTTCGCCGTCGGCGAGGGTGATGCCGAGATACGGTGCGACGTAGACGAGTTCACTCAGCAGCGCGGCGCTCGATCCGACCATCCCACCGGGAATGCCGAGTTCGTCGTCCGGGTAGAGCACTTCGTCGAACTCGACCGGCAGGTAGTAGCCCTCGCAGTCGGAGTGGCACAGCAGATGGGATTCGAACATGTATCGGAGTTGGTCGACAGCCGGATCGTCGGACGGATCCTCCCCCGCGCCAACCGGTTCCAAGGGCTGATCGGGGTACTCGTGGGCACGGGCGTAGGCACGCCGCAGATAATGGACGAAACTGTAGGGAACACTGCCGATGCGGCTACGCGCGGCGGTCGCGCCGCGGTGCGGCGGTTCCTCGTGCACCGGTAGCCCCTCACCCGCCAGCAGGTCGTTCAGAGCGCGGAGCTCCGCCCTCAATTCCCCGATGTACTCGGAATCGTTGTCCGCCATTGCTTCGGCGTAGTGATGTGTACTCACTGCAAGACCCATGCGCGCGAGGCTAACGATCGGTGCCGACAGGTTTCGGGACTGCATCGCCCAGCAGGAAGTGTTCGGCCCGGCGCTCTCCATCATCGCCTATGACGACGACGATGATGCGGTACGCATCGCCAACAACTCCGATTACGGGTTTTCCGGAGCGGTTTTCAGCGCCGACGGGAAACGCATCGGCAGGGAGATGGGCGTGGCGGGCCTGGAGGAGCTCCTCGAAAACAACTCGCAACCGTTCTGGACTGATCTGCTCTCACCCGGTGGCAGATGGCTGCCGCTGCGCCGGTCGTCCTCGAACCACCGGGTGAAAGCACCGTCACGCGTTATCGGTGCGGCGAGCAGAACGGAGTCCTCGAATGGGACCCGGAACCACTCCGATCAGGACAGCTTCAGCGACCGCCCGATGATTTCCTTCATGATCTCGGTGGTGCCGCCGTAGATCGTCTGCACCCGCGCATCAAGGTATGCCTGGGCGATCGGGTATTCGCGCATATAGCCGTACCCGCCGTGCAGTTGCAGGCAGCGGTCGATCAGCGCGACCTGCTCCTCGGTGCTCCACCACTTGGCCATGGCCGCGTCCTCGACCGACAGCGTGCCCGCGTTCAGCTCGGTGATACAACGGTCCACCAGCACCCGCACCGCGGTGGTCTTGGTGGCCAGCTCGGCGAGCACGAACCGGGTGTTCTGCAGGGCGCCGATCGGTTTGCCGAACGCCTTGCGATCACGCACGTACTGGCAGGTGTATTCGAGGCAGGTTTCCATTGCCGCGGCCGCCATAACGGCGATCGAGAGCCGCTCCTGCGGCAGGTTCTGCATCAGGTGGATGAAGCCCATACCTTCCTGGCCGAGCAGATTCGCGGCGGGCACCCGGACATCGGTGAAGCTGAGTTCGGCGGTGTCCTGCGCCTTGAGCCCGAGCTTGTCCAGGTTGCGGCCGCGTTCGAAGCCCGGCATCCCGCGCTCGACCACCAGCAGACTGAAACCCATCGCGCCCTTTTCGGGGTCGGTCTGCGCGACCACGATGACGATATCGGAGTTGATGCCGTTGGTGATGAAGGTCTTCGCACCGTTGAGCACCCAGTCGTCACCGTCGCGGACCGCACGGGTCTTGATGCCCTGCAGGTCCGAGCCGGTACCCGGTTCGGTCATCGCGATGGCGGTGATGAGCTCACCGGAACAGAACTTGGGCAGCCAGCGCTTCTTCTGCTCCTCGTTGGCCAGCTCCAGCAGGTACGGCGCGATGACATCGTTGTGCAGCGAGAAGCCGAGGCCGGAGTACTGTCCGCGCACCGTCTCCTCGGTGATGATCGAGTTGTAGCGGAAATCCTTCACGCCGCCGCCGCCGTACTCCTCCGGCATCGCCATGCCGAGGAAGCCCTGCTTACCGGCCTCGAGCCAGACGGAACGGTCCACGACCCCCTGCTCCGCCCACTGGTCGTGGAACGGCGCCACATGCGTCTCGAGAAACTTGCGGTACGACTCCCGGAACAGGTCGTGCTCGGGTTCGAACAGTGTGCGCTCCACACCTACCTCCTAGTGAACACTCCGACGGGGCCGCACCGGCCCGTCGCTGTGATCCACCGTACCCGGAGTGCGAATGGTTGTTTACTTCACGCCTGGAATTCGCTGGTGCTCCTGCTCCAGGGTCGATCTCCGCTCCGCCTTACCATTCACCCGCGGCGAGGTGGGTGCGCGACGGCCCTCAGACCGGAAGCAGTTCGCGCAGGCGCCCGGTGAGAGTCCGGCCGCGGTCGCGGTCGCGTTCACCGAGCAGGAAGGTCAATTCCTCGCGCACGGCCTTCTGCACCACCAGGGACAACTGCTGCGCGGCCTCGTCGAGGTCGTGCGCCTCACGCCACGGCTGCGGATCGATCGCGGTCCCGACCGAGAAATAGAACCGCTCGGGGCGAGGTATTGCCGTCGGTCCCAGTCCGCGTACCAGCGGCGGGGTGAGCTCGGCATGGATGCCGAGCGCCTCGACCACGCGCCGCAGCGGACGCAGAAGCAGGTCGTCCTTGTCGGCGAGGATGTCGTAGGCGTCGTCGATCCCGATCATCGCCACCGGCAGGATCGGCGCCCCGCATTCGATCGCCATCCGGGCGAAACCGGTGCGACCCTCCCAGCGCAATGTGTACTTCTCGCCTTTGCGGCGGATCGCCTCGCGACCTCCGCCGGGAAAGACGATCACCGCTTCACCGTGTTCGAGCAGTGTCCGGCAGTTCTCCCGGGTTCCGCGCACCGAACCGTAGTGGTGCAGCATATGCCGCACACCCGGAACGCGGATCAGGACATTCTCGGCGAGCCCACGAATCAGCCGGCCGCGCCGGCGCAGTACCTCCGGAAGCAGCAGCGGGGCATCGATCAGGCCGAGCAGATTGTGGTTCGCCACCAGCAGCACCGGCCCGGAGTCGGGAATATTCGACAATCCGAAGAACCGGGGATCGCTCCACGCCCGCACCGGCGCCAGTAGCGCCTCCAGGATCCGGAGATCGGCCGCGCCGAGGTCGACCGACAGCGGCGCCCCGTCGCTGAGCCGCGGTGGTTCCGAATCGCCGCGCCGACGATCCCCGGCGGCGGTGGAACGCTCGCCCGTGTACGTCATGAATCCCTCCTGAAGTCGATCGATATTGATTGTGAATCGACATCAGCGGTAATCACACCCGGTTATGCGAAGTCCCACACTTCGGCGGCCGAATTTTTCGCGGCCGACGCGCGCCGGTAACCGTCACGTTTCGGCGGCCCCGGCATGCGCGTAATCGGACAGCGCGGCAGCGAGCGCGCGCGGAACCCGCGCCTGTACCCGGGTGCCGTGCTCGGTGTGCTCGGACTGCGCGATCCGGCCGTCGGCATGGATCCGGGCCAGCAGATCGCCGCGGCTGTACGGAAGCAATACGCTCACTTCCACATCCAGCCCGCCGAGTACCTCGCCGAGCCTGGTCCGCAACTGTTCGATACCGAGATCCTTGTGCACGGATACGAATTCGGCATCCGGGAGCATGCCGCGCAGCCTGGTCAGCTCCACCGGATCGATCTCGTCGATCTTGTTGACCACGAGCAGTTCCGGCGGCGCCGGCTGCCCCGATTCGCGCACCACATCGGTGACGACCTCGCGTACCGCCTTGATCTGCTCGGCCGGCAGCGCATCGGAACCGTCCACCACGTGCAGCAGCAGATCGGCGCCGGTGACCTCCTCCAGCGTGGAGCGGAAGGCCTCGACCAGCTGGGTCGGCAGATGCCGGACGAATCCGACGGTATCGGTGAACACCACCTCGCGGCCGTCGTCGAGCTGCGCCCGGCGGGTGGTCGGATCCAGCGTGGCGAACAGCGCATCCTGCACCAGCACCCCGGAGCCGGTCAGCGCGTTCATCAGACTCGATTTACCGGCGTTGGTGTAGCCCACGATCGCCACCGCCGGCACACCGCTCGATGTGCGGCGCGCGCGTTTGGTGTCGCGGGCGGTTTTCATCTCGCGGATCTCGCGGCGCAGCTTGGCCATCCGCTCCCGGATCCGGCGGCGATCGGTCTCGATCTTGGTCTCACCGGGACCGCGCAGACCCACACCGCCGTTGCTACCGGCCCGGCCGCCCGCCTGCCGCGACATGGACTCACCCCAGCCGCGCAGTCGCGGCAGCATGTACTCCATCTGCGCGAGCGCGACCTGCGCCTTACCTTCACGTGAGGTGGCGTGCTGGGCGAAGATATCGAGGATCAGCGCGGTCCGATCGACCACCTTGACCTTGACGACCTTCTCCAGCGCGGTCAGCTGGGCAGGCGTCAACTCACCGTCACAGATGACGGTATCCGCGCCGGTGGACAACACCACCGCGCGCAGTTCCTCGGCCTTACCGGAACCGATGTAGGTAGCCGGATCGGGGCGGTCCCGGCGCTGGATGAGTGCCTCGAGTACCTCGGACCCCGCGGTTTCGGCGAGCCGGGCCAATTCGGCCATACTCGCGTCGGCGCTTGCGGCGCTGCCCTCGGTCCAGACACCGACCAGCACCACGCGCTCCAAGCGCAGCTGCCGGTATTCGACCTCGGTGATATCGGTGAGCTCGGTGGACAGGCCGGCAATACGCCGTAGCGCGCTGCGATCCTCCAATTGGAGTTCACCGGTGGTGGGATCGGCGGTCCAGCCGTCCCGGCGACCGGGCACAGCATCACCGCCGTCGCGGCCCGCGACGCTGCTATCGACGGCGTTCCCGCAATCGCCCGGATCGTATCCGGACGATTCCGCGTCGAACGCTTCATGGGACCATTCGCCGGTCCCGGACGTTTCAGTGCTTCTCATACACCTTCCATGCTGCCACCATGCGCTGGTCGGCGCATTCGAATTTCCCGGTAGGGGGCTTACTGCGCATCCCACCAGTCCGCGGCCAGCTCACCGCTCGCCACCAGTTCGGACGGGCCGCGCAACCACGCCGCGCCCGCGCTCACACCGACCCGGACCCGGCCGCCGGGAACCCGGACGGTGACCTCACCGCTGTCTGCGGCCAGATCGAAACCGTCCGCCGCCAGCGCCGCGGCCGCCGCCGCGACCGTGCCGGTACCGCAGGACCGCGTCTCGCCGACGCCTCGCTCGTACACCCGCATATCGACACCGCCGCCGGCATCGAGCCCGGTCAGGATCTCGACATTGACCCCCCGCGGGAACATATCGGGGTCGTATCCGGGGGGTGCCGTGAGATCCAGTTTCGCCAGCGATTCGGCTGTCAACGAGCTGTCGACGCAGGCGAGATGCGGATTGCCGACATCCACACCCAGCCCGCCGTAACCCCAACCGGCCAGCGTGGCCGTGGATTTCCCGAGCACCCGCAGGGCGCCCATATCCACGGTCACCTCACCGAGTACCGCACCGGCGGTGTGCACGACGACCGGGCGCGCGCCCGCCCGGCTGCCCACCACGAAACGGTCGCTTCCGACCAGCCCGCGGCTCGCCAGATAGTGGGCGAAAACGCGCACCCCGTTACCGCACATCTCGGCAACCGAACCGTCGGCGTTGCGGTAATCCATGAACCAATCGTCCGGTCCCACCCCGGTGGGGAGCTCCGCCAGCACGCCGGCCGCGTGTAGCCGGCCGGCGGGCGCGACACGCAGCACGCCGTCGGCACCGAGCCCGCGGCGCCGGTCACACAGCGCGGCCACACGGGCGGGAGTGAGGTCCAGCCGCACCTGCGGGTCGGGCAGCACCACGAAGTCGTTCTGGGTGCCGTGACCCTTGGTGAATTCGACGGCTTCCCCGCTGCGGGTGCTCACGTCTTCGCCTCCGTGCACGTCGGTCGGTTCTCCTCGGTTCGCAATACGATCCTCATCTGGCAAACGTCCGGCGCTGCCGGGAAATTTCGTACAACGCCACTGCCGCCGCCGACGGCGCACCCAGCGAGCTGGCGGTACCGCCCATCGGAATGGTGACCGTATCGTCGCAGGCCGCCGACCACGCGGCGCTCATACCGCTGGTCTCGTTACCGAGCACCAGGATCGTGGCATCGATCAGATCCTGGTCGAAGACGGCGCGGTCGCCGCGCTCGTCGGTGCCGACAATCCGCGTGGGTATGCCCCGTCGAACCTGCCGGTCCCGGAAGGCGAGCACGTCCGCCGGACCCGCCACCCGGAACACCGGCATCGAAAACAGCGAACCGGTGGACGCGCGAACGCACCGCGGGTCGTACTGATCGGCGCCGTGCCCGCTGACCACCACCGCCGAAGCACCGAACGCATCGGCGGACCGGATGAGGGTGCCCAGGTTCCCCGGCGAGTTCGGTCGATCGAATACGACGACCACGGGGGCTTCACCCGGGTCACCGGCCTCGTGGGTGGCCAGCTCGGCAGCGGGAGCCTGCTCGGCGACCGCGACCAGTTCCGGGGCGCCTGTGCTCTTCTCCCCCAGTTCCGCCATCAGCTCCGGCGCCAGCCCGACGGCCGGCACCGGGCTGCTGTCGAGTACATCACGCGCCCACGAGGACAGTCCGGGATCATCGCCCAGCCGGTACAGCAGGGTTTCCAATGGCCAGTCACAGGCCAGTGCCTGCGTGATCGGCCGGACTCCGTGCACCAGGAACCGGCCGTCCCGATTCCGGGTGGCCCGGTTGTCCAGATAGGCCGTCCACACCTGGACGGCGGCATTGCGGCTGCGTATCTGCCGGGTCACGGCCGTGGCGTCTCCTTCGTTGTGTGTTGCTCCGCCGCGGATCCCGTGGGGTCGGGCATCGCCGGCGCGTGCGGGTCGGGTACCGGCGGGGACACAGCCGGCGCAGCAGGATCAGGCGCCGCACCGGCACCCCACGCAGGGCACCCGGATCTGCCGTGAGCGCCGGACACGCCGAGACCCACGTAGGAGACTGCGCCCGGGCGCGCGGGGCCGGTGCCCACAAGGTCTTCCAGGAGCGACAGGGCGATCTCGGTGGCGTCCGGGTTCGCCGCATCCACCCAGCGCACCCGATGATCCCGCCGGAACCAGGAGCGTTGCCGCCGGACGTAGCGGCGGGTGCCGATGAAGGTGCGTTCGCGCGCCGCGTCCAGGTCGTACTCCTGATCCAGGTATGCCAGCACCTGGGCGTACCCGATCGCACGGCGCGCGGTCTGCCCCTCCCGCAAACCACGGCCGGTAAGCCCGCGCACCTCCTCGACCAGGCCCGTTTCGAACATCGACGCCGTACGCTGCGCAATCCGCGCGTCCAGTTCGGCGGTATCGCGGTCCACGCCCAGGATCCGGGTTCCCCAGCGCGGTTCCCCGACCGCCGGCGCGGACGCCGCGAAGGGTTTCCCGGTCAGTTCGACGACCTCCAACGCGCGCACCATCCGGCGGCCGTCGGTGGGCAGAATGGTGGCCGCGGCGGCCGGGTCCGCCCGCCGCAACGCCTCATGCACCGCGGCGACGCCCTCCTCCGCCAGCAGCGCTTCCCATTTCGCCCGCACCTGTGGATCGGTGGCCGGGAATTCCCACTGGTCCAGCAGCGCCTGGACATACATCATCGAACCGCCCACGACGATCGGCAGCCGCCCGCGCGCCATGATCGCCTCGATATCGGCCGATGCCGCCGCCTGGTAGGCGGCGACCGTCGCGGTTTCGGTCACGTCGAGGACGTCGAGCTGGTGATGAGGGATACCGCGGCGCTGGTCCGGCGGGAGTTTCGCGGTCCCGATATCCATCCCCCGGTACAGCTGCATGGCGTCGATATTGACGATTTCACCGTCGAGCCGTTCGGCCAGCTCGAGCGCGAGGTCCGATTTCCCGGTGGCGGTCGGGCCGACCACCGCGACCGGGCGAATGGTCTCGGTCACCGGCCGGCCCCACCCGGTCGCCACAGCGCCGCGTAATAACCGACCCCGTAGGGCGCGTCCCGGTACCGCTCGGCGACCACCGGCGGTTCGGCATCACCGGCGAAGAGCCCGGCCAGCGCCTGGTACGCGGGCCGCCCGGCCAGCATCACCTCGGCGCACAGCGCGGGATCCAGATCGAGCAGCGCGGCCCGGTCTCCCGCGCTCAGGGCCTGCTCCAATCCGGTCTGCACCGCCTCCGCGCGGGGGTCGAAATAGCCCGGTGCGGCCTTCGACAACGTTGCGGCACCGTCCGCGACAACCAGGACTGCCCGCGGCTCATCCACCGAATCGAGTTCGGCCCGTAATTTGGCGCCTGCCTCGGCGCACCGCGCCGGCGAGTTGTCGGTGGCGAGCAACTGCGCCCGAACCAGCGCACCCGGCGCCACCGCCCCACGCAACCAGCCGGCGATGAGTACTGCCAACGGCAGGTCGGGATCCGGCCCGGACGTTTCGGGCGGCCCGCCCAGCGATACCGTCACCTCCGGACCGAAACCCCGGAACGTGCCCGCGGTGCCGGAGTCGTACTCCTGTTCGGTGGCGCCGACCCCGAGCACGGTCCACTGTGCGGCCGCCCCGGCCAGCTCCCGCCCGATGGTGACGACAGCGGCCCGCAGTGCGGCCACGGCAGGTTCTCCCGAGGCCGCCGGGGCCGCCGCACCGGCGGGCGCCGCGCCGCCGCACAGTTCGGGCACCAGAACCGGCGGCGAGGGGATGAGAGCCGCAAGACAGAACACGACGTCAACCGTAGCCCGTGCTCGTTCAGCGGTGCCGCGCTCGGTGGCTCCGGCGCGACCGTGCCCGGCGAACGGGTATGAGTGTCTCTCCCGGAAACCCGGTGGTAATTGCTAGGGTGCGAGATATCCGGAAGAGGTACCGGTCGGTCCGGATCCGCAGGTCGGGCCGTATGTGCCGGTTCGGCGAAGCGGCGGCCCGGAACGTGCCCGATAGTGGGTGGCCCGCCGGCCCCGCGCCCCGCGCGGGCCGAACCGACCGGCGGATGTGGCCAGATCGAACGGGCGTAGCCAGAATGAGCAGAGCATAGCCATAATGCGCAGCGCGTAAACCAGGCAGCCGTGACGCGCGGCAGGGACGAGGAGCAATGACCCACAGCAACGGAACCGCCAAACCCGGCCCCGGCACCGCCGGTCGCCCGTCGCCCGCTCCCAAGCCCGGTAACCGTCCCAAACCCGGAGAGCCGCATCCGTCGCCCGCAGCGATGAAACCGGCGGGCCCGGCCACCGAACATCCACATCCGGTCGTGGTGCCCACCACCACGGATCCGAGCAGATGGGGCCGGGTGGACGAGGACGGCACCGCGTGGGTGAAGACCTCCGAAGGGGAACGGATCGTCGGCTCCTGGCAGGCCGGTAACGCCGCCGAAGGACTCGCGCATTTCGGCCGCCGCTTCGACGATCTCGCCACCGAGGTCGCCCTGCTCGAGGCCCGCCTCGCCGCCGGCACCGACGCCCGCAAGACCAAAGCCGCCGCCCTGGCGCTGGCCGAAACCCTGCCCACGGCAGCCGTCATCGGCGATATCGAGGGGCTGGCGGCCCGACTGCGCGCCATCGCCGAACATTCCGAGGAAGCGGCCGCGCACGCCAAGGAGGAGAAAGAGCGCACCCGGCACGAGCACACCGAACGCAAAGAGGCGCTCGCCGCCGAGGCCGAGCAGATCGCCGCGGAATCCACCCAATGGAAAGCGGCCGGCGACCGGCTCCGCGAAATCCTCGACGAATGGAAAACTATCCGGGGAGTCGACCGCAAGGTAGACGATGCGCTGTGGCGGCGGTACTCGAAGGCACGCGAGGCGTTCAACCGCCGGCGCGGCGCGCATTTCGCCGAACTCGACCGGGAACGCGCCGCCGCCAAGTCCCGGAAGGAAGAACTGTGCGTGCGCGCCGAGGAACTGTCCGGTTCCACCGATTGGCCGGCGACAGCCGCGGTTTTCCGGGAGCTCCTCGTCGAGTGGAAGAACGCCGGCCGGGCGCCGCGGGAGGCCGACGAAGCGCTGTGGCGGCGTTTCAAGAGCGCTCAGGATGTGTTCTTCGCCGCCCGCAACGCCGCGGCGTCCGAACGCGACGCCGAATTCGCCGATAATGCGACAGCGAAGGAAGAGCTGCTCAGCAGCTACGAACCGCTGATCGACCCCGACACCGATCTCGAAGGCGCCCGGGCGGCACTGCGGGACCTGCAGGAACGCTGGGATGCCGTCGGAAAAGTGCCCCGCGAGCGGATGCACGACCTGGAAGGCCGGCTGCGGGCACTGGAGAAGCGGGTGCGCCAGGCGGTGGACGCGCAGTGGCGCCGGACCGATCCGGAGGCGCTGGCCCGGGCCGCACAGTTCCGGGAACGGGTGGCGCAGTTCGAAGAGCAGGCGGCGAAGGCCAGCGCCGCGGGTAAGACCCGCGATGCGGAGAAGGCACTCGAACAGGCCCGGCAGTGGCGCGAATGGGCCGAAGCCGCGGAGGGCGCGGTCAGCAATCTCTGAGCAGCGTGGGTCGCGCCGGTGATCATCCGGCGCGCCATTCCGCGCCGGGCTCAGTCCTCGCCGAGCCGCCGGCGCCGCTCGCGTTCCTCGTCGCGGGCCGCGGCGATGCGCCGCTGTTCCTCCGCCGCGAGCTGCAGCGCGGTACGGCTCCATACGACCTTCACCCAATGGAAGGTCAGCACCATGATCGCGAGCGTGCCCAGGATCAGCCCGAACCCCGGACCCGCACCCACATAGTTGTTGATCCCCGGCGTCTGCCGGTGCCAGATCGAGAACACACCGAACGCACTGGCGATCGCCGACCCGGCCACCGCCAGCCACGCGAGTACCCAGCGCCGGGTCATCAGTGCCAGCAGCGAGAACCCGATCCCGAACACCAGCACGAACCAGACGAAGATCCGCGACGGCAACCCGATGTGCTCGAGGCTCGCCACTTCCGAACCGAGCAGCACATCGAAACCGCGCGCACCGCCGGCATGCGGCAGCACCAGCGATATCAGCAGGACGAATACCGCACCCGCCACCACCATGGCGCGCACCCCGGGGTCGATCTCCCCGGCGATCCGGCGTTCCACCGCGTCCAGGTCCTCGCGGTACTCCTCGAACTTCTCGGTCGTCTCGGCCGGGTTCACTGCGTCCTCGTTTCCATCGGCTGATTCGTCGTCTCGCGCCGCCGGATCTCCGGACGGCGACTGCGCCGGGCCGGAAGCGCCGGACTCGTCCGGCGGCTCCCGATCGTCGTCACCCGGCAGGGTCATACCCCACACCCGGTGGAGCATCCCGAGCCGACCGGCTCCGGCTCCGGCGCACCGATCCGCGGCAACCCGAGGCCCACCCCGATGGGCGCGGTCTTCGGTGTGGTCCCGGCCTCGTGGGCGTCACCGGCACGGGTACGCCGATGCGTCCGGACCCCGCTGTCGGCAACGAGATGGTGCGGTGCCGCGCCCGTCACCGCCACGGTGACCACATCGCCCGGCCGGATCGGCTCGGCCGCACCCTCGGGCCGGAAATGCACCAGCCGGCCGTCGCGGGCGCGCCCGCTCATCCGGGCGGTGGCGGCATTCTTCTTCCCGGCACCATCGGCCACCAGCAGTTCCACCTCGGTCCCGACCAGGTCCCGATTGGCCTCCAGGCAGATCTGATCCTGCAACGCGATGAGCCGCTCGTAGCGCTCCTGCACCACCTGTTTGGGGACCTGATCGGCCATCTCCGCCGCCGGGGTCCCCGGGCGCGGCGAATACTGGAAGGTGAAAGCGCTGGTGAATCGGGCCTTCCGCACGACCTCGAGGGTCTGCTGGAAATCCTCCTCGGTCTCGCCGGGGAAACCGACGATGATATCGGTGGTGATCGCGGCATGCGGCATCGCCGCCCGCACCTTGTCGATGATGCCGAGGAAGCGGGCCTGGCGGTACGAGCGCCGCATCGCCTTCAGCACCCGGTCCGAACCCGATTGCAGTGGCATATGCAGTTGCGGGCACACATTCGGCGTCTCGGCCATCGCCTCGATCACATCATCGGTGAACTCGGCCGGATGCGGCGAGGTGAAACGCACCCGCTCCAGCCCGTCGATACCCCCGCACGCCCGCAGCAGTTTCGCGAACGCGCCGCGGTCGCGGGGCTGCTCGGGATCGGCAAAGGACGCTCCGTAGGAATTGACGTTCTGCCCGAGCAGGGTCACCTCGAGAACGCCCTGGTCCACCAAGGCCTGCACTTCTGCCAGGACGTCGCCCGGGCGCCGGTCGACCTCCTTGCCGCGCAAGGACGGCACGATGCAGAACGTGCAGGTGTTGTTACAACCGACGGAGATCGAGACCCACCCCGCGTAGGCCGATTCCCGCCGCGCGGGCAGCGTCGACGGAAAGGCCTCCAGCGATTCCAGGATCTCCACCTCGGCGGCCTCGTTGTGCCGGGCACGTTCGAGCAGCACCGGTAGCGAACCGAGGTTGTGCGTGCCGAAAACCACATCGACCCACGGCGCCTTGCGCAGCACGGTATCGCGATCCTTCTGGGCCAGACAGCCGCCGACGGCGATCTGCATACCCGGGCGCGCGGCCTTGACCGGCGCGAGGTGCCCGAGCGTGCCGTACAGCTTGTTATCGGCGTTCTCCCGCACCGCGCAGGTGTTGAACACGACGAGGTCGGCCGTCGCGCCGGGCGCGGCCCTGGTGTAGCCCGCATCCTCGAGCAGACCGGACAAGCGTTCGGAATCGTGCACGTTCATCTGGCAACCGAAGGTGCGGACCTCGTAACTACGCGTTCCGGCCGGCTCGACCCGGGGAGGAAGCGTTACCTGTCCGATCGAATCCACCCGTCCAGGGTACGGGCCGTGATTTCGGTGCTGCCTCCGGCGTCGCAGGGTGGGGCTGTGTCAAGCCTCGGTGTCACTCGTGCTGTGTCGCGGCGTCGGCTCCGGCGACGCGGGTGGGGCTCTGTCCGCTCGGCCCTCGGCGTAGACCGTCCGCTCTAATCTCGAGCGAAACCCTCCGCTCTAATCTCGAGCGAAACCCTCCGCTCAGCTCTCGAGCGAAACCCTCCGCTCAGACCCCGAGCAAAACCCTCCGCTCAGACCCCGAGGAAAACCCTCCGTGAAGGGGGCAGGCTGTGATTTTGGAGCCGCTCCGCGGCTCGAGGGTGGGGGCCGCGTGACCCCAGGTGTTAACAACACCCCCGGGCGCCCCGCTCGGCGGCCGACACGTTCTAAGCTCCGTCAGCGACTCCGGGCGTACTGGTCACCTCTCCTGCCGGATCCGATGGCGACGATTCTCGGATGGCAGCTGCCTCAGCATGGTTCACTAT